>CAYGZB010000126.1:0-1888 GCA_964354325.1 uncultured Candidatus Bathyarchaeia archaeon | reverse complement strand
GCCTGTCCGACCGAGTCATAGCCTCTGTACTCTAGTCTCTTCAGTGCATGATGAATCAGTTCCGCTGCTCTTCCGTCTTTCAGTGTGCAACCGAAAATGCCGCACATGATTTGCTACCTTTCTAGGAATCTTGAGGTTGAGGAACAAAGTAAAGGTTACATTCTCTCTAAAAGATTGATTCCCAATACGCTCATGGCGTTTTTCAGAACGATTCTCGTCGCCTCGATGAGCCCAGCTCTTGCGTTTCGGAGTTCAGGCGTCTCAGATCGGATTACGTTGACAGCCTCATAGTATTCGTGGAACTTCTCGGTCACCCTGTTTGCATAGTTCACAATATCATCAGGTCTCAGGTTGTCAGCAGCTTTGGCAAATACCTCTGGAAATCTAGAAAGAAGCATGAGCAGGTCTTTCTCAAGTTGATGATCTAGTTTTGAGTAGTCGGCTGACTTTGGGAAAGCGCCAAGCTTTCTCAGAATCCCAGAGATTCGAGTGTAGGCGTAGTTGATGAAAGCAGCACTGTTTCTTTCAAAGTCCAACACGCGATCCCATGTGAACAAGACGGTCTTGGTGGGTTCAACGCAGAGAAGGGCATATTTCATTGAACTCAGACCGATGCTTTCAGATATTGAATGCTTCTCTTTCTCCGATAGGTCTGGCATTCTCTTTGAGACTTCCTCGTATGCCTTCGCTATGGCTTCTTCGATTACTTCATCAAGTGCGATGAATCGCCCGCGACGACTTGACATCTTGTAGCCTGCGAGTTCTATCAACCCAAAAGCGAAGTGCGTTTGATTCTTGGCTATCTCTCTCTTCCCAAGAGCGTGAAGCGCAGCCTTTAGTTGAAGTTGGGGAAGCGTCTGTTCTGCTCCAATTACGTTAACCACTCTTTCAGCAGATTCGGATTTCTGGATGCTATATGCAATATCTCGGGTTGTGTAGAGAGTTGTTCCATCAGATCGTCCTAGAGTAAGAGGCGGCAGATGATAACTCGGGCTGATGTTCAACTCGTTCCTGAGATTCAAGTCGTCAACGATTTTCTCAACATCAAGTTCCAGAGTTCCCTCGACTTCATGTACGTATGGAGTCTTCAGAAGCCCCTTCATCACTTTGGAAACCCTTCCACTCCAGAGTAGGTCGCTTTCCCAGTCCCATGAGTCAAAGCTGATGTCCAGTTTTGAGAGGGTCTGTCTGAAACCTCCAAGACAGATTTCAGCAACCTCTCGAACCAGTTGCTTTGTCTTTTCGTTTCCACTTTCGTAGTTTCTGATCAGCTGATTAACGATTTCTTCAGGATTTGAATCGACTGAAATTGCCTGTTTCAGTTCCCAGAAAATCTTTGGATACTTCTTCTCTAGTTCCGATGCGACCGACGTCCATTCCTCTAGTTGCTTCGCGGAATCTTGCTCCCCTTCAGCCTCGGGCTGCCCTGCAAGTTCTTTCTCGATCTTGCGAAGCTCCATTAGACAAGCTGTTATGCTGTAAATCTGCCCCATGAAGTGATCAGGTTTCGTCTCGGGTTTGGGTCCACAGATCTTTTCATACCCATATGCAATGATGGCTGATTGTCTGCCCATATCATCGATGTAGTAGTGCCTAGATACACTGTGGCCTCGGGCCCTAAGCAACCTCGCCAACGCGTCTCCAAGTACTGGGTTTCGGGCTTGACCGATATGGATTGAATGAATTGGATTGACACTTGTGTGCTCAACGATCACTTTCTTCGGCGCGTCGGTTTCAAGATATCCGTATCTTTCGTTGAGGCCCAATACGCCTTGAACAATTTCTTGCGATGCTTTATCATAGTCAATTCGGAAATTGATGTAGACTGATCCAGCTAGTTCAACAGAGGAAATAAGGTCTCTCGATTCTACGTCTACTTTTTCTACAA
>CAYGZB010000125.1:0-2096 GCA_964354325.1 uncultured Candidatus Bathyarchaeia archaeon | reverse complement strand
GTCTCCAAGTCAAGGAAGTTCGACCGTTTCATGGCTCCAACGGTCTTTTCAATCTGGTTGAATGTGGGACTAAACGAGGCTATTGGGGCACCGCCCTTCAAGCATCTATAGGCTTTGGAGACTACTTTCCAGGGATCCCCGAGATCTATCATTACTGCATCAATGTTTTTTTCCTCAAAGCCCAGTTTGGCGTCCGCGCTCTTCAAACTCACATAGTCAAGTACGCCAGCTTTTCTCAGATTGCGAGAAGCAGTCTTGATAAACTCAGGTCTGACTTCGTAGGAATACACGTGTCCGTCGGGTTTGACAGCGTTTGCCATTGCAAGCGTTAGGGCTCCGCTTCCCGTTCCAGCTTCGACGACCAAGGCTCCAGGTTTCAGTCCAAGCTTCAGGATGATTATCCCCGCGTCCTTGGGATATATGATCTGGGTGGGTCTCTCTACTGACATAATAAAATCACATGTCGTTGGTCTAAGCACCCAGAAGTCTTGGTTGAGACTGCTCTTGACGGTAGATCCATACGGTTTGCCCAGGATCGAACCGAATCTAATGACGCCTTTATGGGTGTGAAATTCCCTATCAGTCGTTGCTTTGACAACCCACTTTCTACGCTCGTCAAAATAGAGAAGAACGTAATCCCCTTCGCTTATGAAACTCATAGGATCTCGCCATGAATGACGGTTGAAGATAGGTTGTTTAGGAATACAACATTTTAGAGTGCAACAGAAACGTCCTTACTACCGGAAGAGAGGCACCAGATACATCAGTAGGATGAATAATGGGAAAATCACGGTCATCGCTATCAGGGTATATGTCCTTCTACGATTCATCTTCTTGTTCTGAGATTCACATTCAGGGCTGCAGAATGTCTTATTGACATTGACTGGCAAACCGCAGACGGAGCAATGGCGGTGTTTGACCATGAACGCCTTAGGACCTTTTTCCATGTGAGACATAGGAGCCCCGCTGTAATCTTCTGGATGGATATATAAGTGCAATGGGCTAGTCTCGGTTGGTTCTTGCAGAATGCGGACATCATTTGTGAGAACCAGAACACAACGGGGAGTTATGTTGCGAAACATGAATCGATCTTGCGTTCTCTCAAGAACCTTGATGAACGCAAACAAACTGTTCGCGCAGCAGAAACGAAAAAAGCCAACATGCTTGATGCAGCTTCAAATCGTGCGTCAAACATTCTGTCTTTCTTGAGTCTGTTCGCGTAATTCCCGCCCATTCTGGTGGTTGATTATGATTGGTAGACATGCAGCTGTAAATATGGCCACAAATGAAATCAAGATTCTTAATCGTGCAAGTCAGACGATACGTCACCAAAGACCAAACACAAACATGAGAATTGCCGAACTCTGAATCTATCGGTTCCTATCGGAATCCTTCAAACTTCAATATACCGGGCATAAGGCCATTCATAGCGAGAAGGACTCAGCACTTGAATTCTGGAAGCTCACTCGCGATAAACAGTGGCGTGACAAAGCCGCGGAAGTCTCTCAAAGGATTTGGATCTTTCTTATGGATGGTGCCATTAGTGTGTTTCGTAGGTGCCTGGGAGCTTGGTGCCCGAACCGGTGTCCTACCATCGGAAAAGGTTCCTGCGTTTACAGCGGTCATTGGTACATTGTATGAATGTCTCCTAATTCCAGAGTTCGCTACAAGAGTTCTGACAAGCTTTCTCAATCTCTCAATCGGAATACTTTCCGCCCTCTTCGTTGCTTTGCCTCTCTCGCTTGTCGCTGGTTTGAGAAGCAGAGTGGACCTGACAATGACGCCAATCATAATGTTGATCGGAGCTCTTCCTGACCTAGCCATACTACCATTGATGGTAATGTGGTTTGGCCCGGGAAATGCAGCTGCAATAATGATGGCGGCAATTTGCGCATTCTTTCCAATCTTCTTTACGGTCAGAGAGGGGACAAAAGGGATACCTCATGACTATTTTCACGTGGCAACGGTCTTCAAGACTGGAAGACTGTCAACAATATCTAAGGTGATACTCCCATCAATCTTCCCGAACCTGATAACTGGGCTTCGACTTTCATTCGACTTTGTGTGGGAAGTTATACTCGCTATCGAGATCATTG
>CAYGZB010000124.1:0-2105 GCA_964354325.1 uncultured Candidatus Bathyarchaeia archaeon | reverse complement strand
CTGTATTTTGCAGGACACCACGCCATGATAATGACGGGAGCATTGAAGGACTTCTTCAGTCATTTGTCGATGGATACGAGGAATATGGCAAGAAAGACTCTCTCAGAAAAGCAGGAGGAATCAATTACGCTAAAGTCTTCTCATTTTGGACACCGCCACAGATAATCTATGAGATATCAACAATCCTGAAGTCTACGTGATGGCATGGCATCATATGCGACATTAATCAGAAATGGCACCGGAATTGCGGCGTCAAGCCTTGGCCAGAACCAACAGATTCGAGAAGTCGATGAATCTAAGCACGGATCTCTGGGCGGAACTAGATGTAGGCTGGTAGTTTTCGATGCCGATGGAACTCTGACACAAGTTACGAGTATATGGCAATACATTCACAGAAAACTCGGAACATGGTCAGAGGGAAGAGTTTCTTCCAGAAAGTATTGGAGAGGCGAGATTTCCTATGACGAATGGGCAACACTAGACGCGATGGCGTGGCGTGGCAGAGGCTTTAACGAGATTATTGAGATCGTCGAATCAGTCCCCTACGTCGAAGGTGCGAAGCATACATTTAGCGTGCTTCGAAACATGGGAATGAAGATAGCTGTGGCAAGCGCTGGGCTTTCATTACTGGTTGACAGAATAGTCAGAGATTTGGGAGCAGATTTAGCTGTGGCAAATCAATTGATCGTGGAAGACGGCATATTGACTGGCGACGTGAAGGTTAACGTGTCACTAAGAAACAAAGGCCAGGTGATCAGAGATATTTCTAATGGTCTTCGCGTCGGCCTCAACGAATGCGTAGTCGTGGGCGACTACTCTTTTGATTTTCCGAAAGATGCTGGCTTGAAGTTGGCCTTCAATCCCAAAGATCAAGCCGCGGAGAAATTGGCTCACATTATTGTCAGAAGTGGGAATCTGGAAGACATTCTGAAGTACATCAGTTGGTAGATCAATTGATTCTGAGGGTGTATTGTGATTAATCGTGGAAGTCGACTCGCGCAGGTGTCAAAGGAAAGAAATAAAAAGCAGCGCTCTGAGACAAATTAGGACAGTTATTGTTTCGGTACTGAATGCGGATTCGAATCTGAAGTTCTTGGAGAGCATCTCATGATGTCAGAACAACACAAGCCATGTGTTCCGGATTGTGAATTCTTCAGGTGCAGCCAACGCTCGATAAGATTCAAAGGCAAGTTGGGTTGGTGCAATTTCGCGGATGATGAGTGCGAGATATCAAAATGCAAATACTCGCAATGCGTTAGATCTAGACTTCTCCCAGATGGCACATGCGGATTCACAGTGGTGGCAAAGGACCAAGAGATAGACGCCTTTGAGGTTGCCAAGCCCGTGAAGGTTCCAGCCAAACTAATGCAGAAGATAAGGGAGCGGGAACTCTTCTAGAAACACGCAGAGCAATTTGGGTGCGTAAGAATTCAATAGCGTAACTTCTACCCAAAGATGCGAGACTAAGATGACCGAAGGGAGTAGAATACTCTCTCGTTCACTCTCTACTCTGAAGCTTCGGTATGAAGTGAACGTCGGGGAGATGGATTCGGTTCGTGAATCTAGTTAGAGCGAAGCTGTTTATGGTTTGAAGAAGTCTCCAATCCGCCAAGAATCGCCACAAGCGAAAGAACTCCCAGAGCGAGAGCGACGAATGCAAAGCCTCTTGATACCAGCCATCCTAGTTGGGTTTTGTCCACAAGTATCCATCCGATGTAGGCAGATCCAACCGTAATGATACCAGCAATCAAGGCACCCACTAGACCAAAAATAGATATTCTCTTTGCATCGTGCATCGCTTGGTCCCCTATCAGCCCTCGATGGTTTCAAGAGTAGTTCTTAAGGGTTCTCGTCCTGCGCGTTTGAAACAAGTGTGCGGCTGCGGATTAGGTTTATTTTCACAAGGAGTCGCCACGAGGCGCAATTTCGAGTTTCTCACTTCTTGAGAGCTTTCTTACCAAACGTGAGGTATCCCGTGTGACCCACCATGAATGTCACAGGCCTGGTCTTGCCCTTGTCCACACGTATTTCTCGCAGCAGTAATTCAATTGTCTCCAAGTCAAGGAAGTTCGACCGTTTCATGGCTCCAACGGTCTTTTCAATCT
>CAYGZB010000123.1:0-2181 GCA_964354325.1 uncultured Candidatus Bathyarchaeia archaeon | reverse complement strand
AGGTTCACTCCAACAATTCCTTGAAACCAATTTGACGTTAGAAAGCGATTTTTGGTGCTTTCTCGGATTCTTCTTCAAACTTCAGATAGTCCAATCTAGCAAGGCCGACAAGACGCGCGACAAATGTGGATGGAATTGTGTCTTGCATTATATTGTATTGTTGGGCAATATTGTTGTAGGTGTATCTTTGTCTTGCGATCTCTTCTTCAACGTTTTTCACGCCATCCATGAGACTTGTAACAGTTGTTGAAGTCTTCAAGTCGGGATAGTTCTCGGCCACAGCGAAAAGATTTCCGAGTATCGTTCTGGACTCCTTGTCGACGTTGTTTAGATCGCGTGTTTGAGAAGTAGCCACTTCTGTTCTCAGTCTGGTGATCTTTTCCAGCGTCTCTTTTTCAAATCCTGCGTAGCTCTTCACAGAGCCCAAGAGCTGTTCGATCATGTCGAGTCTCTTTTTCATTGCAACCCTGATTTGTCCAATGGTGGCTTCAGCCGAGTTCTTCAGACTGTAAAACTTGTTATAGATTGATACTACGTAGCCAATGATTCCCAACACAACAATGACTGCAATGATTCCAACGACGAGAATTGTCAAATCCAACGTTGATCATCTATCGATTGGTCAATACTTCTCTTTTAATCCTTCCCTAACCTCTGGGTGAGCACTCCACATAACTTTTCGAACACCGTCGTGGTGGCTGGGAACATTCAACGAGCTCCGCCTCCTCCTCCTCCAAACCCTCCGCCCCCTCCGAAACCTCCACCTCCAGAGCCGCCATGAGCTCCAGACGATGCCTTTGTCGCTATTGGAGTGGATACCACGGGACGCATGATGAGGGGTAGCATGGTCAAGTTGTATCCGTCGGGTATGTTCACTTGGAATTGTCTCATGGCTTCAGCTACCTTGTCGCCGACTCCGAGGGTCGTTCCGTAGACCAACCATTCACCCCACATTGACAGATCTTGAGGAGCATACTTCCTTATTTGAGCTAGATCTGAAAGCATATTCCTGAAAGCATCCCATTCCAGTTTCTCCTTGTAATGATCCTCTTCCCATCGACCAAACAACGTGGACGGTAGGATCAGCGCCGCAATCACCTGGATAATTCCTACAAATCCAAGAACCGCAGGGATGACTAGCATACTAACCGCAGCAGAGAAGACTACCATCATGACGATGCCGAAGAACAACAATGCTCCTGGAAATAGCATAAGCTTAACGATTCTCGATCTTCCGCTGAAGGCAAAAGTTGAAGTGATTCTTTGATTTGCGTAGGATGTGAGCGAATTCAATCCATTCTTTATCATTGTCAACTGTGTTGGAACAAAGGTTAGATCCTTTGTGCGTTCGAGCAGGTCCTTCACAGTGTCAGTGTCAAATACGCCTTCTTGACTGCTTCTGGCTAGGAATCCGATGACCTTCTTCTCGTAGTCATCATCTCCCGCTGTGGGATCTAGCACTTGAATTGTAATTCCACTTCTTTCGCCTTTGGTCGGGTCTTTCACGTTGCTCTTTATCTTGCCTCTTCTTTGAAGATCTAGTAGAGTTGCATAGAATCCGTTCTGATCGAATTTGCCGACATCGCCACAAAAGACCAGGTTGACCAGCCATGGTTTTCTCTTTGAAGGGGTGAAACTCAGGTATTTCGGAACCTCATACTGCTTCTCTTTTCCATGCTTTGAATACATGTAAAGGAACGCCGTTGGCAGAAGGAATACCATGGCTCCAGCAACGTATCTCAAGTAGTAGGCTACGTGAAATGGTATCGAATAGAACATATTCGCGTTTCTGGTCTTTCCCTTGACATCCTCAACATATGCTGGAAATCCGTCGATTTTTGATATGGCATCCTTCTTGAGGAGCAGCTCTATTTCGAGAAGCTCGTTCTTACCGGATTTTCCCTTGATCACTATCTGGTTCCCGTTCTGTTCCTTCGTTAGCGTGGGTGGATGAACGTAGACTGCCTCGATCTGATCGGCTCCTTCGATGAATATTGTCACGGTTCCATATGCCATGTGTTCCGAAGCTAGTTTGATGTTTAGGTGGCACAGAGATTCATCATATTCTATCGGTGGATGAAGAATGAATGTGTACGATACATCGTAGGTGCCGGGTGTGAAGTATCTAGGGTTGAATATGCCTGCCTCGTTCTGATAGGCCAGTTGACCTATCTCATATCG
>CAYGZB010000122.1:0-2188 GCA_964354325.1 uncultured Candidatus Bathyarchaeia archaeon | reverse complement strand
CACTAGCGCTAGTAACCTTCGTGTCGGTCGAGTTGGACGTGCTAATCAGAGTATTTATGCTGACCGTGTTGGGCTTGTATCAGGCCTATCCCATCCCGACAGATCTTCTTCCAGAGATCTTTATCGCAGGTGCGCTTACCACACCCCTCGAAGCTGCGTATGCAGTTGTGGCTTGCACACTTGTCGGCGTTCCACTGATGATTTCACTTAAGAAAAGTGGTTTACTACGACTAATGAATTCTGACAAACGTCCAAAAAGAACCATCTAGCACTGGTGACTCTGAGAATTATGTTACTGGTCAAAGCCGCAAAAGGTAATATGAAACATCAGTGATAGAACGTGAAGCAACATATTTCGGAATGTAGAAACAGAACGAAGATGGCTTACAAGAGGATTTCTCAATGGAGGAGGTTCTGAAGGAAGTCAAGAAGGGTTCTCTGGACGACAATCCTCGACTGTGCAGAAAGACCAAATGCAGTAAATGCGGGAAAGCTGGAAAGAGGTTCATCGATTTCCTCAAGCAAGGTCAATTCGAAGTAGGAAAGACCGAACACATCACCGTCGCTGAACCAGGGCAGTATGCACTCCTGAAATACGAGGAAGAGGCTGCCACTCCCGTGTTGATCAAGATTATCTGTGACAACTGTGGCCACGAGGAGACTGTGAGCGATCCAGTTCTTACCCTGGAGTACCTCACAGGCATATGTAGGAGCACGAAACCTAGAATCACATACACCTAAGATCGATCAACTGAAAAGTGTGGAATCTTGAACGTAGCTCTTTCCAGTTCTTAGAGCTATCTCAGCCCTACCCAGCTCGTACCCAACGTACGCTGAATGATTGAGATTTTCGATTAGGTTCGACGCTATCAGAGTCCTGTAGATTTCTTGAGCGGTCTCTCCCTTCACGAAGAAGTCTGGTCTATCCCTAGTATGCATGGGATAGTGGATTGCCACTATCTTTCCGACCTTACGATCTATCATTATTTTGAAACAACCTTTCGGATCCATGGAAACCTGATGCACTGGACAGGTTTGAAGCTCATTCACCCCCATCTCACAGGCTGAGTCATAGGCTTCTTCCAGAAACCGTCCATCCTTCAGAGAGAGAAGGTCGACCCCCAAATCCGTGGGAACAGATCCCCTCTTCTTAGACAGGAACATCATCTTAGTCGCTGTAGCAAGCTCCTTTACGCATCCCCTACATTTGTCGCTGACCTCCGTTGTCAACAGGAGGCTTATTCCAAGTTCAGAAGCTACTCCAGCTGCCAGCGCATTCACGCCCATAGTGTCTGCGTCCAGAAGTTCTACCACATTTCCAATCCCACAAAACAATGGCAATTCCGGTTCTATTTTGCGGAATTCATGAAAGCTTACAATAGACTCGACAAAGCCCGGTGAACCTATGGGATCCAATATGAGATCTGCCAAGATATGAGTGAAACCAGAACGTCTTGCAACGAGCATGTTACGTTTCATCATCTCTACGCGTTCTTTCGCGTTCTTTGGGAATTGACCTTCTTTATGGTTTGTCGGGATCACGACCACGGGGACATCACGAGCGAATGTAGACATCTCTTGAACATTGCCGGCATCGACACTCAATATCATGTCGGCGCCAGAACCGACGGCTGCCTTGGCCTCGATGGGATCAATTGTATCGATACTCACCGGAACTTGAAAAGTCGCCTTCACCGCTCTCACGGCTCGATCTGCGTCATTCTCTCTTCCGCCTCCGACAATCATCCCAATGTCGATAATGTCGGCTCCTGAGTCAATGTAGTACTGCGCTCTATCGGTTATTTGCTGATTTGAAAGAAGCGGAGCATCGACTATCTCTGCTAACGTGCGCATCGGAAAGTCGATTCCAACGGTCAAAGAACCTATTGAAAGGTTTCCGGGCCTGCTTAGCAGCAGACTACGGTTCTTCTCCGGCAACGATACCTCATCCAATGCTCTTTTTCTCAGTTCGTCGGCAAGGAGTTCGCATGCCGGAACAACTTTTGAAAGTTCAACTTGACCATAGAGATCAAGCACGGTAGGAAGATCTGCGGCGTACCTCGGTCCTTTGAAGGTTGGTACTCCTGTTGTCTCTTCAATGAGTGAGACGTCACCGTAGATTAGGCCAGGCGTCAATATTACATCGTATTCTTTCTGGGAGATATTCCTGAGGGCTTCTGAAACAGAT
>CAYGZB010000121.1:0-2265 GCA_964354325.1 uncultured Candidatus Bathyarchaeia archaeon | reverse complement strand
AGGGTTTTTTGAGCCGCTCTTCTGCTCTTTTCGTCTTTGGGTTCAAGTGAGTACAGCCTGTGCTTGACTGCTTCCAAGTATTGGTCGCAGAAAAGATGCCATGTGAAGTTCCTGACTGCTTCAAGGGCAACGCTGAACTCGAAGTTCTCGAATGCGTCTGTGACTTTCAGGGTCAGGTCTTCAAGTTTGTCAAGAATCCAGAGATCGATACCCTGTAACTCGTAATCTGCCTTGGGGTCATAGTTCTCTAAACTCATTATTGTGAGACGAGAGGCGTTCCAAAGTTTTGTTAGAAACTTGCGCCCGTAATCGATGTCGCTCCACCGGAATGGTAAGTCATATCCAGTTACGCCTCCAGCTGCAGCCCATTGGCGTAATGCGTCGGCCCCGTACTTCTTCATTACGTCGTTTGCGTCGACATAGTTTCCATATGATTTGTGCATCATTCTGCCGTCGGTTCCCCTGACCATACCGTTGACGAGGACGGTCTTGTAGGGTGCTTTCTTGAACAATGCAAGATGTTTGACCATGAGATAGTAGTCCCATGTTCGGATTATGTCGAGGCCGTTGGGCTGTAGGTCTGCTGGGAAGAGTCTGTCGAAAGAGATGCTGTCGGGCCATCCAGCGTGGACTGCACATGTTATGGAAGAGTCCATCCAAGTATCCATGACGTCATTCTCGCCCTCTAATTCAGTTGAACCACACTTTGGACATTTGCAGTCCTTGGGTTTCTCTGATTTGGGATCTACAGGCAGCCAGTCTCGTCTTGCGACTACGGTCTCTCCGCATTTCCTGCATGTCCATGCGGGGATTGGCGTGCCGAATATTCTCTGTCTTGAGATTACCCAGTCCCAGTCTAGTGATGTGGCCCAGTCGATCATGCGTTTCTTCGAGAATTGTGGAACCCAAGATACCTTCTCCGTCCACTTGAGTACATCATCGGTCATTTCACGAGTCTTCATGAACCATTGTCTTCGGCTCAGAATCTCCACAGGAGTATGACAACGCCAGCAAGTACCCGTGTTCTGCTTAATGCTCTCAGATTTCTCGACAAGACCTTCTTCTCTTAGATCAGAAGTTATACTGGATTTGCACTCTGCTATCGTCATCCCCTTGAATTTTCCAGTTTCTTCAGTCATCAGGCCGTTCTCGGTGAACGCGTTTATGATTGGGAGGTTATGCTTGTTCTGCCATCGAACGTCGGTCTTGTCTCCAAATGTGCATATCATCACAACGCCAGTTCCAAAATTCTGGTCCACACCATCATCCGCGATGATATTGACTCTTCGTTGGAAAAGTGGAATCTCTATCCATTTTCCTACATACTTCTTGTATCGATCATCATCTGGGTGCACGGCTACGCCGACACACGCTGGAAGAAGTTCAGCCCGCGAAGTGGCAATTAGCAGGTGTCCTCCTTCGACTTGAAGCTTGATGTAGACGAGGTTACCTTCTTTTTCGGCGTATTCAACTTCGGCTTCAGCTATGGCTGTCTCGCAGCGCGGACACCAGTTGACGGGGTGTACGCCACGATAGAGTTTGTTTATCGCGTACAGTTCGACAAATGAGAGTTGCGTGAGACGATAGTAACTGGGATCCATGGTTCTGTACTCGAGCGACCAGTCGATTGAGTAACCGATAGCTTTCATTGCTGATTTCATTTGATCTATGTATTGTAGGGTCAGGCGTTTGCAGAGATCTCTGAATTCCGCAGCGCCCAGATCTCTCTTTCTTATCTTGTAGGTTGTTTCAGCTCGCACTTCAGTTGGCAGCCCGTGACAGTCCCATCCTTGAGGAAAGTGAACGTTGTATCCTCTCAATCTCTTGTATCGGGCTACGAAGTCGAAGTAGCACCAGTTGAGGGCGTTTCCCATGTGAAAATCTCCGCTGGGATACGGTGGTGGCGTGTCGATGCTGTACGCCGGACGAGTCGTGTCGGCTGGGTCGTACCTGTAAGTCTGTAGCTTATCCCAGGTAGCCTGCCAGCGCTTCTCTTGTGTATGAGCATCGTAGGTCTTCGGCATCTCGTCTGGTATCGATTCCATTTGTTTTTCAGGTTCCTTAGTCTCGGTTGCCAAATGTTTCACCAATTTGTCGAAGTGTGCAGAAGATTCTCCCGATGTTGAGTTGAGGATTTGATCTTCAATACCTGCTCGAAAACATCTGGAGATGGCATTAAGCTTTCTCTCGAGTTCTGCCGTACATCCTGAAAACGAACAGCATCAAGATGGCCATCCATCCGAAGATTCCAAACCAGAAAGTGAC
>CAYGZB010000120.1:0-2295 GCA_964354325.1 uncultured Candidatus Bathyarchaeia archaeon | reverse complement strand
AGAAGAACCTGAGCCATACTGAAGGAATCTATACAATTTTTTAGAGTGAACTCCACAATAGATTGCGCGTACTGTAGGGGCAATCTCTTTGCATTCAATTAGTAGGATAAGCGCAGAGGTGTTCGACGCCGCCTCAGCGCCCGTTCGCATGCAGATATTGAAACTTCTTACTTCGAAGGGACCATTTGCATACACGGAGATAATGTCCTCGATCAAAATGGACCCGATAAGGGATGCTGGCAAATTTGTTTATCATTTGAAGAGTCTTGTGGAGGCGGGCCTTGTTGAGATAGACAAAGAGACGAAGAAGTATTCGATCACCGATCTTGGCAAGATGATTGTTGGATTTAGTCGAGATGTGGAGGAATACGTGGCGATCAAGAAAGGGAAGTTGCTTGTTAGAACGTCACGTTTCTCGATTGAGGAATTCGACCGAGACAAGATTACGAATTCTCTTGTCCGTGAAGCTGGTGTCCCGATTGAACTCGCCCAAGAACTGGCAGCTGAGGTTGAGGAACGTCTTCTGAAGTTCAAAACCAAGTATCTGACAGCGCCGCTGATACGAGAACTAATCAACTCGATTTTGGTAGAAAGAAAACTCGAAGACTACAGGCACAAACTCACACGGCTTGGTATGCCCGTTTATGACGTAACTCAACTGGTGAACGATTCAAGCGACAGATTACTGGATGTCAACTCAGTAAAAGAATCGGCCGGGTCCTCTGTGCTTGAAGAATACGTGCTCTTGAATGGGATTTCAAGAGATGTAGCGGATGCACATCTCTCAGGTCAATTTCATATTGGGTTCCTAGACGACTGGGTTATGAAACCTGAAGAGATCCAACACGATCTTCGTCCTTTCTTCAGGAAAGGATCAGCTATCTCAAGCCCACCCGATAGCCTCCAGTCGGGCCTAGCCATAGTTGGTAAGGTGTGTGACATTTGTGCTGCTGAAGTGTCAAGTGAACAGTCATTTGACATGTTGAACATATTCCTTGCTCCACTTGCGCAGGGCGTTAAGAAAGACAGAATGTCCGAAGTGTTCACCGTTTTCTTTGAGAGATTGAATCGATGGATGGGATATAACGTCTCAAGGCGACCAGTTTCATTCGGAATCGAACTGGCGCTACCAAGCTTCTTCGAGAAGATCGACGCGGTTGGACTCGACGGAAAGTCAGCAGGAACCTACGGGGAATATGCCAACCAGGCGAAGACCGTAGCGGAGGCCATGGTTGAGGCCATCAGTAACGTTGCGTCTCGCACACCCCTGCTCAACCCTGGTTTTGTCTTCAAGATAAGGGGCAAAACCCTACAAGAATCGGATCTAGAACCTCTCCTTAGCATCTACAACTTGGCCGGAAAGTACGGGATCCCCAACTTCACAATCATCGACGAAAACACCAAAATGACCTGTACGTCGACTGGTCTTAGGCTTAACGATGATTGGAAGCGAGATTGGCAAACAGATTGCCTCAGGACCGGAAATCTTGGTACCATATTTCTCAACCTTCCAAGAATCGCTTATGAAGCTCACAGAGATGATGACATCATATTTGAGATGCTTTCCGAGACAATCAAGACAGCTGCTGACGCTTTCAAGTCAAAGCGAATTGGAATAGGTGAAAGAATGAAACAGGGTCTTCTTCCTGTTCTGTCAAACATGTGTGATAGCTCATCGTATTTCAATCATGGCAATGCAGCGTACACTGTGAGTTATGTCGGACTAAATGAAGCAGCATTTTATCACACGGAGAGCGAGCTTCAAAAAGATGAAAAAGCAATGAAGTTTGCCTCAGAGATTGTCTCGAGGATTGTGCATGAAGCCAAGTCTTTGTCTGAGGAGCTGGACATGCGTCTGCAAGTTGCGCAAAGGCCTGGCGACGACGCCGCTGTCAGACTTGCCGAACTAGATGTGGAAAAATATGGCAGAGCAACGACAATAGTTGAAGGTACCCGTACTTATCCCTGCTACACAGACCTCACAACGCTCCCTCTAACCGCAAAGATACCGCTGAAGGAAAGGGCTAGAGTTGAGAGCAAGTTTCAAGCTCTTGCACCCGGCGGGCATTTCCTTCCAGTAAATCTAACACCAAAGGAACACGATTCAAAGACTGTTCACAAGCTCACGGCTGATCTTCTTTCAGAGAACATACAGACATTTGCATTTTCAAACAACTTCACCTACTGCAGGAGCTGCAGGAACTACGTTGTAGGAGTAGCTTCAAAATGTCCAAAGTGTGAGGCGACATCAATTACTCATGCGGGACGATGCTCAGCAACATACGAACCATTTGC
>CAYGZB010000119.1:0-2564 GCA_964354325.1 uncultured Candidatus Bathyarchaeia archaeon | reverse complement strand
TTGCAGCGTAATGTCTGCCAACAGTCTGATACTTCTGCCTTCTTAGAACTTCAGCAAGTTCAGCTGTGACACAACTCTGCAAAAAGTTCACTATGCCAATTTCTATTGGAAACACATATACTTAGTTAACCTAGGTCAGAAAAGACCGTCGACTATCGAATTGAATCAGGCGAATTTCAGTGATTCTTCCTTTATGCCATCTTTCGTCATGATGAGGAGGTCTGCTCCTTCACCACTACCAACATCTCGGGCCACCGCTGATTTGAACGCGTCTGCAACAACCTTCTTTGCTTCTTCGATGCTCATGTCATCCTTGTATTCTGATTCAAGGACACCAATGGCAATCTCGGATCCTGTTCCAACTGAAGCGTACTTGTCATCTAGCACGGAACCTAACGGGTCGAGCACGTACAAGCTTGGTCCGCTACTGTCTACTCCTCCCACTATTGTCTGTGTCAGGTATGGGAACATTCGTCGCTGAAACAGTAGACTGGCCATCAGCTTGGCGGTTGACTTGACTCCGGCATCTCTTCTGGTTTCGTAGTTGTATATGCGAATGTAGGCGCTTGCCTCACGCATCAGAATCTGCATATCTGCCACAAGCCCTGCACACGCCGCGCCAATTGTATCGGTGATCCTGAACACTTTCTTGCCGGATTTGCTCATTACAAAGTATCCGTAGGATACCCTTCTCTCGGATGCCAGAATTACTGCATCTTTGCAGACTAGTCCTAGAGTTGTCGCTCCGGGCATGAACACTTCTTGACTCATAAGTTGGCACACTCCAGAATCGATCATCGCATTAAATAGGCATCGACCTATTAAATCTGATGTGCAGTCGCACGATTAGAATGCTCAAGCGATGTGGGTTGCATCCTCTAAAAAACATCCTCAACAAGATTCTGTGGGACAACAAGGCGAACCCAAAGGACTATCTAGTCACATACGTTCACCGAGGAGCTCCATCAGACTCCAAAAAGATACCCTTCACTTCAATAAAAAAGATTGGAAATTCATGGTTCTCCTTGTCAGAGGTTGATGATGAGATTCAGATACCCTTCCACAGAATAATCACTGTTCAGAACATCAGGACCGGAGAGATCCTTTGGCAGAAGAGACAACGTGCACCTCGTTTAGACTCATGAGGTGAGACCTATACCGTTGACTTCAATGGCGCCCAGTTTGCCCAACTCTCCATTTACCTTGAACTGAACTCCGGCCACAAGTTCCGTTATCCGAATGTTCGTCAACGTGTGCAGGCTAATCTGTGAAGTTGAAATTCTTGACAATCCATCAGCAACAGCCATGTAGGGGATCAACATGTCAGCCATATGCCTATCAACAGGTGTTCCAGCATTCATTTCTGAGACAAGTTTCTCGGCAGCTTCTGACCCAACCTTTTCAGCAGTTTTTCCTCTCTCCCCAACCGCATCGGCTCCAACGATTGCGCCTGAACCAGTCATTGCATAAAGAAGAATGCCACTTCCAGGTCCCAAGTGTTGATCATTTCCAACCTCATACGATTCAACGTCTATAGTGCCCGAATAACCAGCTTTCTCGAGAACTTCTTCGGCGGCTCTTGCCTGTCGTTCAGCCACATGTTTCGGCAATTTGACACAATGACTGATTCCACGGATCTTCAAGACATCATTCTGATTCGTGAATTGAATCGCGTGAAGCTTTCTTGGGGGGTCGATTGAAACAACAGCTCTTCCTCCTCCTTTTGGATAATGCCCCCGTCTAAGGAGTTTCAACTTAACCTCGTAACCCATTCTAGCTAATAGGGGGAGCTGAACAAACCTCAGGTAGTCGATCGTGGGACTCCAATTGACATCTGTTCCCCCGGTGACCTCAACTTCCAACATGCCCGGAGAAAACGCCGCGGCTGGCAAAAGTGCCTGCAACACCAGTGGAATACTGCCGGCTGTTCCAACGTCAAACCTGAACTGGCCAGCCATCCTACCCTTTGGTTCAAATGTGAACTCTGTGGAACCAATTTCAAGACCTCTATGTTCCGCCTTCGAAAGAGCGCCAACGGCTCTCACGCCGGTCACATGTTGCGCCTTAAGTCCCGGAGGAGTCCTTTTGGCTCGAACGTTCGTAACACGAACGCTTTTCCCCAAAAGCGCTGACAGAGCAACGCTCGTTCTAACTATTTGTCCGCCTCCTTCAAGCATGTCACCAGGGATCTCAATAGTCATTTACTTTCTCCTTCAATACATGCACCTGATGATCGTTCAGATGTCTTTTTTTGTTTTTCCACCAAGAATCAGGCTGTTTCTCCCAGATTCAACTAGATTTCTGCGTCGAATTTATTTGAGAAAGTCTCAAGAACATGTGTCCTGAATGTCAAGTAGAGTGATGGGACTTGAGAGGCGCGGTTTCTCGTGGGCTGTTCGTTGGACGTTTCCAGCCTTTTCATCTTGGTCACCTTGAAGCTGCAAAGTACGCTATGAAGAAGGTGGAGCAGATGGTAGTGGTGATTGGAAGTGCTCAGTATAGTCACACTGTTTCCGATCCGTTCACTGCTGGCGAAAGGGTTATGATGATCAAGGCTGCGCTCG
>CAYGZB010000118.1:0-2577 GCA_964354325.1 uncultured Candidatus Bathyarchaeia archaeon | reverse complement strand
TGTCTCTGCCGACTGCTTCAGCAATATCCGCGTTTCCATTTAGTGCTTGTACGTCGTTTCGATAGTCTTTGTTTTTGAGGACGTGTTCTTTGAAGTAGACATAGGTTCCACTGTTGGATTGTCTGCCGTAGGTTATGATTTGTCCGTCGTTTCCTCCAAGGTCTTTCCAATTGGTCACGTTGCCTTCATATATGGTTGCAAGTTGCTGTAGTGTCAGCTCTGACACTGGATTGTCTGGATTGACAATTATGGTGATGCCGTCCATCGCAACTTTCCATTCGACTGGGTTGACTCCTTTTGCTTTTGCTTGGTCTATTTCTGATTGCGTCATCTCTCTTGAAGCGTCGGCCATGTCTGTCTGACCGTTTATCAGTGCCGCTATGCCTGTTCCCGAACCTCCTCCGCTGACTGAGATTTGAACCTCGGAGTATTCGGGTTTGTTCATGAAATCTTCTGCCCATCTTTGAGCGAGCAAAAGAAGCGTATCGGAACCTTTCTCACTTATCTTGCCCGCCAATTTGGAAGTTGTTGTGGTCGTGGTTTGTTCAGAGGAGGGCCTCAAAGCGTAATAGTAGACCCCTGCCGCGCCAAGAACTACCACTACCACGAGGATCATGGCCAACATTTTGTTCATGTTCTGTTTGGCACTCAATTCATGTCGCCAAGTACGTGAGACTGGTATAGTGATATATATGCTAGATCGACATAGAATATATTCGAGAATGACATCTATATAGATACATGATATTTGAAGGAGCATTGACATGATTAGTTCGTTGACTCTTGAGTTGAGGATAAGATGATGGAAGACAGAGCAATTAGTGATTATAGAAGGATTCAGACCACAGGTCGCGGATCTTACATAATCTCGCTTCCCAAAAGATGGGTTTCTGATATGCGCCTATCCAAAGGTGAACGAGTTGCTGTCTTGAGGAACTCAGACGGCTCTCTAACTCTGATACCTGGGGAGCTTGAAAGAAAAGGAGAACCCCGTGAATTGGAATTCCATCTTCGACATGACATGGACACTCAATCCATCCTGAGAAGGCTCGTGTCACTATACCTTGTGGGTTATAACACGATCAAGATCATGTTGGAAGACCCGCCGTTCTTGCCCGTCCAACGGGATACTATTCGCGAATTCGTCAGAAAGAAACTCATGGGTACAGAGATAGTCACAGAATCAGCCAAAGAAATCATTCTTCAGGTATTGCTGAGTTACCCACAACTCACCGTAGAAAACGCTTTGAAAAGGATGAGCGCGATGGCAGATTGGATGCACAAAGATGCCATTCGATCGCTAAAAGAACAGAATAGAGACCTGGCCGAAGAAGTCGTAAAAATGGACAATGAAGTTGACAGATTCAGTTTCTACATAGTGCGTCAGTTGAAAACTGCAATGAGAGACCCACAAATAACCCAGAATCTAGGGTTGAAGTCACCAGTTGATTGTTTAGGATACCGTCTTGTCGTCAAGAGCGTAGAACGGGCGGCTGATCATGCAGTACTGATTGCGAAACACCAAGTAAAAGGACAAATCAACAAACCACTGCTAGAAAGAATTCAGAAGATGAGCGACTTTGCATCAGTGACGTTTGACAGTGCGATGAAATCTCTATACACAAGAGATTATCAGATGGCAGACGCTGTCCTCTCAAAGGCTCGAAAAATCGAATCCCTCGAAGCTGAAGCCATTAACGAGATCTCTAAGAGTCACTTGACTTCCGATGATGTTTCAAGCCTCAGACTTATTCTCGAAAGTCTTAGACGAATAACTGAGTATGGAAGCGATATTGCCGAAGTAGTCCTGAATCTGACAGCTGTTGAGACTACTGATACATTGAGATCGACTTAGCATTGTGGTGTAAATAACCCAGTTGCGCTGCCGAAATATTCAAGAGGCCTCCAACTGTAATCTGGAAGGTGAAAAAAAGATGAACGATTTTGAGAAGAGAGTCAAGATGGTCGCAGGGAATTTCCTACATGCCACTGATCTGGAGACAGTTCAAGTCAACATAGGTCTTCGCTGCAACCAAGAATGTACCCACTGCCACGTCCAAGCAGGCCCTGATAGGAAAGAGATGATGGTTTGGAATACGATGGAACTCATAATCGATTTGGCTCGCAAAGCTAAACCTAAACTCGTGGACATCACTGGCGGAGCTCCCGAGCTAAACCCAGACCTTCGGCACTTCGTAACCGCCCTAAGGAAGGAAAGTTTGAACGTCCAAGTCAGAACCAACCTAACGGTTCTCCTCCAGCAAGGCAGAGAGAATATGATTGACTTCTACAAGGACTCAGGCGTCAAGCTGGTGGCTTCACTGCCCTGCTACCTTAAGACCGAGGTTGAAAACGTGAGAGGTGAAGGAGTCTTCGAGAAGAGTCTGGAGGCCTTGAGGCGCTTAAACGCCGCGGGCTTTGGAAATAACCCACGTCATGTTCTCGATCTCGTCTTCAACCCTGAGAAGGACTTTCTACCTGCTCCCCAAGCTGAGCTTGAGGCAGACTATCATGAAGAACTCAGGAAGAACTTCGGGATAGTCTTCGATCACCTGATGACAATCACCAATATGCCCG
>CAYGZB010000117.1:0-2763 GCA_964354325.1 uncultured Candidatus Bathyarchaeia archaeon | reverse complement strand
TGAGCTCAAGAGAATAATCGGTGAGGAAAAACGGTATCTCAGAGCTATGCGCAGAGAACAAGTTCTCCTGAAAAAGGAAGGTCTAATGGAGGATTATCGGGAACTGTCAGCTCTCACGAATAGATTAGAATCTAGAATCAAGGATACCTCTTATCTTCTCGCAGGATATTCGGAGAGGTTGAGAAGAATCTCCCGAATACAGAAACGAGGGGAGAAGCTTAGGGTTCAACCATTCAAGCCGGAACTAAAACGAATCAAAGCCTTGGAGAAATTTAGATCCACCTAAGCGCTGCACCTATTCTTCAGTAGGTTGCTCTTGTTGATTCATGGTTGTCTATGACTTACTGCATTTCTTGCTCGTAGTGGATGAGTTTTTTCTCTTCGAGCGTTTTCTGAAGTGTGGCTGCGGCGCGATTGATCTCTTCTTCCTTTTTTGCTCCTGTAATTACAAGCTTTCCACTTCTGAAGATTAGAATTACAACTTTCGGTTCTTCCATGCGGTAGATCAAGCCTGGAAACTGTTCAGGCTCATACATGGTTCTCTTCAGCGAGTATGTTGCCTTTTCGATGTCTATGGTTCCATCTAATCCTGCTGAGGCGACAATGTTCTGTATCTGAATCTCAGGTTTAGCGACAGTGATGATTCCATTCTTCTTCAGGTTCTCCACAACTTTCATCACGGTCTTCTTCGCTTGTCGTTCAGACTTGGCTCCTGTACACACCATTTTTCCAGAGCTGAAGATGAGCGTCGCTGTCTTGGGTTGCTTCAACCTGTAAACAAGGCCGGGAAACACTTCCGGTCGATATTGCACCTCTGGAAACGCCTTGACGACAGAGCCAAGATCTACCTCTTGTTTAATTGCAGCTGTAGCAACGACGTTCTCTATGTTTATGAACGTCTTTGCCAAACTGTCATGTCTCCGAGGTCGGATTTGTAAATAGAACCCTGACATGTCATAATATCTTAGTATGCTTTAAAGGCTGATTATCTGAACAAACGTGGTTGGTCTATCCCTCTCCAGATGAGAAAAGTGCAAAAATGTGGCCAGTCCTACATCCAAGACTGAGGTCTGCCCATAAGTAACCCAGCACAAAGACCTAGCGAGAAGCTCCCCCCAAAAGGCAGAGCTGCGGCGCTCGCAGACACCAAGCTGTGCATTGCCGTTTGCATGACACCCGCGATAAATTTCTCGGTGGTTTCAGGACTGACTACTCTAATCCCGATTTTTGTAAGGCCACCAAGCAACACGAGAACCATGATAAGTAGGAACGAGATCGCCCCGACTACAAGTGATGTAATTCGCCTAAGGACCAGACCCAGTGCAAAACCCCCTACTCCTCCCACCCCAATCTGTGCCAAGAGTAGACTGATCAGGGATTGGTCCGTCAGAGATCCACCTCGACCATTGTCTACATCGCGACTCAGCATGAAAGACCTATAGAAGTGTTCTTGCGCAAATCAGATGAAAAGGGATTTCGAAATTGACAATTCTGGATAAGCCACCATTTTGACCGATCTTAGATACCCCAAAATGCAGAGTTTGATCTGACGAACGGTTCCCATGAATACCATCGGAACGGCGACAAAACATGAACTGTAGCTGGACGCAAAATAGCTGGTAGGGCGATTGTGGGATTCCTCATCAGAAACAACTCATGAGTGTGGAGCGCACCATAGGACATTTATGACACAAGTTTCCTGAACAATTGAGGGAATGATACCATTTGAACTTGAAAATAGGAGAATCCATCCTCGAACTTGTTCAAGGCGACATTACGGAGATGCAAACCGATGCAATTGTGAATGCTGCGAATGCTGCTCTCCAGATGGGGGGAGGAGTGGCTGGAGCCATTAGAAGAAAAGGTGGACCGGAGATCCAAGAAGAGTGTAACACAATAGGTGGAACGTTCGTCGGAGGTGCTGTGATGACCACGGGCGGAAAACTGAAGGCAAAGCACGTGATCCATGCCGTTGGCCCTAGGTATGGCGAAGGAGATGAAGATACGAAATTGAGAAACGCGACTTTAAACAGTCTCAAACTTGCCGATACTCACTCTCTCCAGAGCATATCTCTTCCAGCAATAAGTGCTGGAATATTCGGGTTCCCAAAAGATAGATGCGCAGAAATCATGCTCTCAACCACGATAGACTACTTGAAAGGAAAAACCAACCTCAAGAGAATAGTCTACTGTCTGTATGATTCTGAAACCCTTCAACTATTCGAGAGAGAACTGAAGAAACTTCATCCATCGATGTGAATAGACCGCTCATGTAAGATCAGGTCATCAGATACAAAGGAAATCTTAGTTGGATGAGACAACCAGAATCTTCAGACAACTGAAGAGTATACGTAGCCAAATGAGAAGGCAACTTAAGGCGTTGCATGCTATGTCGAAGGACGACAACGCATTAGAGATCGAGAAACTCGAAGAAGCTACAAGACGTCTGGCTGAGGAAAAGACCCTTCTGAGAAAGAAATTTGACAGAATCACAGGAGGAAAGGGACCCTACAAGTCGACCTGATCAACCTTTCAGTCAAACGCTAGGTAGACTCGGAAACGAACCCGTCCAAGATGTCTCTTAGAGCTTCGTCGAAAATTGTGTCAGCCATCTTACGGTATCCGTCCGTGCTCAAATGAAGACCGTCACTGCTGTACCCTTCAAGCAGGCGCTTGGTTGTAGGATGGGCTGTTGCCTTGAATAAGTCTGCGAAGGCCTTTCCTTTCTTGATGCAGTATTTCCTGATCATGTCGTTTAGTTCC
>CAYGZB010000116.1:0-2802 GCA_964354325.1 uncultured Candidatus Bathyarchaeia archaeon | reverse complement strand
TCTCTTGGGGCTCCATGATGCGGCCTGTGATGGAGGCAACCGAGAGTCTTCAGGAGAAGATAGACACAGAGGTCATTGATCTTAGAACCCTAACGCCGTTGGATGAGGAGACAGTCATGAGATCAGTCAAGAAAACTGGAAGGGTTGTAGTAGTACACGAAGCGCCCAAGACATGTGGTCTAGGCGCAGAGATTGCAGCATCTATCAATGAGAAGGTGTTCTTGAGTTTGGAGGCTCCAGTAGAGAGAGTGACAGGGTTTGACGTACCATTTCCATTGTTTAAACTGGAGAACTATTATTTGCCCAGCGTGAATAGAGTTACTAGAGCAATAGAGAGAGTTGCGGATTTCTAGAGGGTAACAAATGGCATTTGACTTCAAGTTTCCCGACGTTGGCGAAGGCATTACGGAAGGGGAAATCGTAAAATGGGAAGTAAAAGAGGGGGAGAAAGTCAGTGAACACCAAACCATCGCGAAGATAGAAACTGACAAAGCCATTGTTGAGATCCCATCGCCGAAGGCCGGAACCATACTGAAGATCTACCACAAGGAGGGCGACACTGTAAAAGTTGGAGAGACTCTGGTCACAATCGGTGAATCGGGAGAAGGCGCCGAAATACCTGAGCCAAGAGCAACCGTCCCCACAACTTCAGTCGTTGGTGTCTTGGAGGAGGCTCCGGTCACAGTGACAGAACCAAGCGTGCTAGCGACACCTGCCACTAGAAGACTGGCAAAAGATTTGGCAACCGACATATCACAGATTACAGGAACTGGACTCGATGGTAGAATCACTGAGGAAGACGTGCGAAAATATGCAGAACAGAAAGGTCAGGTATCAGGAATCATCAGAAAAGTGAAGAAGTATGATCTGTATGGGTACTATGAAACAGTACCGATGAAGGGGATCAGGAAAAGCACAGCCAAGAGAATGATTGAATCAGTGAAGGCAGCGCCACATGTCACTCAGATGGATGAAGCAGACGTTACTGAACTAGTCAAGATGAGAGAACGACTAAAAGATGCAGCACAGAAGAAGAGTGTTCACCTAACATACTTGCCCTTCGTGGTGAGAGCTGTCGTTGCAGCTCTGAAACAGTATCCGTATCTGAATTCATCAGTTGGCCAAGAAATTGAAGAAATCACGCTGAAGAAGTATTACAACATAGGTGTGGCTGTCGATACGGAAGATGGACTAATTGTTCCGGTCATCAAAGGTGCAGACCAGAAGAGTCTACTGAGTCTGGCGCAAGAGATTCAGACTCTAGCGGAAAGAGCAAGGTCCAGGGAGATTGATTTGGCTGATTTGAAGGGTGGAACCTTTACGATTACGAACATAGGATTTATTGGAGGTACTCACGCAACTCCGATAATCAACTATCCAGAGACTGCAATATTGGCTATGGGTCGAATCTACGATAAGCCGGTCGTAAGAGATGAGCAGGTGGTTATCAGAAAGGTAATGCCACTTTCACTCTCTTTCGATCACAGAGTCATAGATGGTGTTATGGCAGCTCGGTTCACGAATACTATCATCCGCTATCTTGAGGATCCTACCCTCGTCTGCCTCGAAGCCGAATAGTAGATTATCAAGAAATTCAACGAGTACGATAAGTCGTCTGTTTTTGTTACTTACAGAAGGGTTCGACTGGATCCAAAAAGCAAAAACGGAACATTCTATTGTTGCCGTCCATTCTCTGTAGTATCAGAAAAGAGGAAGATGATTATGCGCAGAAGCAGTGCTAGTGCTGTTTGGGAAAAAGATCTAGTCCATGGTAGAGGAATTATGAAGTTGGGTAGTGGTGCATTCGAGGGACAATATTCGTATGCATCACGTTTCGAACAAGGGAAAGGCACCAACCCCGAAGAATTGATCGGTGCAGCACATGCCGGATGTTTTTCTATGGCTCTTGCTCATGCTCTCGCTCAAGCGGGTTACGAACCAGAGCGTTTGGAAACATCGGCAGAAGTGACGTTAGATAAGGTCAATGGGGGGTTCGGAATCACCCATATTCGTTTGGCCACAAGAGTAAAAGCCCAACGAATTGACCGAAATACCCTGTTGAAGCATGCCGAAGACGCGAAGAACAATTGCCCTGTTTCACAGGCGCTGAAGAATAGCGTTGACATAGAAGTTCAAGCAGAGCTAGTTTCCTAGCTACCCCTAACATACCCATAAGGTGATAGGCCAAATATTCCTGGGTTCGTGTGTGCAAAAGGTATTCCCTGTTTTTAGGCTGTTTTAGGCTTATTCGGGAAAGATTTAATCAAGAGACCTAGGTGAAACTTGATGTGTGATGTTTCATGTCAGTGTATCCAGGGGTTCCTTCAGGATACGTAAGTCGGCCTAGGGTTCGATCTGAGCCTTGTCCTCGTTGCGCCTTTCCGAACCTGCAAATGGACTCTTATGGGCGGAGATTCTGTCCAAGATGTGGACAAATACTTCCAAATGACTACTTTGAACACGAGTGAAAGACAGCTGTATCAGATGATTGATGAAGAACCCATAGAACCCGTAGAACCAGACGATGAATCCGAGGATACTGCGGAACCTGAATCGCCCGAAGACGAGTGGTAGCGAGCTTTGGCTGAAGACAATGATATTGGGCTGTCGACTAGTAGAAGAAGAATAATTGTATAGCCCAAAGTATGCAGACGCTTATGACTAACACGGCTACGACTATGGTTATCTTTCTCAGAGTCTTGATAATTCTTCTCATAGTATCAATCTTCGTCAGTTTCATCTCGCCTTTATCATCGTATGGTGAGAGCAGCTCCAAGAAAGATGAATACATATGGCATTAGA
>CAYGZB010000115.1:0-2904 GCA_964354325.1 uncultured Candidatus Bathyarchaeia archaeon | reverse complement strand
CCATTTTCAAGAAGACAAATCTGTCTCATGTGGTAGACGTTATGGAGGATATTAGCTATTGTCTCTCCAATAGGTTGATTTCCTACTCTCACAGAACTCTTGTGTTTAGAAAATCGAAAATGAAGAGACTATTTTCCACTTGAATGGAGCAGATGGTCTTGGGGGTTCCTGAAAAGATCAGGGCAATCGAGGAGGAGATGAAGAGAACTCAGATTCACAAACACACAGAGCATCATGTCGGGCTTTTGAAAGCGAAACTTGCGAAGCTGAAGGCAGAACAAGAAAAGGTGCAGCGGTCAGGCAAGGGAGGCGTAGGATTCGAGATAAGAAAAGGTGGAGACTCAACTGTAGCGCTGATCGGTATGCCCAGTGTTGGGAAATCCACAATTCTCAACAGGTTAACAAACGCAAAATCGAAAGTGGCACCATACGCATTTACAACTCTGAGTGCAATTCCAGGATTGCTTGAACACAAAGGAGCAAAGATTCAGATAATTGACCTCCCGGGAATAATTGCTGGAGCGGCTACCGGGACAGGAAGAGGAAGGAGAGTTCTATCAGTAGCTCGAAATGCCGATCTGATAATGCTCGTACTCGACGTTTTTCAAGCCGGCCAAATCGGCGTCCTGAAGAATGAACTTCACGAGATCGGTATCAGGATCAACGCCCGCCCTCCTGACATCACGATCAAGAAGACTTCGCAGGGGGGTCTTGGGATAACGTCAACATGCAAACTCACGAGGCTTTCTGATCCAACAATTCGAGCTATACTGAACGTTTACGGAATAAATCAGGGAAATGTGGTTATTAGAGAAGACATAAGCGACGACGAACTGATTGACATCGTTGCTGGAAACCGCCGATACGTTCCCGCAATAGTCGTGCTAAACAAAATAGACCTAGTAACTCGGGAATACTTGGATGAAGCAGAGAATCAGATACGTGAAGACTTCATACCCGTTTCCGCCGACAGAAACGTCAACATCGACAGATTGAAAGAAGCTATCTATGACCGACTAAACTTCGTGAGAATATATCTTAAACCTCGGAATGGAACTGCAGATCTTAAAGACCCTCTCATAGTGACGTCGGGATCCACGATATCTGACGTGTGCGCGAAGATTCGTAAGAAATTCGGAAATGAGCCAAAGTATGCACTCGTATCCGGACCCAGTGTAAGGTTCAATGCTCAACGCGTTGGAATGGATCACGTTATCCAAGACAAAGACATTGTAACCATCGTGTAGCCTCTTACAAAAGCAACACAGAGCAAACGGAACAATTGAATAATATGGAAATTTGAATTACTTGGAGGATTGTGGCACACACATGATGGTTAGTGACGACGCTTCTAAGGATATAGCGGCAAAAAAGGCGAATGTGACTGATCTAGTAAGTTACCAGAAGGCGTCAGTCGTGAGTCGAACAATCATCGATAAAGGTTCAGGGACAGTGACTTTGTTTGCATTTGACGAGGGACAGGGTCTGAGCGAACACACCGCTCCCTTCGATGCTCTGGTGCACGTTCTTGACGGGGAGGCAGAGGTGACGATTGCTGGAAAGAGTCACAAATTGAGTCAGGGAGATGTGATTATCATGCCCGCGAATGAGCCTCATGCGGTAAGAGCGGTGAAGAAATTCAAGATGATGTTGGTCATGGTACGCTCTTAGTCTTCTCAGTTTCCGAATTCTTCATGTTGATACCCAAGATCCGTGCCAGAGCATCATCATCCACTCCAAGAATGTCAATGATCTTGATGTTAGAGTGAATTCCGGACACAATTCGGACATGGGACGATGGTATGCCAAGCCTTTTTGAAATCCACCTAGTGATTTCCCGATTGGCTTTTCCCTTTTCAGGAGGAGAGACAACGTGAAGCGTCAATGTACCATTAGGCTCCGGGACAAGCTTTGCCTCCCTGCTCAGAGGCTTCACATACATTCTCAATCTCATGATGAAAGCATCCCTTCTTGAAGGTCCATAATTCCCATAAAAAGCTCAAATAACCTTAACATAGATGTATCCATGTTAATTGTCAGTTGGTCTTGTTGGACAACCGTTTGATAATTCCATCAGTCATCGCCATCATCATGATAGCAGTTGCGCTAGTTGTGTTCAACATGGGACCCTACATGGAGTCACGTGACGTAGCATATGTGGAACTCAGGACTGACAAGAGTTCGTATCCAACAGGACAAGAAGTGAATATTGCTTTCTCGTTGGTCAATGATAAGCCGGGAAACATATCAGTTGCATCATTGGGGTACACTCTGGAGATATCAGGTTCACAGGGTGTTGTACTCATAGTCACGGAGTCGCATTCAAGTTCCGAACCGGTTTCCGTTGAAGCATCATCACAAGCCTTTGTCGGTACGTTTGTCTGGGATCAGAGAGATGTGAAGGGCAACCAAGTACCTCAGGGCGACTATACCATACGGGTGCATCTTCTGGACGCGTCATTTCAAGGTGCGACTCAGATTAAGATTGAATAGGGGTTATTCTTGAAGAGGCAGATACTTGGCAGACCACTGGCTCTATTGGCAATCCTAGTCTCGGCGCACTTTCTCGTGGTGTCTGCTCAGGCGGCAACTGGAACTGACACTACTTCATCCTTCACAGTAGATGGACAGGTTGAGAGAATAGACTCAAGACTGGAAGCAGGAACAATTACGTCATTTGTATCATTGTATGTTATGGAAGTCAAGAGCGGATCACAGTCTCTGGCTGGAAAAACGATTGTTGTAAGATACATTGGAGGAGCCTCTGGTGGCTTAATCCTTCTGCAGTCAGACCAGCCAGTTTTTCATGTTGGAGAAAATGTCGAGGTCAATCTCGAGCAGCAGGGTAACTTGTACACTGTTGTGCATGGCATTGAAGGCAAGGTTTCACTTAATTCCAATCTC
>CAYGZB010000114.1:0-3015 GCA_964354325.1 uncultured Candidatus Bathyarchaeia archaeon | reverse complement strand
ACGATCCATCATACATTCTTGTGGTGTAGCCCAATAGACGCAAAGTGAAATATGTATTGGCAGCTCTGTGTCCCGTCTGACAGTACGTGACAACTTCCTTATCCTTGGTCACTCCCAGCTGATCATACATTTTGGATAGTTCACTGGCTGACTTGAATGTGCCATCCGGATTGAGGTTTCTTCTCCATTCAATATTCACAGCTCCCGGAATGTGACCTCCTCTCTTAGCTCTCACATCAGTACCCTCGTATTCGGACGGAGACCTGGCATCGACAAGAACGACTTTCCGATTTTGTAGGTTTTCAAGAATGTACTGTGCGGTCGCCAAAAGTTCAGGCTGGATCTTACCCTTGTAGATGGTCTTATCAAACGTTGGAACTTCCGTTGTCACGGGGTTTCCATTGTCTACCCATCTGCTCCAGCCTCCGTTCAGAATTCTAGCATCTTTGTGCCCATAATACTCCAATGTCCAGAACACCAACGCAGCATCCAAATTGTCTCCTTTGTCACAGATCACCACTGTGAATTCAGGAGTAAATCCCAAGTCTCCGAACGTCAATTCGATGATATCCATTGGGGCAACATTCGTGATTCCATCAACAGCGACCCGGAGACTCTCGAACTTCAAGTTCACGGAATCCTTGATATGCCCTTTAACATAGTCGTCTGGGCTTCTGACATCGACCACTCTGACATAGGGATCGGCTGAGTGACTCAGAACCCAATCGTCATCAACCAAGAGTTGAGGATTTTCATAGCGCTCCAATTCTCGGGTCTGGTACGTACTATAGTAGTAACCAACTAGTGACGCCAAGATTACCACGACGAGTGTGACAAAGATGATCCTCTTGTTCAATAGCATTTTCTCACATGTCCAAATAGGAAACTATTTTCTTATTCGAAAGTATTTATATCAAGTGCCTTGTTTGACTACTGGTTTCTATGGCTCCCATTTTCGTAAGGCAGAATCGTGTTTCGGAAGGGTTCGAAGCATGAACAAGATAGGGTTACATGTCCAACCATATGCCAAATTCGCCGCAAAACTCATTGAGTTCGTAACCACAAACATTCCGCATTGTTTCCAGAGGTAATGATTTCTTGAAGTTTACTGGATTTCAGGGTGAAGACAATCGGATTTGTCACTCTGTAAGAGATGGTGCGGATTTCGAAAGGCAACCTGTCAAGGATAGTTTTGACGTAGTGATCGTTGGAGCTGGCATAAGCGGTCTAACAAGCGCGTACAAACTAAAGAACAAACTGGATGTCAAGGTAATTGAAAAAGAGGATTCCATAGGCGGGGCTTCAAGGAGAGGTAAGTGGAATGGAATCTACTACTCGTACGGCACAGCAGATACTGGTCCAAGTTATGAAGTGGAGTTCGAAGGAACACGAATAGATTATCTGGATCCGCTCTTCAAAGAATTGGATATTCCATGGAAGAAAATTTCTGATCCTTCCGACGCTTTCATGTTTAGAGATCATCTAGTCCTCGATCCTTTTTGCAGATGCAGCATGGAACTACCGATGTCAAAAGAAGAGAGAAAAGGCTTCGAAGATGCAGTCGCATACCTAGAAGACTTCAAGGATAAACAGTGTCAACCAACAATTCCACCAGAGGCTAGTATGCCAAAATGTGATGAACTAGATAAGAAGAACCTTAGAGAGATCTTCTCAAACTCAGGAGACTACTTTCTTCTTTTCCTTGAAAAATACAGTGAATCAACGTTCGGTGCACCTGCAAATGAAATCTCAGCCTACGAAGGACTATATTATCTAACTAGAGAACTAGACGAGAGATACGCTTGTCCAGGAGGCAACGCATGCGTATCTGAAGCACTGGCAAATCACTTGGAAGGTAAGATAGAAGTCAGTTCTACTGTGACCCTGATCGAACAAGACAAAGACTCATGCTACGTAACCTATGTGAACGGCGAAGACTCTACGGTGACTGTTCAATCAAAGTCAGTCATAGCAGCTTGCCAGAAGCACTATGTGCCGTACATCATCAAAGGACTGCCGGAAGACCAGAAGAAAGCTTTCAGAAAGATAAGATACGACTCATACATAGTTGCGAACGTGTTTGCCAATGATCTTTTCTTTGACGCGGCTTTCGCAACCTATTTTGACAATGCATTCTTTACTGACATGGTTATCGCGGATTGGATGGTAACGGATGGCAAGAAGAAAGTAAACTCAAGTGAACCTGAAGTCTATACTTTATACTGTCCATTGATGGCACGTGGAAGATACAAGCTGTTAAGAGAACCTGCTGAGACTTGGATCAATCAGATACTTGAAGGACTGAATAGATACTTTCCAGGGGCAGAGAACAAGATTGCTGACATACGATTATTCAGATATGGACATCACTACGTTTTGGGATACCCAGGTTTCATAACGGGTCCAAGAACAGTTGCTAAGAAGTCTTTTGGAAACATATTCTTTGCGAAGGATGATACGCAAGGTATTCCTTGCCTGGAGGCCGCGGTATGGAGTGGACTGGACGCGGCGAATCAACTTACAAAGAAGATAGAATAGCAATTGATTTGCTTATTTTGTTCCGATACTCTGAGAATCATAGTCAATTCTATTTCAATCGACTAGAATTATCCCAAGAGGATGATTAGCGCGGTACCCAAGACCATCTGGATTAGAACCAGGAGCAATCCAGTGAATTGAATTATGAAATGAATCTTGTAATACTTTTTTTTCAGAAAGTGTATAGATAATCCAAGAGCTGCCCCAGTCACTATCATGGCAATTATGGCGATTGCCACAAACCCATGGGCAGTTTGAAATGGCATTCTGTGGAAAAGCAATGTCATCGACAGAAGACCCCAAACGAATCCAATCAACAGCCCTGCCGTATAGAATATTCCCAGCGTCATGTGCACCAGTCGACGCCGAGGAGACTTAACCAACTTGGCAACAATCAAAGCGGACAAACCAAGACTTAGAAACCCAAGCTGCCAAACTATGTGAAGGTAGCCGCCCAGAAGCATGTCCGCCAAGAAA
>CAYGZB010000113.1:0-3043 GCA_964354325.1 uncultured Candidatus Bathyarchaeia archaeon | reverse complement strand
TCATCTAGCTTTTCGCCTTGAACAGCAGCCATTGCTTCTTCCCCGCCTTCTTGAACCGCGCCAAGATGTATCTTCCCTCTAGTGTCTGTCCTTTAGGCATAAATTCGATCATATCATCATTCCAAACCTTGAATTCGTACGTTCCCCGGTCCCAGATCTTCACTGTCCCAGCGCCGTATTGACCTGATGGAATAGTTCCCTCGAAATTGCTATAGTCTAATGGATGATCTTCTACTTCAATGGCTAGTCTCTTCTCGCCAGGATTCATGGGGAGACCTTTGGGGACTGCCCAGCTCTTGAGAACACCATCCTTCTCTAATCGCAGGTCGTAATGGAGTCGGCGTGCGTGATGCTCCTGCACAACGAAGATTCGCCCATCTCCTTTGGCATCATCACCTTTGGGCTCAGGACTCACTTTGAAGTCGCGTTTCGACTCATATTCTTGAAGGTGGGTTGGCTTCACCTGATCGATCGCGCATTCGTTGGTGGGTTTGTCGGTTCTCAGTCGGCTGAATCGGGGCATACGCAACTTTCCATCCTTCGTGAGGCTTTGATATAACACCTCACACACGATCTCTGGTTTGATCCATGTGATCTTTTCACGTGCATCAACACCGTGTAGAGTCTCCTCATTCATCTCTATTTCTCGAAACCTATTCCTCAAATCCTGCATGCCCGTCTGGGAGAATCCTGTTCCGATTCAGAGTATCTCTTGAAAGTCTCCACCCATGGTGGAGCGCCAGGAGGTAGGTCCTTCTCGTAGAACCCTCCCCTGTCAACACCATCTGGGAATCTAGTCAATGTTAGTGGTCGATTGAACAATACCTGCAAGATTTTGGGGGCAACTCGGATGTAGTGCTCGATTACCTGAGCCTTTGTCACCTTAAGCTCTGGATAGAGAACCTTCTCTAGGTTGGTGAACTCAACTTTCGTGAGCCTTCCTGACATGATGACCCAACGCCCACATATATCACCAGGGGAATCTGATAATCAAGATTGCCTTACAAAGAATTCTGCATTCATAATCCATTTCGGGCGACCGCACCAGCCAGCAACAGTCACTTTTCATCTTCCTCATGATCGTTCTCTTCAGATCTTTCTACACTTATATAGAACAACGAGTAGGATACGCGAAGTTAGTTGTCGAGAACGAGAGTCGCGAGTCATTACCGACGATTGCCCGCATGTTCTTTTTCTTGTTGCAACTGACCGAAGTCACGGAAGCGAGGAGACAACCGAAGTCTCGTCCCCACAAGGGGTTAACGACCGAGGCGAAGATTGATCCAGTTTTCGGCCTTCATTTCAGAGCTGCGACGTTGCTAGATGATAAGGAGAAAGATGTATTGAGTACTTTCGAAACACTGGGCTTGAGCTCAGAAATAATGGATGCTATCAAGACACTTGGATTCGAGAGACAGTTTCCAATCCAAGAAGCAATTATTCCGCTTCTGTGGCACGGAAGCGATGTCATTGGTCAAGCACATACCGGAACCGGGAAGACCGCCGCCTTCGGATTGCCGCTCCTGGAGATCGTTGAAGAAAAGAACCTGAATATTCAGGCGCTGGTCCTCGTTCCGACACGAGAGCTTGCAGTGCAAGTGACAGGCGATATCAACTCGTATGGCAGATTCACTCGAAAGCATGCTTTAGCAATCTATGGTGGCCAATCAATTAATGGCCAAATTGACGCCTTGAAAGATTGCCCGCAGATTATCGTTGGAACACCGGGACGGATCATTGACCATCTAGAACGTGGATCCCTTCACCTTGAAAAAGTCCACTGTGTTGTTCTGGATGAGGCTGACAGGTTGCTGGACATGGGTTTCATTGGTGACGTTGAACATATTCTAACTAGAACTGCAAGAAAACGTCAAATCGCATTCTTCTCCGCTACGATGCCCAAGGAAGTACTGAAACTTGCCCGTAGACATATGAGCAATCCTCGCGAAGTCTTAATCGAACCAGAGGATCTCAATGTCAAGCAGATCAGTCAGTACTACTGCCAAGTGGACCATGAAAGAAAACTTGACGCGCTCCTAAGAATTCTAGAGGCCAAGGAAGTACAACGCGCCATAGTTTTTTGTCGAACCAAACGCAGCACATTCTGGCTGAACCAATCACTCAAGAGAAGAAATCAAGATGCCACAGCACTCAATGGTGACCTTACCCAAAATCAACGCGACAGAGCAATGAAAGCGTTTCGAAGTGGTCGGAGCCGTATACTAGTTGCAACTGACCTGGCAGGAAGAGGCATAGATGTTGAAGGAATTACGCACATTATCAACTATGACGTTCCCGAGAATCCGCTCACTTACTTCCACAGGATTGGTCGAACCGGACGAGCCGGCAATGCGGGAACTGCAGTGACTATAGTATCCACGGAGCAGAATGCTGACTTTCGAGCAATACAATCGATGGCAGACAACCGAATAGAGCGATTTCCCTTCAGTCCCAGTCTGGACGCTTTTACTGCTGGAAGAGATGGATCGAGCAGGTCTGCCGATGAAACTCACCATGGGTTCGAAAGAAGGTCCCATAGGTACTCAAGGCACACTTCCCGTTCAGACTTTCGGTATTCACGCCGCAGAAGCGGCACATCCATGAAGAAAACCCGACCTTAAGCTGACATTTAACGTGAAGGATCTTCTGGCTTGGTCGCCGGGAATGGGAGTATCTTTCTGGCCACACTACAAACCCGTGTACTCACCAAGGTTGTACAGAAGTCTCGGCGAAACCAAAACGAATGATAGCAATTGTTACGCCCCACCATCAACGTAAGGAGAACAGTTTAATTACTAGTGTGCATACATGTGCGCTCAGTATACAGTGGATTGCTATTTCTAAGTGGGATCCGGTGTATAACTAGTTAGAAAGGGAGTGAATAATCGCATGGGTTATGAAAGACGTGACTATGGCGCCCCCAGGACAATGCACAAGGCTACTTGCGCTGACTGCAAGCAAGAATGTGAAGTTCCATTCCAACCGACCGAGGGCAGACCAGTCTACTGCAGAGAATGCTATCAGAAGCATAGAAGATACTAGA
>CAYGZB010000112.1:0-3062 GCA_964354325.1 uncultured Candidatus Bathyarchaeia archaeon | reverse complement strand
CGTCGGCTTCTCTGATCTTTGCTTTGAAGTCTTTCACCTTCTGCGGTGGATTTCCCTCCAGATCTTGGTTGAATGGAGGAATGCCATCAAGGTCAAAAATCTCCATTTCCGCGCTGTCCGGAACCAAACGCGCAGCAGCTCTGAGTGCCATCTTGTTGTACGAACCTCCTCTCAGACTACCGGCGAATCCTAGGATCTTCAATTTCTTATTTGCCATATTTCAAGAACTGGTTTGTGGCGTATAATACTCTTTTTGGTTACGCGAGGGTCTGAGCTATCTCAGCCGGCAGTCTCTCGTAACCAAGGTGTTCCAGATCTCGTTCAATTTAAATTGCTGTTTAGCGCTAACTAGGTTGGTTAGGGAAATGATAGAAGCTGAGCGGCTAAGAAAACAAGTTGAAAATGCGATCGAGAAACTCCATGGAAGCGTGCTGGATGTTAAGATAACCAATGTGGAAACTAAAGATCAGAAGATGACCGTGCATGGAATACTGGTGGAATACGACCAGCTAACAACAAGACCATTCACAATGCGGCTCGATCAGAATGGGAAACTGATGGATTTCTCTGTAGATGAAACACATCAGAAAACCGAGACCTGAACCGCTGCAGAATACTTGGATGGCTCCCGAAATGGGAATTCCGTCCAATCTCATTTTTTCTTAAAGAAGATCACATGCTCTGTCGGTATCGCCCCCCTCTGTGAGGCTTTCTGCAATGCAATGTCGACTGACGACAGATACTCCAAGTCCGATGGTTTTTTTCTGCCAATTTCTTCCATAGTCTTTCCGAGCTCTATGACTATATCGCCTTTCTCTGAGCCGACAGATTGCTGCTTGCCAACTATGAGCACCAATTGCTTACCAGGCCGAAGCACTTCTGACATTTGCTCAAATGCGTCTCGCATGTCCACAAAATATCTGTAGAAAGCAGATGCCTTGTCTTGACGGTGATTCTGAACCATTGCTGTCAGGGGTCTTTGAGCAATCTCAGGGAGAGAAAGAAAATCCTCGCCCTTTTCTTCAATTTCTGTGATATTCAATCTGCTTGCATGTTGAGTGCCAATCTGGTGTTCTTCGTCGAGTCTGCGGTGATTCTCTGATAAACCCAGCATGTACAGTGCCCAAACGTGGTCTCTGACGTAGTCTATCGCGGTTCCATAGGGAGGGGAGGTAACTATTCCATCGATCTCGCTTTGTTGGATTCTCGAATCAGGTGTTTCAATCAGATTCCTAACGTCATGCGTGTAAACGTCGGCCTTACCCATTTTGAATTTGCATATTTCATTCTCGAACTGGTGGAAGTAGTATACTGAATAAAACATCTTCCACAGATACTCGCCATAAGTTTGAAGAATCTTCTTTGGCTCCTGTTTCTTGAGAAAGCTTCTCATCCAATACGCCAAAGGCAGCTTGCAGAAGTTCTGTAAGTCTGTTTCAGCCGTTTTGTCATCTGTCTCGTATCTTCCTTCTTCAATGCAACTCTTGATGACACCAACAAAGGCTAGTGAGTCTTTGCGAATACCTCTCATCAGGGATTTGGGAAGCAAACCGTTGTCGAGTTTGTTGATCTTGTCATCATGGAGAAAACCGCCAGACTCCAAGTTCACCTGGATATTTTGGAGGAGTTGTTCAATGTTCTTCTTGAGCCATTCATCTTTCCAGTGAATAGATTCTGTCTTCAAACGAGTTATCATTGTGAAGAGTGGTTGCATGTCAATTCCTATGTTGTCGATTCCGCGAATCGTGGACTCAACATTCAATGTTCCAGATCCGCAGAATGGATCAAGGATGCAATCGCCCTTCGAAATATTCATGGAGTTCATTATGGCTCCAATCATTCTAGGGAAGAACTTCCCATGAATCCCGAAAATGTAATGTGTTAGATACAGTTGGGGAGCTTCCCTACTATCCATGAAGTCGGCTATCCTCTTGAACCATCTTGCTGATGATGCTGAGTATGGTCTGTAGATTTCAGTCTGGACATGATGGATGCTCTCTTGAAACATCCTGTCTACATGTTCAGTCTTCGTGGCCAGACGGCAAATGAAGTCAGAAGGTTCGTACAAGGTGTGGAGGGGCAGAATTCTGAGAAGCGTTCTTGGTTCCTTCTTGCAGACCGTGAAGGCTTGTACGTAGGGAAGTATGTCAAACAATCTTGTCTCTTTGTCGATTTGCATCCCCTCAAGAGATACACCAGGCAGAAGCTCATGAAGAATCGACCTATCCGATCCGGTTAGAACATAGAACTCTCTGAAGTAGGTTATCTGAGTCGCTAATGATATGCAGTCTCTAGGAGAGGTTCTGATTTGATAGCCTTGAATTGCTCCTGGGTATGGAAGTCGAGTTATGAAATCTTGAGTTCTGGTATTAGCATCAGAGACGAAATCGATTAGAGGTTCACGTGACAAGACATCTACGAAGTTGATTATTTCGGTACAGGGTTGTCCAAGGCTTTTCTCTATTTCAAGTTTGGAGAGTGCGAGCTCCGAGTCATTTTGGATGTTGTGTTTGAGCTTGAAGTAGTAGTGTAGGTCTTCTTGGTTCGTTGTCAATTCCTGTGAGCCTGCGATAAGACTTGGACTGTCCGATGTGTCTTATGAATTAAGTATGTTCAGACTAATGGCCGTGCAGTCTCTCCACTCAACAAATGTCCACGTTGTTCAAAGAAGTGTAAGATCTGCCGGGAACGCTTGAGATAGGATAAGAGTTCTATACTCTTCTTCCGCGTCTTCCGCCGGGTCTTCTCGTCCCGTCATGTGGAACAGGCGTGATATCTTCGATCCTTCCGATTCGAAATCCAGCTCTGGCCAGCATCCTGATGGCAGCTTGCGCTCCTGGTCCTGGAGTTCTTGCGCCATGTCCGCCTGGAGCTCTAACCCTTATGTGAAGTGCGGTGATTCCTCGGTCTTTTGCAGTTCTTGCTGCTGCTCCCGACGACTGCATAGCAGCATAAGGAGAACCTTGCAGCCTATCTGCCTTGACGTGTTGACCGCCTGAGCTTCTGGAGACGGTCTCTGCACCACTCATGTCGGTGATGTGGACTATGGTGTTGTTGAATGA
>CAYGZB010000111.1:0-3274 GCA_964354325.1 uncultured Candidatus Bathyarchaeia archaeon | reverse complement strand
TCAAAGACGCGTATAAGATCTATCAGTAGGGGCGACACCTCATCCGTCTGATCATATTCAGAACACTCACTCAGGCAAGGTTAAAGAAAAGGTGAAGGTTTCCATAGGTTTGGAGAATCTCCTTGGGCGTCGAGAACCTAAACAAAATATTCAATCCAAAAAGTATCGCTGTGGTCGGAGCTAGCGAAAAGAAAGATTCTGTTGGCTACAAACTACTGTACAATCTAGTCAACGCTGGATACAAAGGAGATATTCATCCAGTCAATCCCGGCAAAGATATGATCCAAGGCTACCATGCTTATTCAAGTGTGAAAGACATCCCGGGAACTCCAGATCTAGCTATCATTGCTGTTCCAGCGGCCATCGTCCCCAATGTTGTGGAGGAGTGCGGATCTGCAGGTATGCTTGGATTGATCATTGTTTCAGCTGGATTCAAGGAGATCGGTGCGGAGGGTAAGAAGCTTGAAGAGGAGATTCAGAAGAAGCAACGTCAGTACGGATTGAGGATAATAGGTCCAAACTGTTTAGGCGTCATGCGCCCCTCGTACAAGCTTAATGCAACGTTTTCAAACAGAATGGCTTTGCCAGGCAATATAGCCTTCATTTCTCAAAGTGGCGCATTATGCACTTCTATACTAGACTGGGCCGTCGCAGCCCATGTGGGATTCAGTGCATTCGTTTCAATTGGCGACATGGTCGACGTCGATTTTGGAGATCTCATTGACTACTTCGGTATAGACGAGGATACTCGAAGCATAGTCTTGTACATTGAATCTATTACAGACGCCCGAAAGTTCATGAGCGCAGCCCGCGGTTTTGCCCGAACCAAACCAATAATCGTGGTCAAATCAGGAAGATTCAAAGAAAGCGCCAAAGCTGCGGTATCTCATACTGGCGCGCTGGCAGGTGAAGACAGCATATACGAGGCTGCCTTCCGGAGAGCCGGAATGGTTCGAGTCCACGAAATTGATGACCTCTTCAACTGTTCAGAAGTTCTAGCTAAGGCACCTCTACCAAAAGGTCCAGGTCTTGCGATCATAGCAAACGCAGGTGGACCCGCTGTAATGGCCACGGACGCGTTGATTTCCAGAGGCGGAACACTAGCTAATCTAAGCTCAGAAACGATCAACGAACTGAACACGGTATTGCCTCCTCATTGGAGCAAGTCGAACCCCGTTGACGTCCTTGGGGACGCATCAACAGACCGGTTCAGGAAAGCTATCGAGGTCTGTCTCAAAGACGACAATGTAGATGGCATTGTGGTGATCTACACTCCTCAAGGAGCCTCCGATCCCGCTGAGACTGCAAAAGCAGTGGCTGAACTATCCAAGACAACCACGAAACCCGTCTTGGCTTCATGGATGGGTGAAGTCGACGTAAGAGACGCTCGGCAGGTCCTAAGTGAGAACTACATTCCAGTATATCGAACACCTGAACAAGCCATCGCAACTTACCTCTACATGTATGAATACTCGAGAAACCTCAGTCTACTTTACCAGACGCCTGAAGAATTCCCCGTCGACATGTCACCGCCGAAATATCACCTGAAAGCAATGATGAGAGCCATAGCCAGACAGGGACGTGATACACTCACAGAATCCGAATCCAAGAAGATTCTCGAAGCTTACGAAATCCCTGTAGTCAAGACTGAGGTCGTTACGACTGCTGAAGCAGCCGCCGCTGTCGGTTCCCGGCTAGGCTATCCAGTCGTAATGAAGATTCTTTCTCCTCAGATAACCCACAAATCAGATGTGGGAGGCGTTGTTCTAGACATAAAATCAGAATCGGAGGCCAAGGTAAGGTATAACGAGATTGTTGAACGCGTCAGTGCTAAAGTTCCTGAAGCTAGAATTGAAGGCGTGACAGTACAGAAGATGATGGATAACCCCGATTTCGAACTGATAGTGGGATCAAAGAGAGATCCCCTTTTCGGAGCAGTCATCTTGTTTGGAATGGGTGGAGTTGGCGTCGAAGTATTTCAAGATCGAGTTGTTGGATTTCCACCATTGAACAAGGTTCTGGCAAGACGACTCATGGAAAGGACTAGGGTGTACAAGGTTCTCAAAACTGGTTATCGAAACAAGCCGCCGGCCAACATCGACCTTCTCGAAGAGATTCTAGTAAAATTCTCCTATTTGATGATCGACTTTCCCGAAATCAAAGAGATGGATGTCAATCCTATTGTAAGCAAGGGCAGCGAAGTCTGGGCGTTGGATGCGCGAATCGTCATCGACAGAGACTTGGCGCTTACAAAACCTGAGGGATATCAGCATCTCATAATCAGTCCGTACCCGACAAAATACGTGACCGAATTGAGAACAAGAGACAACCGGAGAGTCATTCTGCGCCCAATTAGACCAGAAGACGAACCATTGTGGTTAGAGATGTTCAAGAACTTCTCCAAAGAGACAATAATGCAGAGGTTCTTCTACATAATCAAAGATACCGCTCATGACCTCAGAGTCAGGTACTGTAACATCGACTACGATCGAGAAATCGCAATTGTCGCAGAGCTCACAGAGAATAATCAAAGAAAAATCGCTGGAGTTGTGAGACTCGTTATCGATCCTGATGGACGAAAAGGGGAATTCGCCGTAGTTCTGGCTGATCCTTGGCAAAAACTTGGGTTGGGATCAAAGATGGTTGACTACATTATCGGTATCGCCGAAGACAAGAATCTTGAAAGCATCTATGGTGTGGTGATGAGAGAAAACACAAGAATGATTGCACTGGTTGAGAGCCTGGGATTCCAAGTGAAATATAGAGCGTCAGAAGCTTTCGTAACTCTGAAACTCCACTAGAGTGATGCCTGGACGTCAACGTCTAGGGGATCATACAAATGCGCTTCCCTTAAGTATCATCTTCCCTTTGTTCAGAGATAATGCATACTGACAGGTGGTCTCTGTGACTTCTCTTGCTACTGTCCGCAGTGCGCTTCGGGTGAGTATCATAGCTGTTTTCACGGCGTTGATTGCTGCAACAACGGTGGTCTTTTCAATCTACATTCCCGCTACGAGAGGCTACTTCAACATCGGGGAAACGATGGTGTATACTACGGCGCTTCTGTTCGGTCCTTTCGTTGGCGCAATTGCAGGTGGCGTCGGATCGATGATTGCTGACCTTCTGCTTGGATTCCCGCATTATGCGCTCGGCACATTGATTATCAAAGCGGCTGAGGGAGCTATTGTCGGCTATTTAGGAAATCGAATCTATGAATTGAGGGCAGGTTCAAAAATGAGGATCTCATCCACTCTGCTCGCAACGATCGCCGCCG
>CAYGZB010000110.1:0-3412 GCA_964354325.1 uncultured Candidatus Bathyarchaeia archaeon | reverse complement strand
AGGTCTCAGAAACCTTTTGCCATCATGGCCAAGGATTTGACGACTGCCAAATTCTTGGCCAATATTACGGAAGATGAAGAACGGCTCCTAACTTCCCCAGCTAGACCAATTGTGCTGGTTGAGAAAAGAGACAACTCCAACCTATGTTCGCAGATTTCACCTGGCCTTGACAGAGTCGGGTTGATGCTTCCTTACACAGGTCTTCACCTAATGTTGTTCGATTCCGTGAAAGAACCAGCCTTCGTAATGACAAGCGCAAACCCTCCAAATGAGCCTATCATCATAGACAATCGCGAAGCTGTGGCTAGACTCGGGTCGGTTGTTGATTACTTCCTGTTCCACAACAGAGGAATTGCGCAGAGGTGCGATGACTCCGTGGCCAGAGTTGTGAACGGAGGTACTAGCCTCATAAGGCGTTCTCGGGGATTCTCGCCGATCCCAGTAAGACTGGCCCGCAACCGAGGCTCTGTTGTATTGGGGGTTGGAGCGGGACTGAACGTAAACTCCTGCATACTCATCGAAGATAAGGCATTCATTTCGCAGTACATCGGCGATGTTGAGACTCCTGAGACTTTCGAGTTCTTGAAGGGTGCCACAAAACACCTGCTGGAATTAACGAACACCAAACCAGAAGCAGTCGGATGTGATCTGCATCCGCTCTTCAACACAACTCGCTTTGCACATGAACTTGCTGAGGAAGAAGGTCTACCAGTCTTTCCAGTCCAACACCACTATGCCCATGTCGCAGGCCTAATGTGCGAGCACAATCTGAACGAGATCGTTGGGATCGCGTGCGACGGCTACGGTTACGGCTTGGATGGAACTGCTTGGGGAGGAGAAGTGGTCCGTGGGGGGCCTGAGGGTTTCAAGCGCCTTGGCCATCTTGAACAGCACCCCATGGTTGGCGGCGACTTATCCACAAGGTATCCGCTTCGAATGGCCGGAGCAATCCTTGCAGGCTATGATGGATGGCAGGAATGGCTTTTCAGTCAGGCGGAACATTTTCCGCACGGAGAACGTGAGGTAGAACTCATAATAAAGCAATTGAACAGTCCCAAGAAGCTGGTTGGAACCACTAGCTGTGGTCGAGTTCTTGATGCAGTGGCAGCAATCCTTGAGGTCTGTTTTGAACGATCTTATGAGGGTGAGCCTGCGATGAAACTTGAATCCGCAGCCAAGGGCGGAACAGATCTGCTCAATCTTGAGCCCGTGTTTCAGGGAGAAACAATAGGAACCAAAGTGATGGTTGAGAAAATCTATGATCTGAGAGCGAAGGCATCTCTTCGAGACATCGCGTTTTCAGCACAACAATATCTCGCGACTTCTTTGGCCAAGTACGCCGCAAATCAAGCGAAATGCCTGGGGATAACCTGTGTCGGCTTCACTGGAGGGGTAGCATACAACAATCAAATGACGTCGGTCGTAGAGCGAGTGGTCGTAGATGAAGGACTGCACTTTGTTGTTCCCGTTCAGGTTCCATGCGGGGATGGCGGTTCATCGTTCGGTCAGGCCTGCGGCGCCAGCCTGATGTTTTCAAAGAAGTAAGGATTTATACTCTCATCCTCTGTTGAATCCTGAAACTTAGAGTATCGGTGCCATCTTACAGTGTGCCTCGCAATTCCTGCAAGAATAGTCGAAAAGAATGGTGACCACGCCAAAGTGGACTTTGGCGATGGCGTAACGCGAGAAGCGAACATTTCACTTGTTGATGTAGCAATCGGAGATTATGTGATAGTTCACGCTGGATTCGCCATAGAGATTCTCGACCACAAGGAAGCAAAAGAAACCTTGAAGCTCTGGGAAGAACTGCTTTCAGTTTAGACATTGATCGCCAAAACTGAGAGTTTCATCGGGCCGATGTCGCGCATAGAAGAGGTTTAGGATTGTTCAGGTATAGGGACAGAGACTTTGCAGACAAGATTGTTAGGAAACTCAAGAATCTTAACGTCAATGTTGTACTGATGCATGTTTGCGGAACACATCAGGACACTATCGTTCGGTATGGCCTCGATTCCTTGCTGGAATCATGTGGGATTGACATTAGACAAGGTCCAGGTTGCCCAATATGCGTCACAACGCCCACTGAGTATGAAGAGATGATCACACTCGCCGAAAAAGGCGCGATAGTGACCGCTTTCGGAGATGCAGTCAACGCTCCGGGATACAATAGATCACTTATGGACGCCAGAGCCCAAGGCTGTGATGTCCGAATCGTCTACAGTATAGAAGATGCTGTGAAGATAGCGTCAAAGACTGATAGAGAAGTTGTATTCATGGCAGTAGGTTTCGAGACCACTGCACCAACCACTGCCGCCACCCTACTCCAAAAACCCCCGGAGAACTTTTCCGTTCTGTGTTGCCATAGATACATACCCCCCGCGCTCGACGCGTTACTCTCAAGCGGCGAAATGAAGATTCAAGGACTCATCGAACCCGGACATGTTAGCGCAATAATTGGGGTTAGACCATACGAAGAGCTCTCCAAGAAATTCCATGTACCGCAGGTGGTGACAGGCTTCGAACCTTTGGACATGATGATGGCCGTCTACATGTTAGTCAGACAAATAACAAAGAAAGAAGCCAAGGTGGAGAACGAATACAGCAGAACTGTTCACTATGATGGAAATGAGAAAGCGCTGAGACTTCTTGACAAGGTCTTCGAGTCATCCGACATAGTTTGGAGAGGCTTTCCAGTTATTCCAAAGTCTGCAATGCAACTCAGATCGGAATTCCGATCATACGATGCCAGAACAATTCATTCGAAGGCTCTAGAAAAAATGAAGGACCTTAGGTTTGAGGAGTCAAAGGAGTGTCGATGTGGTGAGATCCTTAGAGGACTTGTAGAACCAAAGGATTGCGTTCTGTTCTCTCGCGTTTGCATTCCCCAACATCCAGTTGGACCATGCATGGTATCGATTGAGGGCTCTTGTAACATTGAATATCGCTATCGCGGTAGACGACCATGAAAGCCGAATATTATCCGGAGACCTCTTCTACGTCATTCCACCATTGCTTCTGAGTTCCAACCTTTTCTCTCGAGTTAGCAGACTTTTGTTGACTGAATAGCGGTGATTATTTCTCTGGTGCAGATTGCACTTGCTTTTTGGATCAGAAGAGATTCGCATCGAGGGGAGTTCATTATGCAAGATTATGTAGTCCCCGCAAGGCTGCTTCGTATGTGTCGAGTCTCAGGTTTTCTGTTCTGAAGACCCACGCCCCCCCTGATTGGGTTCAGATACCATTGTCTCATCAGATGGTGGATCATCGGAAGACTGGGCTTTCCTTTATCTTGCGCAGCACCACGAATGTGTTGGTTTCTTTTGTGAACGAGAAAGCTCTTATTCTTTCAACTACTTGTTCCAGATCCTGAATGCTCCCACAAGTAATCTTGCACAACAAGTCATAGTCACCC
>CAYGZB010000109.1:0-3438 GCA_964354325.1 uncultured Candidatus Bathyarchaeia archaeon | reverse complement strand
CGCATTATGGTACGAGGGATCTTCACGACCGCTCTTACATGTCTTCTCAAAGAAAAAGGGTTTCTAATTGTCGTCCCCTCGATGATATCTGCCACAAGATTTGGTGTGAAACAGAGCCACAACCCACCAGATGTTTTCGTAGCTGACAGAGAAGACAGGCAAGGCGTCTATGTAGAAGGAGAAGCCGAGCAAGCAGACACGGTCATTGAGATTCTCCGCAAGAATCTGTTGGATGTCGTGGTTCGAGAGAGGACTTGGGGGGCTTCTTCATTTTCATCCGGACTGACATTTCAAGGTCAACTTGGCAGGGCTTTCTATGATTTGGAGTTCCCTGCCGAATCCAAAAAAACCTTGGATTCCTTGAGAAATGAGGTAGTTCCCACAATAGAGGGGCACCACAAGTTCAAGATGATATCGCCACATGATGTTGATGATGCTGAGGGGAAGATTGGCTCATCACCCCAGGCTAGAGATGAATTGGCTTATGACCTGAAAGACAAGCTGATCTATCAACAATATGCACTGGGTACTTTTCTCCAGATAGAACATGTCAAACCAAACGGCCATCTGATATCATTGAGAGAAGGAGAGATACTCGGGTACCGCAATGGGAGGGTTTTCCTGAAAAGGAAGTTCCATGGAAGCGGTTCATTCTACGATGGCTTAGAGGTTCCAAAGGAAGAGGGCGACTACGGTATCACTGAAGCTCAAGAGGATTTGTGGAGCCTGAGACATTCATATTTTGGGAGCGATGGTCAACTCAAGGGAGAACTATACAACATCAACACGCCAGTCGAGTTCTATCCGGGCAAGATTAGGTATGTTGACCTTGAGGTTGACGTTGTGAAACCTGTTGGTCAAGATCCTAGAATAATCGATAAGGACAAACTAACCGAAGCCGTCGAGGAAGGCCATCTGAATGAAAGACTGGCGACCAAAGCGTTCGAAATCGGGCAAGAGTTGCTGAAACAGCTAAGAGAGCGTCAACTGTGAGATGGATTTCCGAGGAAAGATGAAGGAATATGTCGAGAACACACATGTGCAGAACATGGTACATTAATGTTTAAATAATAGAACATAGTATTGTATGTCGTCAAGCTCACAACTGAGAACCTGCAACAGCATTAATGAGAAAAGCCAGCCACGAGGAGGAGCTGTCCCAGCCCAGGCAGCTCCTCCACAACCCCATGAAGATTATCCCGCATTTACAGTCTGCTCCAGAGTTCATTTACCCGCTGTTTGCTCAACTGAGCGTAGTGTTTCTCATTCGAGAAGATCTCCAGAGTTATCGTTTCGTCGTAGTGCTCCTTCAGTTTCTTCAATGTCTTTTCCCAGTTTATGTTGCCACATCCGACGGGAAGGTGAAGGTCCTCGTATCCATTGTTGTCGCTTAGGTGGACATGTCTCAGCCTTGAGTGGAGTTTCTCAATGAATCGTTCAGGTTTGTTACCATTCAAGTTCGCGTGACCGATATCTAGATGGAAGCCCAAACCCGGCACGCCACGCAGAACCTTGTCGATGTTCTCGACCGTGTTTTCCCTTGAGACCGATAGTTCGTACACTATTTCCAAATCGTTCTTGCCCGCTTCTTCAACGAGCTGACGCAAAGACTCAGTTTGAAAGCTCACTCCCTCGTCCACAGAGAACATACCGCTAGGCCAATCTGCATGAATTGTGACAAGTTTCACTCCAATATCCCTGAAAACCCCGAAAGATCTGGAAGCTTCCTGAACAGCTGCCGATCTTAGATTCTTGTTCGGTGATCCTATCGGCAAATACCAAGCGGTATGTCCAACCACACCGAGCCCATATCGTCGCAGAATCGCGGAAACGGCGTTGACATTGACGCGTTCAGGGGAGGCTTGATCATCTTCTATGAAGAGGTCGACAAAATCGAAACCATTGGCCGCGATCCAGTCAATCTCCTCAATCAAGTTCTTTCTAGGATGTGTGGGAAATCCGAGATTCATGGGCTCAAGTAATGTGATGGCTTACTTAAGATTGGCAAATAGTGAGACGCGATTGCCTTATAGGGACAACTCACAAAGCGAAATCGGAAGGAAGTGGAACGGCGTTGGGCAGCGTGAAAGATCTTAAGACGTTGGAGGCACCTAGTACGGATAGTCTAGGAAGAGGGCAATTCATTTTCTCAGATCGTTACTCAGTATTCGATTGGGGTGAGATGCCCGATCACATACTGAACAAAGGAGCTTCACTCTGCGTAATCTCCGCTTACTTCTTTGAGAAACTGGGCGAGAAATATGGCACCCACTATCTCGGCCTTGTCGAGCAAGGCAAAGTCAAGAGGCTTGACGAGTTGAAAACAGCGTCAAACATCATGGAGGTTAAACTGGCAAGGGTATTGAAACCAGAAATCAGGAACGGCAAACCTGACTATAGCATATTTCGAAGTGAGCGATCCAACTTCTTGATACCTCTCGAGATAATGTACCGGAACAGTCTGCCCAAAGGCTCAAGCGTTTTTCAGAGACTGAAAAAGGGAACAGTCACATTCCAGCAGCTAGGTCTAGACCGTTATCCGGAGCCGGGTATTGATCTCGAAAAACCGATACTGGATGTCAGCACGAAACTGGAAAAAGGGGACAGGTACCTGGATTGGCATGAGGCTCAGCAGATCGCGGGGTTAAGCGACGAAGAGACTGAACATATCAAGAGAGTCACTCTTGACGTGAACGAGTCTATTACGTCTGAAACATCCCGATGTGGACTAAAGAACGAAGATGGAAAAATAGAGTTAGCATTCGATCTGGCACGGAAAGTCATGCTTGTGGATGCAATTGGAACCCCTGACGAATGCAGGTTCTCAGTAAATGAGCTACCTCTGAGCAAAGAGGTCGCCAGAGTCTTCTATAGAAGAACCAGTTGGCACAAGGCTGTGCAGGAAGCCAAAGAACAGGCGAAAAGAACAGGGACAGAAGACTGGAAGAAACTGGTGAGAGAAACTCCACCTAGTTTGGATAATGAGATGAAAGCAGCGATGTCCAACCTGTACATGACATGCGCCAATGCTTTGACCAAGAGGAAATGGTTCGATTCTCCAGAGCTTGAAGGAATTGTGCGGCAACTTCAAAGCCTACGATACCATTGATGAAAGCTCTACATCTTCTCTCCTAGAAGCCGCGACAGACTTTGCAGTATGTTGAGGTTTCGGATAGCTTCTACCAATTGATGTGGATTGAATCAAACGCGAAGGAGAAAGGTGTCGATTATCCGGGCATGCGCAGATTCTGATTTTTGTGCCTCCACTAGGCTTTTTGTGCTGTAAGAAAAGTCGGTACGTCAACTACACGATAAATGTCACTCCGATCGTTTTCTATAAACATATTCTATGTTGCTGTCTTGAGTTAACTCAGCCCGTGCGAAATCCTGATGACGATCAGACGTGTTTGTATATTTCCGCAGACGTGTATGTTCCTG
>CAYGZB010000108.1:0-3634 GCA_964354325.1 uncultured Candidatus Bathyarchaeia archaeon | reverse complement strand
CTAGGACGGCCTCAGATCTTTACAGGAGCTTTCTACTAGACAAGATAGAACAAGTTGCTGAAATAGACGCGCAATGTTTTCTGGCCTTTGCTCCTGACACAACTGAGAGTATCTTCAGAGAAATAGTTCCTCGAAAATTCATTCTGCTTCAGCAAGAAGGCAACAATCTTGGAGAAAGGCTTGCCAACGTAACGGAGAGACTGTTTGCACAAGGATTCAAGAAGGTCATTCTTGTCGACAGTGACACCCCTAACCTTCCGTCAAAAATGTTAAGCGTGGCGATAAGCCGACTCGACAGCGTTGAAGTGGTTGTAGGTCCATGTGAAGACGGTGGATACTATCTAATTGGGATGAAATCATACCTGCCCAACATTTTCAAGGATATTCCATGGAGTACAAGAGGGGTTGTTACGTCAACCGTCCGAAGAATCGTCGAGATGGAGGCAACGTTCTCACTTCTCGATAAATGGTATGACATTGATAGGGTTGAAGACCTACTGCGTCTCAAAAGAGATCTAAATGCGACATTTCAAGCACGACAGACTTGCAGGAACACGTTTGATCTTCTGTCAAAGTTGAACCTCAAGGAGTAAATCAACGACCCGTTCAAAGAGAACCTTAATCGGGCAGTCGATTACGTAGTCAATCCAAGAGGCACAATGTGATGGGTGAATCATTCAGGATCGAGCAGGATACAATGGGCGACGTCAAGGTGCCAACGAGTGCTTACTATGGCGCTCAGACAAAGAGAGCCCTAGACAACTTTCAGATATCCGGAATAGTTTTCCAAAGGAGCTTCATAAGAGCCCTCGGAATCATCAAGAAAGCTTCTGCAGAGGTAAACATGCAACTACGTCTTCTTGACGAGACGAAAGGACGGGCGATCGCCCAGTCGGCCCAGGAGGTTATCGATGGAAAACATGACGCCCAATTTGTCCTAGACATCTTTCAAACAGGATCCGGAACCTCAACAAACATGAATGCAAACGAGATTATCGCCAATCGCGCCATTGAAATCCTTGGCGGAAGCAAGGGCGACAAGAAACTGGTCCATCCTAATGATCATGTAAACATGAGTCAGTCCTCGAATGATGTGTTTCCAACAGCGATCCACATATCCTCAGTAGAAATCTTGGTCACTCGTCTTCTTCCCGCTTTGAACAAGTTAGTTCAGGCTCTCGAGAAGAAAATTCAAGAGTTTGTCGATATCGTGAAACCTGGAAGGACGCATCTTCAGGACGCAGTCCCAATTACACTGGGTCAGGAGTTCAGTGGGTATGCCTCCATGATTGACCATGGCATAGAGAGGATCGAGAAATCAGAAGCCTCATTGTTGGAGCTTCCGATAGGTGGGACAGCGATAGGAACAGGTTTGAACGCTCCGCTGGACTTTGAAAGACTCGTGATACAGAAGATCAACGCTATCACTGGGCTGGCATTCGTACCTTCAAGGAACAAGTTCGAAGCCCTTCAAAGTCGGGACGCAGCTGTTGAAACGAGCGGCGCTATCCGAACTGTAGCAGTTAGCCTTATGAAAATAGCAAACGACCTTCGTCTGCTTAGTTCTGGACCAGCCACTGGTTTTGCTGAAATAGGGTTGCCTGCAGTTCAGCCCGGGTCGAGCATAATGCCTGGGAAAGTGAATCCGGTGATTCCAGAATGTGTGAACATGGTGTGCGCGCAAATCATCGGAAACGACGTGTCGATTACCATTGGTGGACAAGCCGGAACTTTGGAGTTGAATACTATGATGCCTCTGATCGCTTTCAACCTTCTTCAATCAATCGAAATCGAGGCGAACGCCGCAAGTACATTGGCGGAGAAGTGCGTTACTGGCATAAGGGCAAATCGAGAACGTTGCATGCAACTTGCGGAGAAGAGCTATGCGTTGGTAACAGCGATCGCACCATCGATAGGCTATGATCGATCGGCGAGAATAGTAAAAAGAGCTCAGGAGGAAAACAAGACGATTCGTGAAGCAATGATCGAAGAGGGAATCTCGAAAATGGAAGTTGACCGAATTCTTAATCTAAAGAAGATGACGGAAGGGGGAAGGCTCTAGACAGATTCCAGAGTATGCCGAGGCAGCATGCCACATTCGGGGTCTGTATGATGCAGTTCGAGGTTTCTTAGGCTTCGGAGAGCTGTTCCGGAATTCGTCTGGACGAACAGTAGCCTCGATATTGACTTTCGCATGGAAAAACTGTGTGATCTAATACCTGCCTGATGACAATATCGAGAGTGGTCCAGTCAGGAACCCTGGCCTTCAAAGGAACCTGTATCGTGCATCTGATCCCTGACCCCAATGGGAACATACTCTCGATTCAGTGCTCCTGCATATTGACCTGATGGACGTATGAGACGGTTCAGTTCATACTGCTCGATTATCTGAGCCGTCCAGCCGGCCATTCGACTACATGCGAACATGGTGGTAAACATGTCAACTGGAACGCCAAGAGCATAGTACAGTGTAGCCGCATAGAAGTCCATGTTAGGGTGAAGTCCTTTCTCCTGCAAAACAGCAATCTGCAACTTTTCAGAAAGCTCAAACCAATGCAGGTTATCTGTCTTCTTGCACATGGCCTCGGATAACCTTCGCAAATGAGCGACCCTCGGGTCATCACCTTTGTAGATCCTGTGACCGAAACCCGGAATCTTCTTAGAATTCCTCAGCGCATTCTTAACATAATCATCAATGCGTCGATCATCCTTGATCTCCAGGAGCGTCTGCATTACTTCCTGATTTGCCCCACCATGTATCTTTCCTTTGAGTGTTCCAATCGCTGTTGTCAAGGCCGCATACATGTCCGATAAGGCTGAAGCTGTCACTCTAGCGGCAAATGTAGATGCGTTCAAACCATGATCTGCATGGAGCACCCAACAAGTGTCCAGAGCTCGAGCGGCTTCTTCATCCGGCGGAACGCCTTTCAGCATGTAGAGAAAGTTCGCGGCATGTCCCAATTTGCGGTCAGGTTCGATTGCAAGTCGTCCGTTTCGAATATGATGGTGGGCGGTCACAATCGTTGGCGCCTGAGCAATCATCTCAACCGCTATTTCCAAGAAAGCATCTCGACTGTGTTCCTTTGATTTCGGATCAAATATCGCCATAGCTGAGATTGCTGTCCTCAGAACATCCATGGGCGCCGCTGAATGTGGAAGAGACCCTATCAGCGTCACCAAACCGGCAGGTATTCGCCTGTTGGTGGCCATCTTCTGAACGAACTGATCGAGCTGTGATTTGGTTGGAAGAGTGTCATAGAGAAGAAGGTATGCGACTTCCTCATAGCAGCCATTCTCAGCCAGTTCTGAGATATCAATTCCCCTGTATACCAGCCTGTTCTTTGCTCCATCGACAAAGCTTATCTTCGTCTCTATTTCGGAGCCTTCTTCTAGGGGTAGCCTCAGGGGCAATCTATCACTTGAGTCCAATATTGCTCAGCTGCCGAATGCTGTAGGTAGCGTAGGGATAAGCGTATAAGCCCTGCAATTAAGTCTTCGAATCTCTCTCGGCTACTCACTCGCAATTGTGCTTGGAAATTAGACCTATGTGATAAATGGTCAGTCAAGTTCACCAAAATGTTTTGCTAAACTTCGTTCTGATAGTGGCAACCATGGGTGGAATTCTGGTATTTGT
>CAYGZB010000107.1:0-3662 GCA_964354325.1 uncultured Candidatus Bathyarchaeia archaeon | reverse complement strand
AGTGCGGCATAGCCTGAGAATGCAGATACTACCATGCCGACAAGCGAGTAAAGGCCAAACACATCGATCGTTAATGAGCCTAGTTCCAGTACGCTTGCTCCAACTACTGCAGGTACAGACAGCAAGAAAGAGTATCGGAAAGCCTCGTTTTTCCCTACACCGCTTAGTAACCCTGTGGATATGGTGGAGCCGCTTCGAGAGATTCCGGGCGCGATTGAAATCGCCTGAGCGAGTCCAACAAATAGAGAAATCACTGCGTTCAATCGCCTAGTGCCAGTTTTCAGAACTGAGCACAGCAACAGAACTCCAGTAATCAAGAAACCAATTCCAACTGCTTTGATGTTCAAGAAAAGTGATTCGAAGAATCTCAGGAACAAGATGCCAACGATAATCGTTGGAATTGTTCCAATCAATATGTAAAGTAACATTCTGGAATTCTCATCCAACTTCCTGCAAATAATTGATCTTGAGATATTGAGCAGATCTCTTCTGAAAAATACCACAACAGCGAGCAAAGTGCCAACATGTAACATCACGTCAAACCCTACCGAGACATCGATGTGCATCAACCTTTGTGCAATAACCAGATGTCCTGAGCTGGAAATTGGAAGCCACTCAGTGAAACCTTGCAGTAACCCCAGGGCTACCGCCTTGATCAGATCAGTTATTATGTCTCCCATCGCATTACGCTCCTTTGAAGGTAAGACGCAAATCGGAAAAAGATCCTCGCATGTTCTCCATAGAGATCAAACCGATCTTCTCTCTAGAAGCTTCTTTCTGGCACTCAAGCCCAAGAGAGGATGGCATGGGCAATCGTTATCTCTACGACAATCATACGCTCAAGACAAATAGATCAATGCTTGGATACGAGAAAGAATAGCTCGAGGAAGAGGAGTGAGGTGTAGATGCGGCTTGCTCAGGACGCTTGAAAAATATTCGTCAAGCAAGCGCATTGCCCTGGCAATCTACGTGTCCTCCGTAATTTTCTTCGTCGCCATAATATTTCTGCCTCCACTTTTGGGAATTCTGATTAACTGGCCCTCACTCTTTCAGATGTTTGAGACACCGGATCTCCTGGCTCGTGCTCAATCCGCGATTGTTGCATCCTTTGCCATTGCACTAGGGATATCGGTTCTGGACCTAATTGCTGCACTCCCGTTGGCATGGTTTATCGCACGACAAACCTCAAAGAAATATGCGTCCGTAATTGATACGCTGGCGGACATTCCGTTCATAATTCCAACCGTCGCCTTAGGTTACTCAGTTCTTCTTTTCTGGGGTCGTGAAGGGTTGGGTGCATTTACAGGCAATGCATTGATATCTCCTGGTTGGTTGCTGATCGTGTTACTGCAATTCGCCTTTTCATATCCTGTGGTTGTCAGAGTGATGGTGGGAGCACTTCAAGACTATGAACGTACTCTTGAGACCGCCGCCCGAACATTAGGCGCCTCTCCTTTGACCGCCGTAAGAACTGTCTCGCTTTCAGTGCTGAAGCCCGCTCTTGTCTCTTCCTTTCTCCTCGCATTTTCCCGATCGCTTTCAGAGACAGGAGCCACGGTAATGGTCGCCGGCGTTTTCGAGAATGGAACGGTCTTCATAAAGAATGCCTCTGATGCTGGCCTTGTCAGCCCGCTTGTATTCGTTAGTTTCGTGCTAATAGCAACTTCAACCTTGATCTTCGTGATCATTAGAATACTGGGACCGAGACTTAGGATTCCAGTTTCAAAAGTATGGCCGCATCTTGAGCAGAAACTCAGCGACAGAGGTGCAGTACGTACGCGTGATCTCCTTACGATTGTCGTGTTCGCCTTCTTTGTGCTTGTTCCATCTCTATTTGTGGCCTTGCCTGGTGGGAGGGCGCTGACTGACGGAACTTTGGGTCATGCAATCAGCGGGTTTGGAGTATGGTCGACCTATTGGGGATCGCTGGGACTTTCATATTCAGTAGCAATCTGCGCAACTCTGCTAAACATTCTTGTCGGGCTTCCCTTGGCGATTCTCATTGCACGAAGAAGGATCGGAAGCGCCGCTTGTACAATCCTAGACGCTGCAGTGAATATCCCAATAGTGATCCCTTCAATTGCCGTGGGGGTATCACTTCGCCTATTTTGGGGAGGTTACACTGGAATTCCCGAATTCTGGCTGCTCGTACTGTCGCATTTGACAGTGACCAACGCCTACTTTGTACGTTCGATGATCTCGGCCTTCGAAAGAATCTCGCCCGAACTTGAAGAGGTGGCTCGAACTCTTGGTGCCAAGCCTCTCACGGTGTTCAGAAAAGTCACAATTCCTTTGGCAAAGTATTCGATGATTTCTGGAGCGGTAATGGCTTTCACTAGAAGCGTTGATGAAACAGGTGCAACGTTGGCGGTATCGAAAGAATTGAAAACTGCTCCTGTACTGCTGGTGGAATGGGTGAAAGCGACCGTGCCCGCCTCACCCTCAACTATAGGGTTAGGTGTGAGCATTCTACTATTGACCTCGTTTGCATCATTGTTGGTGTTCAAACTCGCGGCGAGGAGGTCGTTCTAGCGATGCCCTCCATACGTTTGATCAGCGTCACCAAACGGTTCAAAGACAATGTCGCACTTGATCGCGCATCCCTCAACGTCAGAAGTGGGGAATATGTATGCGTTCTAGGTCCAACGGGAAGTGGAAAGACAACACTCCTTCGAGTAATCGCTGGACTAACCCAGCCCGACAGTGGTCAACTCCTCATAGACGGAAAATCAGTAGATGAGATGGAACCCGAGGACCGAGGAACCGCCTACGTTCCACAACAATATGCACTTTTCCCTCACTTGACCGTGCTCCAAAACGTTGCTTTCTCTCCTTTGGCTAAGGGATACAAGAAAGCAGAGGCATTTGAGATAGCCCGCAAGGTTCTGCAAACTGTGAAGCTCGCCCACAGGGAAGATGCTTTTCCAAGCGAACTCAGCGGCGGAATGCAGCAGAGAGTCACACTAGCGAGAGGAATCGCTTCAGGTGCCCGTCTCCTTCTCCTAGACGAACCTCTTGGAGCGCTGGATGCTCGTTTACGAATGGAATTGCGGACGGAGCTCAGAAGAATAGCTAAGGATCTCAGTTTGACCGCGATTCATGTCACTCATGATCAGAAGGAAGCCATGTCGATCGCTGACACAATCGTCGTTCTCAAGGACGGAAATATTCAGCAAACTGGCTCACCGTTTCACCTGTATCAAGACCCCGCTTCAATCTTCGTATCCAGTTTTGTTGGCGGATCCAACTTTCTCCCCGGAGTCGTTGTGGTAATCGAAGGCACCAACTCCCTGGTTGAACTCAGAGATGGAATACGAATCAGAGTTCACCAGAGGTCCCATAGACGCGGAGAACCAGTGATCTTGTCAGTGAGACAGGAACTAACAATACTGAGAAACCACGCAGACGAAAAAGAGAATGCAATTCCTGGAGAAATCAGAGGCACAAGCTTCGTTGGAGACGTAATCGAGTATGACGTTGAACTAGACAACAGAGAGACAGTGAAATGTAAAGTTCCAAGTTACTATGTCTCTGAAGGATCTTTGCCGTTTCAAACGGGAGAGAGAGTATTTGTTACCATCGATCCACATGACTGCAATCTCTACTCGGAACCACCACTTGGATTAGCCAAAGAGTTGGAGGCTTACTAATTGCCCCAAATT
>CAYGZB010000106.1:0-3722 GCA_964354325.1 uncultured Candidatus Bathyarchaeia archaeon | reverse complement strand
TGGCCCGCGATACGGCTTTACTTCTTCCGCCATCTGGACAGTCAAAACCCCACGCTTCATGTCGTCAGGAAGGCTCAATATGCCATCATAACGTAGACCTGCAACGGCAAAATCTTCAACCACCTTGCCCTTCCCCAGCCATTCCACGTAACTCAATCCATGCTTTGAAAATGAATACACATATTGAAAACCACGGTTAATGAAACCACGTCGGCCAATACATGATCTCTTCACACGCTTCCTCTTCAAGAAGCCCATTCGATAGAGCCGACGCAGATCATTCGATGTCAACTTCTTCTTCAGAGCTAGAGCGGAAGCTACTCGACCTGAATCAAACTCTCCGATGTCGTACCTATCCTTTAGCCACTTCAACAGGAGTCTGAATTGCATTGTTCGTCACACGATCGTATGACGAACTCACACATTAACCTTTCTCCAATCCAATATAGACCCAATATATGTGGATATCAAGCAGCCCGTTTTCAACGTCCACAAATGTGCTTCTTCCACTACTACCAGCAAAAGCGTGCCATTTGACTCACTCTGCAAATCGAGACATTCCAAGATCTCATTCAGTGCTTACGCCACTTTCTCCACACGATCTGCTTCAATCGAAACATCGGAGACATGATTGTCATGTTTGCGTTGGTCTCTTTGCTGTCAAAAATTGTGTGGGCCCGCCCGGATTCGAACCGGGGACCAGCAGGTTATGAGCTTCGACGATTTTTCTGTCGCTCTGACCTAGCTGAGCTACGGGCCCTCGAGTTTTGAATAATTCATCTAGCATAATAGGTTTTCTTGATTAGAAATATTGTGAAGTTGTTTGATTGGCATATCTGTTGTTCAATAGGATTTCGTGAAGTCGATTTATCTTTCGATCGTTGATCCATCCTGAATGACCTTTGAATCCGCCTCCAAACGAAAATGGAATGTGGAGAAGTTCGTGAATTACAACCTTCTCTTTCCCTTCTTGATCAAGTCTATCATAACGCTCCGAGATTACTTCGATGACGTAGCCGGCCGGCATCTGCAAGGCCTTCTGCCAAATCTTAGAAAGCCCGTAGATTCTGGCGATTGTTCTTCGAGACTTCGACCCTCTACTTCTCATGCATGTCACATGTGGACGTATGATATGGCTAAAATCAAGTCCAGATATGATATCGGTCGCGAGTTCCTGGACGTCTGGAGCAGGCTCGTAAGTTATTGTCATAGATCGCTATTCCATCGTCAAGAGATAAAAGGGGTACTTACAGCCACGCGTAGATCAAGGTTATCGGTCTCCCAGTAATCGATCATGATTATTGCATTTATTCTACCTCCAAGATATTGAGAGTGTGAAGATAGTGTTGCGTGGCTCAGTCAGAATGGTTGAACGAAGATCAGCTCAAGGAAAAGATAGTGGAGATTGGGGAGGTTCTGGATGAGCTTGGTTATGTCTCCACTCTGGGATCATACGCGCCAGGAAATATCAGCGTCAAGCTACCTAGGATCCGGCTCGTCCTCATCACCCCAAGTGGCATAGCGAAGAACGCGCTGAACAAACGGATGATCTGCACGATCACACTTGAAGGAAGAGTTGTTCGAGGAAGATTGAAACCCACCTCAGAGACTCCAACTCACCTGGCAATATACAAAAATCGACCAGACGTGAATGCGATAGTTCACAGCCACCCGCCATACGCAACTGCCTTTTCCATTGTCAGAACATCTATTCCCGTTGTGACTATCGAGATGGCGGGGCTTCTGGGTTGTGATGTTCCAGTTGCAGGGTTCGCTATTCCAGGAACAAAGAGACTCGCGGCAAACGTCGTCAGATGCCTTAAGAATAATTCGGCTGTTCTACTTCAGAATCACGGCCTGGTGGTCGTAGGATCGACGCTTGACGAAGCGCTCGGCGCAACGATGGCGATAGAAGAGAATGCTAGATTGGTCTGCTATGCGTCAATGATAGGAAAACCCAAAATCATTCCAAGAAAAGATACCGTAAGAATTTGGAATAAAATCCAAACGGAGTATGGGCAGCAACAAAACATGCAATCAACACTTAAATAGATCGTGCAGTTTTCAGCTGGGACAGTGCCGCCGGCAACTTGAGCCGCCGTTCATTCATTTGATTGAATGGACGAAAGCTCAGCGGTAGAGCAGCGGACCAGACCCTAATGGGAATGGGCTGAAGCTGTTAAACCTGCAAAACAATGGGTATAGAAACTCGTTGGTCAGAGGTTCGAATCCTCTCGGCGGCGCCACAGAAACTGCCTAGTCTATTAGCTGCGAACCAAGCTACTTGGTCTCTTCTGGATGCTCCTTGCGTCTATGCCTTCGGTAGTTCCACTTCCAAACTCTTGTGCCACAATCGATGCATCGGAGACTCCTTTCCCTGTTGCGACGACTATTCCAACAGATATTCTTCTTCATGGAGATCAGAAACCAACCCAGTATAGATGAACTTACATCTCTTGAACGTTGTGCTTTTCTCTTACAGCATTATTACGGTTGAAGATTGATAGAGTAACTTTAATTGACCTGTAGTTTCATCAAAGATTTCATCGAGGTCGTTAAGAATGGATCTGAAAGGAAGCAAAACCGAGAAAAACCTACTTGCAGCTTTCGCTGGAGAATCGCAGGCAAGAAACAGATACACCTACTTTGCCAGCGCAGCGAAGAAAGAAGCGTTCGAGCAGATTGCAGCGATATTTCTGGAGACCGCGGGCAATGAGAAGGAACACGCGAAACTATTCTTCAATCATTTGGAGGGTGGCGATGCAGAGATCACGGCGACTTATCCCGCAGGAATCATAGGCAACACAGCAGCAAATCTAAAGGCAGCTGCGGCCGGAGAAAAATTGGAATGGGGTACGTTGTATCCAAGCTTCGCCGAGACAGCTGAGAAGGAAGGATTCAGCAAGATTGCTCAAACATTTCGAAACGTGGCGAAAGTTGAAAGCTGGCACGAAAAACGCTACCTGAAACTCCTTGACAACGTCGAGAAAGATCAAGTCTTCAAGAAGCCTAATTCTGTCAAATGGATATGTCGCAATTGCGGATACGTCTTTGAAGGAAGAAATGTTCCAGACAAATGCCCCGTATGTGATCATCCTCGCGCATTCTATGAGATGTTGTGCGAAAACTACTAGCGCTAGCTCCTTTTCCATTTTCTTAAGGATTGACCGAAAGCGATTTGGCTGAAGATAGGATTTGCCAGAGATACCGTTTCTGGCTTGTCGAAAAGATTCTTGGCTGGAGGACCGCTGTAAACGGTGTAAGCTAGGATGACGAGATTGCTAGGGTTTTCTCAACAAGTGTTATATTATACATTCTCACCCCTTCGCCCGAATGCATATGTCCAAAGAACCAGTTTGGAAGAGAAGCCTGCTTGACCTCGCAGCCGCGCTCTTCTTGATAGGGGGAGTCGTCGGCCTAGTAAGTAACATAGTCATGATCCCGATAGCCACAATCTATCCATTCAGACTTGGAGGAGCCATGACTTTTGTCACGCTCGTGGTCTTGATCGTGGGCATCATTTGCTCTGTGGAATCCTTTGAATGCTACAGTTTTGTATCCAAGAAGATGTTGCAGAAGGCCGGGATAAGAGGAATAATTGTCGGCGCAATTCTGTTGAGTATCACTCTGGGTCTTAGAGGTTTTGAAGATTTCAGAATTCAACTTGTTGCTGGAAGCGCGATTCTGATGATAATCGCTGGTGTGATATGCTACATATACCG
>CAYGZB010000105.1:0-3797 GCA_964354325.1 uncultured Candidatus Bathyarchaeia archaeon | reverse complement strand
AACTCAAGTTTGCAACCGTCTTGTTGATTGGAGGCGGGATATCTATCCTAGGACTACTTGGAAAGAAGCTCATTCTCGGAAGAAAGACACCCTGTTAAAGAAAGCTGCGTAGTACGTCGTTCCCTACTCTGCATTTCACAGAGTCTTGAAGCCAGCCCAGTTTTTGTGTCTTCTTGCGAGACTAGCCACTCCGAAACCTGTTTGGACTCTTCCTCAAGTGGTGATTATCCCCTTGCCCATCTACGAATGGTCAGTTGCAGAAGTTATCGAGAGGCTGGAAACGTCTTGGTCAGGGCTAACTGTGGAAGAGACCAAGAAGAGGTTGAGAGAGCATGGGACGAACAAGTTATCGGAGGCGAAGAAATCAGCGGCCATTAGCAGATTCCTATCTCAGTTCAAAGATCTGTTCAGCATACTCCTGATGATAGCCGCGATCTTGGCGCTAGTAAGCGGAATGATTGAATTCGGTTTCGCAATTTTTGTGGTGGTCATAGTAAATGCGATGATGAGTTTCGTTCAGGAGCATCGTGCAGAAAAAGCAGTGAAGGCACTCAAGAAGTTCCTTCCTTTTCGTGCCACCGTCATCCGTGACAACGAGTCCAAATTAGTTCAAGCCGAGGATATAGTCCCCGGAGATCTTCTTATTCTGGAAGAGGGGGGGCGCGTTCCAGCAGACGCACGAGTCATTGAAGCCTTCGATCTATCGACAGACAACGTTGCACTGACCGGAGAATCTGAGCCGCAACCAAGAGACGCTCAGCCAATGCCAAGAGAAGCAACGTCTTGGCTTGACGTAACGAACTTGGTCTTCATGGGAACCACTGTAGCTTCGGGATTTGGAAAAGCGATAGTGTACCACACGGGAATGAGCACGCAATTTGGCAAGATTGCTGGAATGAGCCAATCAATCGAAGAACCAACCAGCCCTCTGCAGAATCAGATATCCCACGCTGCGAGGGTTGATTTCGTCATAGCAATTGCGGTCGGTCTACTGTTCTTCGCGGTTGGAACCATTTGGCTGCACATGGACCAACACATAGGATTCATCTTCATGATAGGTGTGATGATCGCGTGTGTACCTGAAGGTTTGCAGGTCACTGTTTCCACTGCTCTGGCTTTGGGTGTCGTTCGACTTGCACGTCGAAACGTTCTCGTGAAGAGACTCTCAGCAGTTGAAACCTTAGGAAGCACCACTGTAATCTGCACCGACAAGACAGGTACGATAACAAAGGGAGAGATGACCGTTAGGAAGATTTGGATAAATGGCGAAACGATCGAGGTTACGGGAGAAGGTTACGCGCCAATAGGACGTATTCTTTCAGCGGAACACGAGATGGAGCCCGCTCAAAGAAAAGATCTTGAGACCCTTCTTGAAGTGTCCGCGCTATGCAACAACGCAAAACTGGTTCCTCCAACAGATACCAACGGTCAATGGAGAATAATTGGAGATCCAACCGAAGGATCACTTCTGACCCTGGCACTGAAGTTTGACGTCAACATCCAAAAGGAACTAGCTGACAAACCGATTGCCAAGCTTCTTCCATTTGATTCCATAAGAAAGAGAATGACCTCCATCCACAAGATAAGGGATGGTAGCGTCGCATATGTCAAAGGTGCTCCCAAGGAGACCTTGAGTGTTTGCACATATGTTCTTGTTGGGTCCGATATACGACCTTTGACCACTGCACATGTAGAACAGATAAATGCAGAGAAAAGGAAACTCGGCGAGGAAGGTCTGCGTGTCCTGGCAGTCGCCTATAGAAAATCGCCTGATGACATCGACGATTTGACTGTTGAAACGGTGGAGAAAGATCTTATTTTCGTCGGTTTGATTGGAATCCTAGATCCCCCAAGACCTGAAGTCAAGACTGCCGTTAGGGAGGCCAAAACTGCTGGCATCAGGGTTATTCTGATAACGGGAGATTACGGACCTACGGCGCTCACGATAGCCCGGCAGGTGGGAATAGTTGAAACAGAAAACTGTACCGTTATGACAGGAGCGCAAATGGACAAAACCACGGAACCTGATCTGATCAGGATGATCGATGCTGGAGAGATCATCTTTGCGAGAGCCACTCCTGAACACAAGATGCGGATAGTCTCCTTGCTCAAATCGATGGGAGAGACCGTTGCTGTTACAGGTGATGGCGCAAACGATGCTCCTTCGCTCAAGAAAGCTGACATCGGCATCTCAATGGGAATTGCTGGTACTGATGTTGCGAGAGAATCTTCAGATATGATCCTTCTTGATGATAGTTTCGCATCCATATCAGAAGCTATCGAGGGAGGCAGAACTGTCTACGACAACATCAGGAAATTCATTACCTACGTATTTGCGCATAACTGGGCTGAATTGATCCCCTACTTGCTTTTCGTTCTGACTGGTATTCCGCTTCCACTGCTCGTAACCCAAGTTCTGGCAATAGATCTTGGAATAGAAGTCATTCCTTCATTAGCCCTGAGTATTGAACCTCCAGAATCGGACATAATGAAGAGACCACCACGAAGTCAAAGAGAAAGACTCTTCGATCCCAAAACGATCGCCAGGTCATTCTTCCTTGGTATATTCGTATGCGTTGTTGCTCTGATCGGCTGTTTCTTCGTGTGGAGTCACGGAGGATGGGCGTACGGCGAAGGATTCGCCTTCGACAACCCGATTTACCGTCAAGGAACGACAATGACGTTTGCTGGAATCGTTTTGGCGCAGTCTGCAAACCTCTTCGCCTGCAGAAGTGGAAGAACATCTATTCTGAAAGTAGGTCTCTTTAGCAACAAGTGGATCTGGTTTGGGATAGCCTCACAAATTCTGATTCTATCAGGAATTATCTACCTACCTTTCCTGCAGAATATTTTTGGAACCTATCCCCTCACATTGCAGAACTGGGCGCTCCTAGTCCTTCTTGCTCCTCTTCCACTCTTAGCTGAGGAGATTCGAAAGAGAATCGCCGATCGAATCGCTTCAATCAGGCGATGAGTAGAAGCCTTTCAATAGCCGTGATCAGAGAGCACAACTCGAATCTTGGAATTCCTCAGAACGCTCACAAGCAGGAACCCCGCTATGCATATGCTGACGATAGATCCAATTCCCACACCTGTCCACCACACTGAGTAGTCCGTAGCCGTGATCATAGCCAGGTACGTGCCCACTATGAATGTGACTACTATCGTCGCCACAATACAGCCGAGTAGCTCGCCGACTCGACTAGATCTCCAACAACCAATCTTCCATGCGAGCAGACTCGCAACAAAATTGGCAACCGACCCGAGCGTTATGTCCATGACCATGCTTGGAAATGGTGTAATCACGTTGGCTATGACACATCCCAACGTGACTCCGCAGACAGCCGGCCAACCGAAAATGATTGAAAGAGGAATCAAAGCATCTGCGATTCGAATTTGGACAATGCCGAAACTAACGCCGGCTAACGTGAAAACAAGAACTGCATAAACTGCCGCAAAAGCAGCAGTTAACATCATCGAAGTTGCTTTCAATTCTCCTTCCAACTCCGGGGTTTGATATGGCGGAACGGATGGAAGGCACCCCTCACCCGCCTAGCCAAATCATAAGAAAAGCAAACTGGATAAAACCCTATCGTATTTCACTTCGCATTGACACCATATTGTCCGATGATGAAGAATTCACTACCACATGGACCAGTGAATCCTTGATTTCATCAGTTTAGTCTATGATGGGTAGCACGTCCTTCTTTCAACCGTTCTTCTTTTGGCTTCAGGCCACATGGCAAATGGTTCGTATGTTGCTGAGCATCGTCCCGCATGAGTAATTGATGTCGCCT
>CAYGZB010000104.1:0-3811 GCA_964354325.1 uncultured Candidatus Bathyarchaeia archaeon | reverse complement strand
TTCTGAGATGCGAACCAAGTGAACTCCTAAAAAGGTTGAAAAGAAAAAGATTTCCAAAGAAAAAAGCGCTTGAAAACGTCGCAGCTGAAATACTAGATTCATGTCTAATCGACACGATGCAGTCTTTTGGCCGCAGAAAGGTCTGCGAGATAGATACGACAGGCAAAGCACTCAACTTGATTGTATCCGAGGCGCTGACACTGCTCGGAAGAAAAAGCTGCCGATGCGTCGGCAAGGTAAATTGGTTGGACAAACTGAATGCGACAGGACAGTCAGACAAGCTAATGAATATCATGAGTTCCACGAATACGAGGTAGAAATGACGCTGTTCATCATAGTAGTCTGCGGTGAATGTGGCAGACCATCAGTTGGATCAAAGTTGCAGAAGAGTAGGAGATGCCCGTACTGTGGAAACAGAATTAACTTGATGCGGGCTAGGATCGTGGCCAAGGCTGCGTCTGCTGAAGACGCAAGAGTGATTCTAGCCAAAGAGAAAGAGCGACTCTACCAAATTCGAAAGACTCGCACAACACCAAAATTCAAAGCGAGGTAGAAGATTCTGCTTCAGTCACGCATAAAAGCCATTGCAGCATAACTCTACGATAAATAAAGGTGTACATGATGTCATCAACTAGTGATAGGAAGTTTATGGAAGAATTGTCCCTTCTTTTGCAGAAGAATATCGTAGTCAGGACCAGTTCTGGAAAGACCTACTCTGGGCTCTTGTCAGGTGTTGATACTCGATCTATGAGTCTCTGCCTCTCAGACGCCAAGGACGATACCGGTAAGGTTGTTCCGAAACTATTCTTGACGGGGGGATCAATCACTGAGATCCTGGGAGTGGAGAAACCATTTGATCTCAGAAGTCTGGCAGACAGGGTGGAAAGACTCTTCCCAAGAATGGTAAAGGTTGTGGAAGAAGCTGGAGTCATCGTCGTTATGGAGAAGATTAGACTCACTGAGAAAGGTATCATTGAAGGATCCGGCCCAGCTGCAGAGAGGGTCCAGAAGGTCTACGATGAGTTCATGAAAGAAGCAACAAAGACCGGCTAGGGGCCGCCGGGAGACTCCAACTTCTGAACTTCTTGACCGGGCGTAAACCCCTTCAAGATTTCGTTTGTAGTCTTGACGGCCACATCCAACTGTGCAAAGTCAATCTTCAACCCAAGATACTGTGATAAGAAGTTGAGAGCAACCCTCGCCGCGGGCGCGTCTGGATACAGTCCGAGCGTGTCTACTAGTACGCATAGACCAGCCATCTTTCTGATCTGTGCAAGACCAACAAGTACACCCGCAGCTCCGAAGACCCTCCCTTGGACTGATTTTGCGCCAAACCCTGTGGCTTTCTCGAACGTATCCTTGTCTGTGGCTGCACAGTAAACTCCAGGTGAAGGGGTCGCATAGTCTCTTTTGAGACCACCTATTGTGACCACCTGTCGACAACCCATGCTTGAAACGATTTCGAGAATTCTTTCACACAGTTCATACTGACCTTCAGACGAACTAGCCTGTGTATTACCGTACAGAATCACCAAGTCATGACTTAACTGTGGAGTCTCAGCTACGTATAGTTCGTTTGTTGGAGGTCTCAGCTTACCCTCATTGTCCGTGAACGCCATCACTTGGAAATGAGGAGAATATATTTTGCAGAAGCATCTCGCCTTCAACTCCCTGATGAGATGAAGACAAGCGATGTTCGCCACAAATCCAATTCCTGGGAGACCTTCAACCAGTACAGGATCCCGAAGTTGAAGTTTCTCAAGCATGCTGATGGTTGTCAAGAGATACTACCGGCGATATTTGATTCTGGATTTGCTCAACCACATTAGCTTAAGTCTTCCCTTCGAGTGTTTCAAGAAGCTGGAACCAAACATAAGGATCGATCTAGCTTGATTGGAACATTTGAAGTGTCCTGCAAAGACGTTCTGGGGCGAGTGGGCCGGCTGACCACTAAGAGTGGTACTATCGAGACTCCTCACATGTTTCCCGTGGTGAATCCTCTCATACAACCGATTACGCCAAAGGAGATTCGAGAGAATCTGAAATGCTGCGCGTTGATGACTAACGCCTACCTAGTTAAGAAGAATTTCTCCGAGAGGGTCACAAGAGATGGCTTACACAAGTTCCTTGACTTTGACGGCGTCGTGGCCACTGATTCTGGCGCCTATCAGATTTTGACTTACGGGAACATCGAGGTTACCCCTGAAGAAATAGCCAGATTCCAAGAGACTATCGGTTCTGACATAGCGGTGATACTTGATGTGCCTACTGGTTTCGAGCCGGATAGGAAACGAGCAGAGTATACTGTGGACGAGACTATTCGAAGAGCTGACCTTACCCTAGCCGGTCTGACAAGAAATGACATACTCTGGGAAGGACCAATCCAAGGCGGCCTCCATCTGGATTTGGTTTCTAAGTCAGCTAGGATAATGTCAAAGAAACCTTTTGCAATCTATTCACTCGGAAGCCCAACCCAAGTCATGGAGCACTATATGTTCGATAGGCTTGTCGATATGATTGTCACGGCAAAAAAGCATCTTCCCATCGAGAAACCGCTTCACCTTTTTGGAGCCGGACATCCCTTCATGTTTTCAATGGGTTGTCTTCTAGGATGCGACCTCTTTGACTCAGCCGCTTATGCCATAGCAGCAAGAAGAGGGAAGTATCTTACTGAAACCGGCACTCTCAGCTTAGAGAACATTGAACATTTTCCCTGTGCATGCCCGCTCTGTTCCAACACAGAACCTAGGGAAATCAGGGACTCTGATGAACGTGTGAGAGAACGGTTCCTTGCTGAGCATAACCTAAGGGTTTGCCTCTCAGAAATCGCAAGAATCAAACAGGCGATTTTTGAGGGAAGACTCTGGGAACTTGTTGAAGTCAGAGCTAGAAGCCATCCAACACTCATGTCTGCGCTCAAGAAGCTGTGGGATTATCGCCTTTTTCTAGAGAAACATAGTCCATCCGCAAAGAGTCGAGGGTTATTCTATTTCGGATCAACCGGTTTGGCTAGACCTGAGGTAACGAAGCATCAGTTCAGAATGTCGAGAAATTATCGCAAACCCTCGCATGCTCAAATACTGTTGCTGCTTCCGCAGACCACTGAAAGACCGTATCATGTGAGTTATCTATTCAGGAGGATCACAAACAGAACTAATCAGGATGTTGTACACATATGTTTCTACACAGTTCCGTATGGAGTAGTGCCGTCGGAGCTCGACGACTGTTATCCTCTATCTCAAACCGAGATCTCCTTGCCAGTTGATGATGAAACGAAGCGATACGTGATCGAGAGAGTGTTTGACTACGTTGCCCGCACAAGATACAAGAAAATTTTGCTCGTCGCCGACTCAGTCATCTGGAGTGAGCTAACAACCAGAAGTTCAGATATTGCGAAGCGACTCGGAAAGGGCACCGTCGTGATCAAGAAAGATCGTGATGCTTCAGACAGGATGGTTGCCGATGAGGTTTTGAAGCATCTTTCCCGTATCAAAGCGTCAACGCGAGTCTAAACGAGTCTAAACGTACATGGTTCTAAGCGACTCTTTGGTCTGCTTGAGTCTGCGGTCAATCTCTTCCTCAATCTCTTTGGCATCTTTCTCGAGATCTGAGACGTTAACTTTCAGGCGGTAGGCTTTACATATATTTCTGATTGCCACGGCTGCAGCCCCGGGGTCTGCTCGGGCGGCGGTCGCATATGGAAGAACCGCCACTGCTGGGAAACTGTTAATCTCGAATTCACTCAACGCTACAGCCAATGGACCGTACACAAATAAACCAGGATCCAAAGTGGCTGCGCTGAATTTCTTCG
>CAYGZB010000103.1:0-3840 GCA_964354325.1 uncultured Candidatus Bathyarchaeia archaeon | reverse complement strand
AATCCTGATGACGATCAGACGTGTTTGTATATTTCCGCAGACGTGTATGTTCCTGTTCGCATCTCTTCCTCGATCTGCCGAAGTAGAAGTATCCTCTTGTAGGTCGGTGGATGAGTTGAGAAAGCAGCATTGACGCTGGTCCATGTTGACTTTGCCTCTTTTTCCATAGCAGATTGTAGTTCACGTTCGTCCAAAACGCCATCTCTATTGAGGTCATACTGATCTTGTTTCTCGACGATCGCGTTGATTTCCTGTTTCGCCAGTGCTGGATCGGATATGAATAGAGCGCGGGCTCCATGAGGTTCTTCAGGGCTTAGTGATAGACCGTAGGCGATTTTTGTCAATGCGCTCTCCAAGCTTCTAGGCGACTCAGTAACGTATGCAGAGTAGGCATCGGAAAAGTGTTCTCTCAAACGGCTGAGCTTCATCACTAGAAGCTGAGCAACAAAATAGACAACGAGTGCGATCACGCCTGCCAAGATCAAGTATCCCGCGCTACCTCTCCTATCATCTCTTCTTCCTGCGTAGCCAAACCCGAAAGCAGCTCTAGAAATAACATAGGCAATTAGAGGAATCGCTGAGAGGAAAGTCATCACGATGGAGTCTTTGTGCCTGATATGTCCAATCTCGTGGGCAATGACCCCCTTCACTTCATCTTCGTTGAGTTGCTTAAGGAGTCCTTCATGCACGGCCAACGTCATTTTTGAGGTTGAGTTCCCAAAGACAAAAGCGTTAGGAGTTTGATTTGGAACGATTGCCAGTCTCGGCATCGGCACGTTACTCTTAGTTGCCAGTTCTCCCACAGCTTTCTCAAGCCACGGGAACGTTCCCGGTTCGATATACTTTAGCCCCGTCGAAGCGGACACTATGTAGGGACTAATAACAAACTGAATCAACATAAAGAGTAATGCAATTCCGAAAGCGCCTATGAGTGTAGAAAGTGGCGAGAGGTTCATTTGGGTGGCCACACTGTAGAGGAGCGAAACTGCACCAATGAATATTACAAAAACAACTAGCGTTATCAATATCGTCAAGAACATTGTAGTCTTCAATCGGGATATTCCAGCCATTGCCTATGTCAATCTCCTTCGAGATGCGTTTCGAAAAGTTGAACTCGCCCGTTGGTATAAAGATGGCGCCGCAAATCCGTAAACAGTAGAGAGAACCTGTTCCTCAAAGGCCAAAGCTTTTGAAGTTCAGATTACCCATCTCAATCAGTCCTTAAGAATCAGATTTGTCTGGGTCGGACAATCAATTGACGGAAATCATAGAACGTATTGAATGCCCTCATTGTGGAGCACCAGTTTCGTTTCAGTCTGGGGAACTGGTGGTCACCTGCAAATACTGTGGCTTCACCAGCATCATAGAGACCGGCAAAGCCTTCGAATTCGAGCACTCATTGATACTGAACAAACTCGACTCTCAACGGATCATTGAAATCTTGAAGAACTGGATGCAGAACAGTTTCATGGCACCAAGAGACTTGGCAAGAAAAGCGAAGATGACAGAAACATTCCTTGTCTACGTGCCTTTCTGGATAATCTCTGTAAAAGCTTCAACCCATTACAAAGGAGTCTTCGAGAGGATGATCCCTCCAGTTACAAAGGAGGGCGACATAGAGAAGGATTATTCATGGCTGGTTCTTGCGAGAAAAGCATCATATTTTCCAACCAAGTCCTACAAGACGCCACTCGAAGGAAAAATTCCTTTCGATGTTTCCGAAGTCTATTCAGAGGCAAAAGTCCTGAACAGTGAAATGGATGCAGATCAGGCGACCAGAATAGCGCAAGAAGAGATAAAGAACCTTCACTCATTCCTCTCGAAACAAGATGTCGACAAGTTGATCGAGTTCTCCACAGATTTCGATACCAAAAGCACAACCTATCTTCACGTACCCATCTGGTTCATCACATACCAGTACAAGAATGGAGAATATCACGGCTACGTAGATGGAAGTACTGGTGATGTAATCAGGTGTGATCTTCCTGTCACGTAGGGCCACTTCGGAACCTCTCAGGTCAAGCAGGGTTCTCAGTAACTGTATCCCAAAGACTTTAACTTCCGAACTTCTGCAATAGCTCACCGAACAGATTAGCTCTGAGGGATAGATGTTGAGTGAAGATCCTGTAAAGAAGGTTGAGAGTGAGACTATATTTCTAGAAAAAATCATGTTAGCTGTGCCTGGTTTCAAAGGTTACAAGCAGAAGGAGATAAGGCGTGAGGCTGACAGATTAGTCAGGGATCGCTTTGCAAGAATGCTGGAAAAGAGTCGGAATAACCTTCAAGATATCCACAAGGCCCTGCTGACGAATAGACTTGAAGCTGCGGGAACAGTCGACCAGATTGTCACCAGGCTCGATAGAATTGTGGCAAAGGTCAAGCATGCATCGTACGGCTACTCAGGTTTCTTTGATGCAATAAAGATCTCTGAGGACGATCTAGACAGAATGCTTCAGTTCGATGTGAAACTCCTTGAAGATTCCAAAGGCATCAAAGATTTGATAAGAACGTTCAAGGATGAGGTTGGCGGCAACAAGTTTGAGAATGCATTGACCTACGGGAATCAAGCGTCTGAGATGCTTGATCGTCTTGAGGATACTTTTGATGAACGTGCAGATATCATAAAGGGATTGGAGGCTCAATAGACAATGCCACAGATCGTTGAATGGACAAACCCCCGAGCCGAAGATATTGTTTGGAGGTATCCAATTGAAGAGATAACTTGGGGAGCGCAGCTAATAGTACACGAGTACGAGACGGCTGTATTCTTCAGGGACGGTAAGAGTTACGACGCCTTTGGCCCAGGTAGACATGTTCTCACAACCCTGAACTTACCACGGTTATCAAGCGCCCTCTCCAAGATTGCAGGCTACGACAGTTCACCATTCAAGTGTACCGTCATATTCGTTTCAACAAAACAGTTTGCAGGAAAGTTTGGGACGAAAGCCCAGACTACAGAACTCGCTCCTTTGATGACGTATGGATCATTCTGGTTCAAGATCGAGGAGCCATCGATCTTCGTCAACGAAGTGATCGGAGGTCAGAACGCCTACGGGACCTCAGATGTGAGCAACTTTCTCCGAGGTTTCGTAAACGAGAGGATGATCGACGAGCTTTCCAAATATGACCTAATCACGGTATTTACGAAACTGGATGAAACCTCAGGCGGGGTAAAAGCTCACATAATCGACTACTTCAGAAGGCTCGGGGTCCAACTCGTTGACCTCAAGTTTGAAGGTATCGACACAACTCCTGAGTATAGAGAGCGACTGTTTTGGCTGAAGGCCGGAAGAATCTCGCCTGACGAAGTTCTCAGGATGGAGACCGTAAAAGTGGCAGCGAAAGAACTAGGCAAATCCTCCGGAGGAGCCGCATTCGGAACTGGGATGGTTCTCGTACCCCCACTCTTCCAGACAATGGGAGCACCCACCAGTGCACCATCAGTAGCGTTGGTCATATGCCCAAGTTGCAGCGCCCAGATTCCATCAACATCCAAGTTCTGTCCGAATTGTGGAAAAAGCATATCTCCATCATCTCAACCAGCGCAAGTTCCTGTAGACAAATGCAAGAAATGTGGAGAGGTTGTGGCTGTCGGGGCAAAGTTCTGCTCTGGCTGCGGTCAAACGCTGAGCTAGTCCATCAAGACCCTGCCTAGAATCCACCGGCTGACGTCAGGAGCATTTCGCTCTCCAGACCACTGTATGAATGTCACCGCCACGTGCTCTCTGAAGATGTATGGTATTTGAATCTAGGATTGATTGAAATGTATCGTTTTTTGACCTTTCGAAGATGAGAGGATGCCTCTGGAAAATGCAATTCAGGTTAAGGACCTGACCAAGA
>CAYGZB010000102.1:0-3926 GCA_964354325.1 uncultured Candidatus Bathyarchaeia archaeon | reverse complement strand
TTTGGAGGAGTGAAAATTGGTGAATAGAATAAAATTTGCTATACCTTCGGGTTCGTTGGCAAAAGGAACCTTTGAGATTCTTGGCCGAGCAGGATATGAGGTTACAGGCCGGGAACGTACCTACAGACCAAAGATCAATGACCCCGGAATCGAACTGAAGATTCTGAGGCCTCAAGAGATACCAATCTTTGTTGGAGAGGGAATGCAGGACTTAGGCATTACAGGCATGGACTGGATACGCGAAACAGGTGCTGATGTAGAGGTCCTACAGAACTTAGAATACGGACGAATAAGAGTGGTAGTGGCTATTCCAAAGAAATGGGAAGAAATCGATTCTCTATCAGGTATCATGGAAAAGATACTGAACGCGAAGGAAAACGTCAGAATCTCTACTGAATACCTGAACATAGCAACAGACTGTGTCGTGAAAAACGCGTCCTATCAGAAGTTCTTTGGAAACGCGGAACCACTTGTCGTGACACCTTGGTGGAGGAAGGGAAAAAACCAACGCGTCAGTATTTTCTTATCGTTCGGAACTACAGAGGCCAAGCCACCCGAGGATGCCGATATCATAATAGATGCTTCTGAGACGGGAGCAACCCTTGTCCAGAACAATCTAAGAGAGATCGAAACTGTAATGGATTCTACCGCCGTCCTCATATCGAACAAAAATGCCTTGGCTGAACCAGAGAAACGAGAAAAAATCTACGATGTAATGACTCTCATGAAGGGAGTTGTAGACGGATCAAAAAGACTCCACATATTCGTTAATGTCAGGAAAGACAAGCTCTCCCAACTACTCGGACAGCTACCGGCACTGAAGAATCCAACTATCGCCCAGTTGTCTGACAATGACTGGTACTCGATAAACACAGTGATAGAGAAGGATGCTTTCCTACGACTGCTGCCCGAGATTCGAAAGCTAGCTCAAGGAATAATTGTCTACGAGCCTAGACAGGTTCTCGCGTTAGAAGAGATCAATAACAAACAAAAATTCGACTGGGATAATCCTTAGGCGTCAATGTGGTCGATTTGACCGAGGCAGTGATTGTTGACTACGGAATTGGAAATCTATTCAGTCTACGTTTAGCATTGCAAAATGTGGGGTTCAACGCAACTGTAAGTTCGTCAAAAGAAAAGCTGCAGAACGCAGAACTCATGGTTCTCCCAGGAGTGGGCAACTTCTCTGTAGCTTCCATGAATCTTGAACCTCTAAGAGAGACCATTCTTGAGCGAGTTGCAGACGGCGTCCCCATATTAGGAATATGCCTGGGAATGCAACTCATTTTTTCGAGAAGTCAAGAAGGAGAAGGTAGAGGTCTAGATCTCCTCGCGGGGAGCAGTATTCGACTACCCAATCATGTAAAGACCCCTCACATGGGTTGGAACACGCTGAACATAGTGAGACAGAGCAGACTTCTCGAAGGGGTTGAGAACGAATCCTACGTATACTTTGTTCATTCATACTATCCTGACCCTGCGGCGGAAGATGTCAAAGCCGCTGAGACTGTCTACGGAACAACCTTCACTTCAGTTGTAGAACAGCGAAACATATTCGGTACACAATTTCACCCAGAAAAGTCTGGTCTAACGGGATCAAGAATTCTGAGAAATATTTTCGAAAAAACGAAGGATGAGACTAGATGAAGATAATTCCCGCAATTGACATCATGAATGGCCGAGTTGTGAGACTTCTCAGAGGAGATCCAAAGACTTCCACAGACTACGGAGATCCGATCGTTTTTGCAGGAAAATGGAAAGAGCAAGGAGCAAGTTCCATTCACATAATAGATCTAAACGCAGCGTTCAGCGAGAGAAACAACTTTGACACGATTGTCGACATTTCACATGAGGTCGGTCTACCTCTTCAGGTAGGCGGTGGAACACGAACTTACGACACTGCCAAAGCTCTTCTTGAACTCGGCGTATCGCGTGTAATTCTGGGTACTTTGGCATTCCAAGAACCAAAGACGCTAACGAGGCTCAGAGAAGACTTCGAACATAAACGACTGATTATTGCACTTGACCACAAGAATGGGCACGTAATGGTCGATGGATGGAAAACAGGAACAAAACTGGGAATAGAGCAGGCTCTTCAACACTTCATACATGTTGGAATCGAAACATTCCTTGTCACATCCATAAGTGCAGATGGAACGCTCGGCGGGTCAGATCTCAATACTCTGAAAAAGATTCGCGTATATGATTCCTTCAAGATAATCGCAGCGGGCGGAATCGGCAGCTTGAAGGATTTGGCGGATTTGAGACAGATCGGCATAGATGAAGCTGTTGTCGGAAAAGCTCTCTATGAGGGAGTATTCACTTTGAAAGATGCCATTAAGATCGCAGGTGGAGACTAAACGATGCCACTGGCAAAGCGAGTCATACCTTGCCTAGACGTTGATCATGGCAGAGTGGTAAAAGGAGTCAATTTTCTGAATCTGAAGAAAGCTGGAGATCCAGTTGAACTAGCCAAACGATACTCAGACGATGGCGCTGACGAACTGGTTTTCCTTGATGTGACAGCTTCCCCAGAAAAACGGGCAATATTGAGAAAAGTGGTTGAAGACGTGGCCCGGACAATAGATATCCCATTCACCGTGGGGGGAGGCATACAGAACGTTCAAGATGCAAGACTCGTGCTTTGCAGCGGCGCGGACAAAATATCGGTAAATACGGCCGCGGTTGAGAATCCAAAAATCATAGCCGAGCTAGCTGAAACATTTGGACAACAGTGCGTGGTAGTTGCGATTGACGCCAAGAGGCGATACGATAACCAGGACGGTATGAAAACGATAAAGACCGCTGATGGTACATGTTGGTTTGAAGTCTACACCTACGGTGGAAGAAAACCAACAGGCATTGATGTTATCCAGTGGTCAAAAAAAGCAGCTGAGCTCGGAGCAGGTGAATTCCTTTTGACTTCAATGGACAAGGATGGCACCGAGAAAGGATACGATCTGGATTTGACTGACTGCATATCAAAGGGAGTCAATATTCCAGTCATTGCAAGCGGTGGAGCTGGAAGGCCAGAGCATTTACTTGAAGCTTTTCTCTATGGACACGCTGACGCAGCTCTAGCTGCATCAATCTTCCACTATAGCATGTATCCGATCCCTCAAGTGAAGGAGTTCTTGAGTGAGAATGGGGTGACAGTGAGAATATGACAGCCAAGCCTGCAAATATTCCCGAACTGGATTTCTCGAAGAGTGGTGGTCTCATTCCAGTCATTACTCAAGACATCCGAACAGGAAAGGTGCTTATGCTGGCATATGCAAACGAGGAAGCGCTCAAAGCAACCGTCAGAACCGGATACGCTCACTATTGGAGCAGATCCAGAGAGAGACTCTGGAAGAAAGGAGAAACCTCAGGTAACATCCAAAGAATCAAAAGGATTCTCGTTGACTGCGACAGTGATGCGCTGCTTTACGAGGTTGAACAGAAGGGAAACGCTTGTCACACTGGAGAACCAACATGTTTCAATCGGAGCATTCCAATGGAAATGGATCCTGCCTGTGAACCATAACTTTTTTTTCATGATTATTGTCGTAGTCTTCGAATGAAAGATGTCCAGCTTCGAACATCACTTTGAACAACTGAATCGTCATTCGTGCAAGACCTACTTGTTCGGTGCCAAGAACAGAGGCGAAGTGGCAATCGTAGATCCAGTTCTAGATCGACTAGACGATTATCTGCAGCTTCTGAGAACGAGAAATCTCATACTCACTCACATAATCGAGACTCACACTCACGCTGATCACATTTCAGGAGCTGCTTCATTGAAAGATCAAACGGACGCGGAACTAGTAATGCATTACAAGGCTCCAGCAAAATGTGTGACCATCAGAGTAAAGGAATCTGATATACTCGACATTTGCGGTCTATCGGGTAAGACTATCGAGACGCCCGGCCACACTCAAGACTCA
>CAYGZB010000101.1:0-4099 GCA_964354325.1 uncultured Candidatus Bathyarchaeia archaeon | reverse complement strand
GCGAGCCAAATGCCAGTATCACAGTTACAGTGTTAGAGTGTGCTTTCCACGATCACCTGAGACCGTGATACCTCCATCCACAACACAAACGAGCGCCGATTGTGTTGCTCAACTTTCATTAGTGTGCAGCATTCAAAGACTACCGTATGAGAAAGGTGAGAGCGAATGAGTGGGCTGGCTGTTAAGAGAGCACTTGTCAGTGTGTTCGACAAAAGAGATCTTGTTGATTTCGCCAGAGGGCTGGCAGATCTGGGAGTTGATCTGCTCTCGACTGGCGGAAGCGCAAAGGCTCTTCGTGAGAACGGTATCGCAGTTGAAGAGATCTCAGACTATACTGGATTTCCCGAATTACTAGATGGGCGTGTTAAGTCCATTCATCCGAAGGTACACGCCGGTGTGCTATTTCGCAGAGGGGAACCTGATGATGAGGAGTCTATCAGAGTTCACGGGATTCTACCAATCGATCTTGTTGCAGTTAACTTGTACCCGTTCGAAAGATCTGCAAAAGAGACTCCAGAAAACCTCTCTGCAGTCATGGAGAACATAGACATCGGCGGACCTGCATTGATACGCGCTGCCGCAAAGAACTACATGAGTGTAGCAGTCATTGTTGATACGAGTGATTATGGCCCAATCCTAGAAGAGTTGAGGACACAAAAAGGAATGATCTCTTCTGAGACGCGACTCAGATTGGCAGAGAAAGCCTTTCGAAGAACCGCAGAGTATGATGCCACTATTCACCGCTATTTCGAAAACATCAGTCGCAAAGGAACGGTTAGCCAGATCTTTCCCAATAGAGTCCTGTTAGAGTTTGAGAAGATTCGTGACTTGCGTTATGGAGAGAATCCGCATCAGAAAGCGGCCGTCTACAAAGACGTTGGCGCAAGGTTTTGTATCGCTGATGCAAAGATCCTCAGCGGCAAAAAGGAACTGAGTTACACGAACATTCTGGACACGGACTTTGCATTCAGTTTGGTGATGGAATTTGATAATCAGATAGCGACTGTGATAGTCAAACATGCAAATCCCTGTGGTGGCGCAATTGGGGAAACCCTCGCGGAATCATGCAAGAAAGCTCTGCAGACGGACCCAGACTCAGCTTTTGGAGGCATCTACGCCTTCAGCAGGAAAGTGGACCTAGAAACTGTGGAACTACTGACAGACCAGTTCGTTGAGGTTGTTGTTGCTCCTGGGTACACGAAGGAGGCATTGGAGACTCTATCGAAAAAGGAGAATCGAAGAATCCTTGACAGCTCAGAACTCGTTCAGGCAACTCGGTCAGGGAAACTCTACGAGAAGAGCTTCAGAAGCGTACTCGGTGGAATGTTGTATCAAGAGAATGATAGTGTTCTACTTGATGAGAAACTTATGTCAATTCCAACTCTTAGAAAACCCAGCGAGCGCGAAATGAAGGCGCTATTGTTTGGTTGGAAATTCGTCAAACACGTTAGGTCCAATGCGATAGTCTTGACCTCGCCAACCCAGCTGATTGGAGTAGGGACCGGACAGATGAGCCGAGTGGACTCTTGTAGGTTGGCGGTAATGAAGGCTCAAAACGCCGGACTAGAAACTTCGGGTACAGCTCTGGCTTCCGACGCTTTCATACCGTTCAGAGACACAGTCGACCACGTGGCGAAGGTTGGCGTGACTGCCATTATCGAGCCTGGTGGATCATTGAGGGATAGAGAAGTCATCGATGCCGCGAACGAACATGATATCACGATGGTTTTCACCGGAATCAGACACTTTAGACATTAGCAAAAATGACTGCAAACAGCCTGTTGCGTGAATCAACTGAACAGAGGAGGATTTCGCGCCCGCCTCAACGCGAAAAATGGCGCCCCTCGCCAGAAACGTGGATTGCACATCTCTTTGGGCGGGATTTGAACCCGCGTCGTGCGGGCGACAGCCGCGCATACTACTCCGGCGCAGAAAACCACGTGACCGGGCTATACTACCATTGCACATCAACTTTGAGTTGATTGGGCGCGGTTTATTGGCCCCCGGTTTCCTGCGCAGTAAGTGTTGAAAAGATGATTCCATTTAAGGATTGTGCGGTCTGAGCCCAGTGTCAGAAATATTCGTTGGTGAACCAATACTTCATCTTTAAGCGTCACACATTGAACAAGAGAAACACGCTGGAGCATGGAGATTCCGTGAAAACACTTTCAATTTCCGATAACATTGCCCTTGCGGCCGACCTCTACGAACTCACTATGGCGGCGGCCTATTATGACAACAAAGATACGAGTCAAGCCACATTTGAGCTCTTTGTAAGAACATTTCCGAAGAATCGTTCATACCTCATAGCTGCAGGATTGGAACAAGTGGTCGATTATCTACTAAGACTGCGATTCAAAGAAGAACACATCGACTATCTGAAAAAGCATCCGAGCTTCAAAGATGTAAGCGAGGAATTCTTTGACTATCTAGAGAACTTCAAGTTTACAGGAAATGTGTTGGCCATTCCTGAAGGCACAGTATTCTTCACCAATGAACCGATCATACGTGCTACTGCACCAATAATTGAGGCACAGATCATAGAGACCTACCTGCTGTCCACAGTAAATTTTCAGACACTCATAGCCACAAAGGCGTCCAGGGTAGTTCAGCAAGCGAGGGGAAAAGGCGTTGTTGAGTTTGGTGCCCGGCGTGCTCACGGTCCGGAGGCTGGAGTTCTCGCGGCCAGAGCCAGCTACATAGGAGGTTGCATAGGAACCTCAAACGTACTTGCGGGCTATCTGTTCGGCATCCCCACGTATGGAACCATGGCACATTCGTTCATAATGTCATGCGATTCTGAGCAAGAGGCGTTTGAGAGATTCTGCAGGGTATTTCCCACAAGCTGCGCTCTGCTCATAGATACCTACGATACTATTGAAGGTGCTAAGAAGGCGACTTCTCTGAAAGTGAAACCGTCATTCGTAAGACTTGACAGTGGTGACCGCTACGAACTTAGCGTCAAAGTCAGAAGGATCCTTGATGAAGCAGGGTTGAAGGATACAGAGATTTTTGTCAGTGGAGACTTGAATGAATACGTTTTAGAGGATTTGATGTCTCGAGGGGCGCCAATCGATTCATTCGGAGTTGGAACAGAGCTTGTCACTTCACGCGACGATCCAGCGCTCTCGGGGATATACAAACTGGTTTCGATCAAACGTGATGGGAAGACTTTCCATAGGGTGAAGACCAGTGAAGGCAAACGGACGATGCCTGGAGACAAACAAGTCTACAGGAAGTATTCGCAAAAAGGAGAAATCGAAGAAGACATCCTTGTGTTAGAAGACGAGGAACCTCCCAATACGACAGTTCCACTCATGGTGAGAGTTATTGATCATGGAAAACTTGTGTATGACTTACCGAGCATAGGTCTGATCCAAAGCAGAGCTAAGAAAGAAGTTTCGACATTGCCCGCAAAGTATAGAGGTCTGAGCGGTTCCGTTGAACCTCCTGTTAGATTCAGTCCTAAACTTGAAGCGTTGAGTAATGCACTGTGGACTGGGCGGGGTAATGCAACGGTTTAGATACGGATATCAGTAAGCTTGCAGGTCTTTCTGTCCATTGTTTGTCAATGCAAGATTTGACCTGAAATCAGGAGGATACCCACATCTGTATCTTTCAAGAGCGTTGGTGCTGACAGTTCTTGTGTTGACCTGTCTCACAAGCGTTTCTGCTACGCAACCTCTCTACGTCAGCGTCTACGTCGACCGTGCAAATGAGTTTGGAAGAACTGCGGTGACAATTTTTGGTGAGGTGACGAAGTCAGATCTCTCTCCAGTGGCACTTGTTGAGGTTTCAATTGAAGTGAATGATCCGTACGGAAGCAGTGTTCATGTGGCCTTCATGAATACAGGCAAAGATGGGTCATATTCAGACACTTTTCAGCTTGAGAAAGACGCGCCTGCAGGCAACTACACGATTTACATCACAGCAAACAAGTTGGGGTTCGTAGATGCTCAAGCCAAGCTGACTTTCTCGATTGGCGTAATCCCATTTGACATATCTATTTCCCCAAGCTCAATCACAGTCAAGCGGGGAGATAACGCAACGTTCAGAGTATCTCTCGAAAGTGATCAGGTCTCTCTGCCGATTAGCGTCG
>CAYGZB010000100.1:0-4118 GCA_964354325.1 uncultured Candidatus Bathyarchaeia archaeon | reverse complement strand
TGATTCGACTTCCACCACGTTTGGAGCAGGATGCCCCTTTCTAGGTTTCACTCCCATAGATTTCGTGATCACTGCTCCCGCTCCAGAATCGACCACCCGCTTCATTGTCTCAGCTGAAATGCCAAGCACGCCTGCGGCTAGGATCAGAGGGTTTCTGAGCTCGATGCTACACAGTTGAACTGTTGTGTCCGGTTTCATAGGTCTCTAGGGCAAAACGTTAATTCCGATAGCCAAATAACGCTAGCGGTGCAGTTCATTTAGCGGACTGCAACTCTAACTTTGGAGCTTTGATCAATGAAAATATATGTCGTAGATACGCCGTTCGGCTTGTTTGCTGCAAACAAAGCTGGAAAAATTGTCGACCAGTGCATATTTGGATCGACCCCATCTGAAGCATCATCATCCATAAGAGAAATTGACGATGGATCTATCCCTTCCAAAGCCGACGACTTCTTCATGAGGCTGAAGAAGGATAATCACAGACCGATTGTACTTGACAATGAGGCTCTCGCGAAGGCCGTGGAAAAGAAGCTCGATCTGCAGACGGAACTCGAGAAACCCTGCGCTACCAGCGACAAGTTCAGAGAACAACTCGAGTCAGTAGCTGTTGGATTGAGACTCGTTAAGGACAAGGATGAATTCAACCGATTTGTCCGCGGCGTAAGTCTTCAAATGGCCAGGGAAGCTGTCGCAGTATCTGCTGCCAAACGCGACCAACATGCCATTCAGACTGTTCGATCACTCGAAGATCTCGACAAGACTCTAAACTTGTTCGCCGGCAGAGTACGAGAATGGTACGGTCTACATTTTCCCGAAATGGATAGATTGATCGAAAGCCACGACACATACGTAAGACTGGTAGCCAACCTAGGAAAAAGAAGCAACTTCAACGAAGAAGCCGTGGTGAGAGAAGGTCTCCCCAAAGACAAAACAGGGTCATTGATCGAAGCCGCAAGCAGGTCCATGGGCGCCGATATAGAAGAAGAAGACTTGGCTTGGCTGCGAGTATTCTGCAACAAGACTCTCGATCTCTTCAAACTCCGAGAACAAGCTGAGAAATATCTTGAAGGGATAATGAAAGAGACCGCTCCAAACATGAGTTTTCTAATGGGTGCAACCCTTTCAGCAAAGCTGATCTCGCTTGCGGGAGGTCTCGATCGTCTGGCGATGATGCCTGCAAGTACCCTACAAGTTCTGGGAGCCGAGAAAGCGTTGTTTCGATCATTGAAAACTGGAGCACGACCTCCAAAACATGGAATAATCTTCCAGTACGCATCGATCCATCAGGCCCCGCGCTGGCAGAGAGGCAAGATCGCCAGAGCACTTTCTGGAAAGCTTTCCATCGCAGCGAGAATAGATGCATTCAAGGGAGAATTCAGAGGAGAAATCCTGAAGAACGAACTCGAAAAAAGAGTTAACGAGATCAGAGAGAAATACGGTAATCCTCCTATGAAGCATGCAGATCAGCAGATCAGCAGAGAGAGACCAAGCATGCATAGCAGGCGCGAGAGATGGCATCGTGCAGCTCGACGTTAGCCCTCACGACAAGTTTCCTGGAGTATTCTGGGTAACAACAAGCACCGGAACAGGAAAACTTGCGACCAGAAACCTGACCCCTGGAAGGTCAGTTTATGGAGAGAGACTGGTCAATTTTCAAGGCATAGAATACAGACTGTGGGATCCGTATCGCAGCAAGCTCGCTGCCTCTATTCTGAAGCATCTAAGAAAGAATCCGATTGAACCTGCGCAGAACATATTGTATCTGGGATCCGCGTCGGGAACCACAGCCAGTCATGTAAGCGACATTGTAGGAGAGGATGGCAAGGTCTACTGCGTGGAGTTCTCTTCAAGGTCTATGCGAGAGTTCGTGGGCAATCTATGTGACCACCGCGACAACCTTTATCCTATTCTTGCTGATGCAAGGTTTCCAGAAAGATATCCCAAGGTTGTAGGCGCAGTCGATCTTGTGTATTGTGATATCGCTCAAGTGGAACAGGCAAAGATCTTGGCTGACAACGCCGACAAATACCTTAGACCCGATGGGTGGATAATGATCGCCGTGAAATCAAGGAGCGTTGATGTCACAAGGTCGCCTTCGGATGTCTTTAAGGGAGAAGCACAAGTGCTGGAAGATCGTGGCTTCAAGGTGGTAGAGTTGGTCAGATTAGAGCCCTACGAGAAAGATCATGCCATGGTGGTCGGTCACAGACAACTAGATGAAGCGAAACTCCTGGAATCGTGAAGTCTAGAGTTTGCTTTGCAGACTATCTTGTATCAATTTGTCTATGGTCTTCCAAGACATTCTTACGATGGGAGGAAAATCTCCATGTTCCTTGAACCATCTTCGCAGGTAGTCCATTGTAACAGGATCCGTGACATAGCCTGACCCAAACTCTCCATACTCATTCTTCAAATTCTCTATCAATTCGTCTCTCCGAACCTTTGCCAGTATGCTCGCTGCTGAAACAACTGGGTAGTTCCTGTCTGCATGATGTTCCGATATGATATTGACTTTGAAAGGAATCATTTCTGAGATTGTGTTTCCATATCTTTCTGGCAGTACATCTGAAGCGTCGACGTACGCAACATCTGGCCTCAGTTGAATGATGACTTTTGCCATACACTTCGCTTCAAGAAGATTCAGTCTCTCGAGTCTTCGACCTTTGTGAACTACTCCGTCTATCTCTAAAGGGGCAACATCAACATGAGCATAGTTGGACACAACCTCCTTGATTCGGCTCGCGAGAGTAACTCTCGACCGTGGTGACAGAAGCTTCGAATCCTTTACCCCCATAGGCTTTAATTGCCTGAGCTTCTCTTTGGGTGCGGCCACCCCGGCGATGACCATCGGTCCAATAACAGGTCCACGACCAGCATCGTCGACCCCAGCAACGAGCAATGATGCCAACACTTCCAATCCTCGATTTTCCTAGAGACCTTTAATTCTGTCAAAGCTTTCTATTCTGTCTCATCCCGTTATTGTCAACTTCACCCTAGTCTTAGGCATAACCCTCACATATTCATTGACTTTCGGCACCATGGATAACTTTTCATATGAGTTCTGTGAGAGGTTGCGGAAGCATCGTAGTGATGTGACTTATTCGCGTTGATGATACTACTCAGTGAATTGGGGATAGCATTGGTATGAACTCAAGAAGAATCATAGCCGCAGTCCTGCTAGTGATCATAGTCATAATGATAATCTACCCATCGCTTTCTGTCGGCACTGTGTCGGTAAGATTCGACAGTAAGGGGACAGGATCAGCTGAGCATTTGTACATAACTCTCAGTATGATTCAATTTCATGAAGCAGGCTTTGACAATCAGACGGGGTGGACCGGTGCGCTGAACAAAACAGTCACGCTAGATTTAATTGACCAGAAAAATCTTGCCGAATCGAGTTTGGAGATGATGGTTCGCACAGGTCACTACGACAAGGTGGCTATCCACCTAAGTTCGGCCTCGCTCGTGCTTGGATCGAACAAGACAGATCTGGCGCTATCGTCAGAAAGATATGTTGTCGAAGTCCCATTGGTACTTAAGTTGGCTGAAGAGGCACAAATGACCCTTCAATTGAGTTACACCATCTCAGCGATTCAGGCAACGGGAATATTCGATACCGTAATAGAAGCCACGAACGCGTGACTCTCAGCTGAGGTTGCCAAGATTTAGAAATGAGTGGCATTAGAAACCTTATTCCAGGTGAGAATGTTGTGTGTGATAGGTAAGAAGAAGATTATTGAACTCGTGGATAGATTCAAGTGTATCTATCCATTCAATTTGGATCTACTTGATGGCGACGGTTACGTTCTAACAGTGAAAGATGAGAAGACTCTACATTATCTTGAGCATCAGAACCTCATCTCGCACGAGGTTGTCTTTGTTCCACCAGACTATGTGGCTCATCTAACGGCGAAGAGTAAATACGGCCGCATGGGCTTGTCTTTCTTGAACGCTGCAAAGATTCACAGTGGATTCGTAGGAAGATTGGCGTTAGAGCTCGTTAACCTAAGCAATAATCGTCAGCCCATCACAATAAAGAGGGGAGATCCTCTAATGCACATGGAGTTCATCACGAGAGAGGGTGAGCCTTCGCCATACGCAGGTGAATACATGTT
>CAYGZB010000099.1:0-4132 GCA_964354325.1 uncultured Candidatus Bathyarchaeia archaeon | reverse complement strand
AACCATAGATTGTCCATGTTCTCCACCAATCCATCCTTGAATCTTCGACACTGGTACCTTCAGTTTGCTCGATAGGTATGACCTGAATCTAAGCGACTCCAGGTTGGTCCCGGTTCCTATCACAAAATCTGCTTTGGAATACTTCTTGCAGATCATCGCCATAGCGTCGACTGGATTTGTGATGACCACGTATTTGGCCCCAGGATTATTTGGTCTCGTGATTTCTGAAATTTCCTTGATCACCTTCGCGTTGGTCGCGGCCAAATCCCGTCTAGTCATGGAAGCCCCGGGGGTCCTGGGCATACCTGCTGAGAGTAAGATGAGGTCGGCGCCTGAAACATCCTCATCGCGGTCGAAATCATGAATGTCGACATCCAACCTCAGGCTCGCAGCTACGTGCCTCAATTCTTCAGCAAAAGCCCTTGCCAACCCCTTCTTGACATCGCACACAGTGATTTCACTTGGAAGTCCGGCTGAAAGGATTGTGTAAGCGGTGGGTCTCCCTACGCGGCCTATCCCTATTTGGGCAATATGCACTCCCATGACGTCTCACCGAAACCTACGCATATGCAAAACTGTGAACAGCGTCTACCATGTGGATTTCGTCATTAAAAGTGATCGGTATTTTTCTTCCCAAAACGAGCGTTAAGCGTCGGTTTTCCGCCTTGGATTTCGAGAGTGTTCAATTAGTTGAATGCCCAAGCTTACTGTCGTGTGTGAAGATGCGATGAAGAGAACTTGCGTTCAGATGCATTATGGAAAAAGCATGATCGACATTGAAGTTCCCGAGGACAGAGTTGTCGGAGTCGCCGATCTGAATCGAGTTGAAGGAGTAGAGAACGAGGGGGCTGAGATTGAAAGAGCTCTTGACAACCCGATAGGTCATGGCGACTTTTCATCGTGGAAAAAGAAGGAAAAAAGAACGGTGGTTGTAGTTGACGACAACACGCGTCCGACTCCAGTTCATAAGGTTCTCCCAATCCTGCTCAACAGGTTGAACGATGCAGGAATCGCAGACCGAGATATCAGCGTCCTCATTGCGCTTGGAACTCATAGGACCATGAACGATTATGAGGTAAAAGAAAAAGTTGGAGAGGAAACGCTGAGAAGAGTCTCTGTATCAAACCACCATTGGAAACAGAAGGAGATGTTCAGGGATCTTGGAAAGACCCCTACCGGCATTCCACTCTTCGTAGATAGGACCTATCTTGATGCTAGCATAAGAATTGGAGTTGGACACATTGTTCCTCACTGCCAAGCGGGTTGGACCGGAGGTGCAAAGATTGTTCAGCCCGGCGTTTGTGGAGCAGAGACCACTGACTATACGCATTGGCTGAGCGCAAGATTCGATGTTAGACGACTTCTTGGGGTCGTGGAAAATCCAGTCAGACTCGAGATTGAGAGAATAGTGTCGCAGATCGGTCTTGACTTCATAGTCAATTTGGTCCTCAACGACAAAAGAGAGATCGTAAATGCAGTGTCGGGAGATTTTGTCGCGGCACACAGAGAAGGAGTGAAAAAGGCAAAGAAGATTTTCGGGGTTGAGGTATCCGCGCTAGCAGACGTAGTAGTATGTGACTCCTACCCTATTCCCTATGGAATTAACCTCTGGCAGGCTGGCAAAGCTATCATTGCTGCCTACCTCGCAGTTAAGAAGGGTGGAACAATCATACTGTTAAGTCCATGCGTGGAAGGGGTCTCCCCGGAACATCCTGAGCTTGCGAAGTTTGGACACAGGAAATATGACGAGATCCAGAATCTTGTCGAGACAGGTTCTATGAAGGATGTGAATGCGGCCGCGACAAGCGCTCAGATAGGTCAAATCCTTGCAGACAAAGTGAAAATATTTCTCTATTCAGATGCGATCTCAAGAAAAGAAACTGAGCAGATCGGTTTTGAGCACGCTGATGACGTGCAAGATGTCGTTGATCGTTCCTTACAGATTCACGGTTCTACTTCTAAGATCTTGTTTCTAAAGAATGCTTGTGAGATACTTCCAATTACGTAACTTTGATTTCACGTTTCACCTAGCGCCCCACATCCAAGCCAGGGATCTTTAGCCTGCTTTCCAATCTTCTGAATCCTGCATAGGCAACCGTGGCCATTAAGAGGTAGAACACCGCCGCTGTAGAGAAAATCTCCATAGGTCTGAAGTTGAGAGAATTGAAATGTTTTGCAACACCAAATATTTCAGAAACTCCCACAACATAGGCCAGTGAAGAGTATAGAATCAGATAGATAATCTCGTTCGTAACACCCGGTAGAGCTCTCCTGAAGGCTTGCGGAAGGATTATGTGCAGCACTTCCTTTCGTCTATTCATGCCGAGCGATTGGGCCGCCAGTGACTGCCCCACATCAATCGAACGTATGGCACCCCGCACATATTCGGATTGGTACGCACCACTGCAGAGTATGAAACCTGTTACCGCAGCCCAGAAAGGCGTAAGGTACACGCCCACTTTCGGAAGCGCGAAGAAAAGGATCAGCAACGTGACAATAAGTGGAAGCCCTCGAAACGTTCCAACGATGCCATCTGCGATAGCGGAAACTGGCTTTTTCCCATACACTCGAGCTACGGCCAAGACCACTCCGAGGATCATGCTGACGGGTATAGCCAACGCAAGCATTTCTAGAGTGATGATGGATCCTTCTGAAAGTGCGGAGAGAAAGCTCTCCCAGAAACTCATTTCTCGAATCTCCCATAGAGTTTGTTAATGCTCTTGAAGAATTCTCTTGTGACTTCATTCCCGGAGTCCGTGATTAGCGCTGTGGGTGTACCTCTTTCCAGTATCCTTCCCTCCATCATGAACAACATTTCATCTCCAACGGATTGCGCGAAGCCCATTTCATGCGTAACCACCAAGCTAGTCATTCCTTCTCGAGCGAGTTGTTTCATAACTTCAAGGACCTCTCCGATCAACTGGGGATCCAAAGCTGATGTTGGCTCATCGTAGAACATGATTACAGGATTCATGGCCAGAGCTCTGGCTATAGCAACCCTCTGTTTTTGTCCTCCAGAAAGCTCGGCTGGATACTTCTTCGCATGTTCTTCGAGGCCAACCTTCTGCAAAGCTTCTAAGGCGATCTTTTTCGCTTCATCCTTCCTGACTCCTTTCACGATTTCTAGACCTGCACTGACATTCCTCAGAGCAGTAAAATGAGCGAAAAGGTTGAAATCTTGGAAGACGAAACCGATCTTCTGCCTTGCCTTGTTTATGTCGACCGACGAGTCTGTCACCTCGAATCCTTCAAGCCAAACCGATCCTTTCTCGGGTATAGTCAGAAGGTTGAGACATCTCAGAAGCGTGCTCTTGCCTGATCCGCTAGGTCCGCAGACAATCTTAGTTTCCCTCTTTGTAACATTGAAGGTGACTCCTGCTAGAACCGTGTTGCTTCCGTAGCTTTTGTGCAGATCTTCGACCCTCAGTACGATCTCTGGTGCCGTCATTTCAAGCCCTCCGAATCAGTCCGGGCACCTTGGTCTTCTCGTAAACGAGATTGATAATCTTGGTTCCCCCATATGTTAGAACGATGAAAACGCCTCCAGCGAAAAAGTAGGGAAGAAACGGGTCCATCGTGGCCATAACAACATATCTTGTTCGTGTCAGTATCTCGAGTACTCCTAGGGCGAATGTGATCGCTGAGTCCTTCAGCATGATCGCGTACTCGTTTGCCCAACCTGGAATTGAGACGCGTAGAGCCTGTGGTAGAACAATATGGTAGATTCCCTTTGTCTTGCTCATACCAAGTGTTCTTGCAGCCATCAACTGTCCCTCCCCTACTGATTCGATAGCACCACGAAAAATCTGCGACTGATAGGCTCCACTGCGGATGCCTAGAACAGCGATGCTGCAGGCCAAAGGATCCAGCTTGTACCCCAACGCAGGAAAAATACCCCAGTAGAATAGGAAAAGAAGCACCAGGAGAGGTATACTCCTAAAAAACCAGACATAGGCGCTGAGAATCGCGTTGGTCGCCCTGCTTCCATAAGCCTGACCAGCAGCAACTGGAAGACCTATTGCGAACCCCATTCCAAGACCGCCACCGACCAGACCAAAAGTCCAAACAACGCCTCCCAATATGTAAGGGAGGAATTCCCAAATCATCGTTTGAAATTCTCCGAACATGTGTT
>CAYGZB010000098.1:0-4147 GCA_964354325.1 uncultured Candidatus Bathyarchaeia archaeon | reverse complement strand
AATGGTGCGGGGAGTGGGATTCGAACCCACGAAGGCCTACGCCACAGGGTCCTAAGCCTGGCACCCAACCTCTGAAACCTCGGTTGAGTCCTGCCCCTTAGACCTGGCTCGGGTATCCCCGCAAGTGGCGATAGAGTGTTTTCAGTCGGTCTTGTTTAAGTCTTATCTCAACTTCACATGGCTTCTGTTTGAGATATTGTAGATTGAATTTGAGAAGCTGCATGCATCAGTTGTCCACGTGTTACATCATCAAGCTCCAGTTCAATTATTCTCTCAACACCGTTATTGCCTAGTACCACAGGTAACCCAACTGAAACGTTTCTAAGGTCGTACTCGCCGTTTGGGATGACGGAAGCTCCAACAACTCTGTTTCTCCCTTTGATTATGGCCTCCGCCATGACGGCTATCACCGCTGCAGGTGCATGCACGGTGCCTCCTTTCAGGGTGATCACGTCCATGCCGCTTGACTTCGTCTTTTCGATGATTTTCTTGATCTGCTTTTCATCCAGCAGTTTTCGAATGGGTATTCCGGCGACTGTGGTGTAGTCCACGAGTGGAATCATTAGGTCGCCATGCTCGCCGATAACTAAACCTCTGATGTCCTCTCTGGATACGCCGAGCTCGAGTGCAATACAGGACCGGTATCTGAGAGCATCCAAGATTCCACTCATACCGACTACTCGGTTCCTTTCAAACCCTGATTTTCTATATGCAACGTAGGTCATGACATCGACCGGATTAGTTACGATCATAATTTTGGAGTTGGGAGCATATCGAGCGATCTCTTTCGCTACAGAGGAGACTATATCCGCATTCTCTAGTGCCAAGTCAAGTCGTGAGCTTCCAGTTTTTCGGGGGCGTCCAGCAGTAACGATCACAAGTTCCGACCCAGCTATGTCTGCAAAGCTGTTGCTGCCTTTGACTTTTCCATCAAACTCAATCGCCGGAGACGCTTGCACCAAGTCTAGCGCCTCGCCTTGAGGAAGCCCTTCCTGAACGTCGATGAGCGTAACGTCCGCGATGTGCATGCGAAGGATATTGTAGGCGCTTGCACTACCGATTCTTCCAGCACCGATTATCGATATCAGCTGTTATCACGTCAAATATCCAATACACAGATTGAACGATTTCACTCTATCGCACTCGATTGATTCTTCCGCTTCTCCTGTTTGACTCCTTAAGACTCCTTTATGACTAACCGATAGAAGGACTGAAATGTTGATCGAAATGTGAGGAAGGAAGCTTTATAGTCGATTTGACGCCGCTAGTAGGTCGTTGGTGTCTATGCGAAAGATTCCTGCAAGCATGGTGACCCAGCATGCGGACTCTGCCAGCAAGTTTGTTTCTGTTTCAGAGGAACCCAGCGAGGCGGTGAATGCTCTAAACCAAGATGACGGCGGACTTGGATGTGATGAGTACATGTTGGATTACATGGGCAAATTGACCCCGTACAACCAGATTGGAAACATCATTAAGAAACTGAATGATCGCAGCAAATTGATACCAGGAAAAGACGTGTTCATCACTCCAAGAATGGTAAGCAACTTCTACGAAGAACCCTTCCGACATATGATGACGCTCCTCGCCGTGATGGAAGGGATTCACTATTCCAACGGGTTCTATTCAGAGCAGGGGATAATTGAAGTCGTCCATGCGATGACGTCGACCGTCGACGAACTCGTGAAGTCACACCAAAGGGTGAACAGTTTCCTCCCTCTTCTCAAGAAAGAATTGAAGCTTCTCATGAAAGATGAGGGACTTCGCCTCATTCCACTTCTTGAGGGACTCCCCGAGCACTTGTCAATCAAGAAGATCATCTCAGCATATCTGGGACAAACAGGAATCAGAGACTATCTCAGGGTCTTCATAGGTAAATCCGAGACCGCTCTGCTCGCTGGCCATACCGCATCCGTTCTATCCTGCAAACTGGCCTTGGCGGACTGTTACGAAGTGAAAGATGAAACTAATGTTGAAATCTATCCAATCCTGGGAGGGGGGGCACTGCCTTTCAGAGGACACTTTACGGCTGAGAACGCGGATCAATTCATGGAAGAATATAGAGGAACTAGAACCTACACCATCCAGTCTGGCATGGTATACGACCACGGTCCGGAGAGTGTGAAAAGCCTAGTTAGAAAACTTGCAGAGGCAAGTAGAAAGCGCCCGTTAAGGTACGACGAAGACCAGAGAAGAAATTTGATACGTGCGATTGCAATATTTGCAAAGAACTATCTTCGAGAACTCTCTGAAATCGTAGACAACGTTCTCAAGATAGCAGATTATGTCCCAGATCAACGAGAGAGAGTCCTCGGATACAAAGACGTCACCTACTATAGAGACCTGAGAGACGTAAGAGCCATCTTCGATGTCTGTGCAGATGAAAAAGTCTTGAGAGATGCTTCGAAAATTGACACAGAAAGACTTCAGAAGCTTCCTCGCGCAATAAAATTCACGGCCGCGACTTACGCTTGTGGATTGCCTCCAGAGTTCCTGGGAACAGGCAATGGCCTCAGGGAGATAAAACAAGAGCTTGGCGCTCAGTGGCTAGAAGACTTCCTGAAACAAGTGTTCCCATCGATCAAAACCGACATAAATTTTGCCTCAAAATTCCTGATGAAGAGTTTTCTTGTCACCGAAAGGATAGAGCAGGGAATAGCTGAGCTCAAATCATATTTTGAACTCGATCAGGGAGATGTAAGACACATGACACTCAGCAATATCATGGCGGAATATGTTAGAGTCTCGGCATCGCCAGGGGGATCAGCGCCGAAGAAGTTTGTGATCCAAATATCTCCAGATGAAACTTCAGAATATCTGAGCGGGTCAACCTCCGGAAACATTTCAAAACTAATCCTTGACACCGGCAGGATAAGAGGTTCACTAGGATAGGGAATTTGAATTGAGATACTGCATGACCAAATACCCTGGGAGGATTAGGGCATATGACGATACGATGGCAATATCCATCAAGCGACGAAACGAACTCAAGAAGTACTGTGAACCGTTGGTTAAGTGGATAGATGATGCGTCATTCAACGGCGTACACATCAGGCTAATGACAAACATCGAACACGTTCACGATTTCTGGTGTGAGAACTGGTTTCCTGTATGCCCATCTGGAATCCCACATGGACTAGTATATACAATTGACGACGGCGGAAAGATTGCCACAGAAGACGTATTTGAAAAGCCTGTCACGAATCCAGAAAGAAATGCGGGAGCAGTCTACAATTCTGAAACAAAGACGCTTTTCGTAATGAACTCAGACTATTACGGCGAAACAAAGCCAACAAGCCTTGGACTTGCGGCAGACATCCTTGAGGACCAATATGAGACTCTCTCGGTTCACGGTGCATCATCAGCCATAGATGGAAAGGGTTACTTGTTGATTGGACCTACGAATGCGGGAAAGACAACCCATTCGTACGGGCCGGTAATGAACTATCCAAACTGCGAATTCCACCAAGATGATTGGATATTCGTTGAATTCCTAGAGGAGAAGACTATCGGCAATGCCTCAGAAAGACAATTCTACATGAGGACAAACTCAATGGCGAACTATCCATGGCTGGAATCGATCTTCAGAGAGAACAAACTTGAGAATGTGAAACCGGATGATCCAAGAGAGAAGTTTCTTCCAGGTATTCCAAGGGTAATGATAGATCCGCGAAGGATCGTCAAATCTGAGAAGTTGACTGATCAGATTAGGATACATAAGACTTTTCTGTTGAAGAGAGATCCCAAAGACAAGATGGTTGCAAGAAGCCTAGAACCCGAAGAAGCGGTAGAAATTCTGAGGAACGCTCCTGAACAATGGCATAACAATTACCTTACAACCTTCGGCCCGAGGAAAGAGCAACGTAGAGGCGAGCTGTTCAAGAGACTTTTCGAAAGAGCTGAGCCCTACCAACTGAATTGTGTTGCAAGCGTAGACAAAGTGCGCAGCGCTTTAGTCAACATTGCGAGAAGTTGACAATCCAGACTCCAATTCGTAAACGATAACGGATATCGTTGGGATTCAAGACCGACGTGTGAAGTCTGCAGGAGTTTGCCGGAAAAAGGAAAGGTTGTTAATCGAGTCGTAGATATTATCGGGTAGACTGGGCTTGTAAGTCCAAGTAGTATCTGCTTTTGGTGATTTGGTTCG
>CAYGZB010000097.1:1452-4185 GCA_964354325.1 uncultured Candidatus Bathyarchaeia archaeon | reverse complement strand
TGAATTTGCAGCCAGAGAATCATCGCTACGAAGCAATCTTGGTAATTCGAATAGCCTCGGGGATACCATTTGGCAGTCCGGGCGATATTGCTGCGTACGTGTGCATTTGTACCGAATTCCCGTTCTCTCGGGTCCACCAATCCATAATTGTACGGGTTTGTATCCGCTAGAAAATCTCGTATCCCCCCAAAATATCCAAAGATTCAAAACCGAATCTTTTGGGCGAAAAACGGTCAAGGATGGAGAAAGACAAACCTCAACTCAAATTTGGTGGACCGGGCGGGATTTGAACCCGCGACCTTCCGCATTTTGGGTATAAACTTGCCAAGCGGATATTCATACCAGACTGAACTACCGGCCCTTCGCTAGTCTACCTGTGGGGTCTGTTATAGGTTTTCACAAACAAAAAGATCTTGATCTCCGAAAGAATGTTTCAAATCCTAGATGAAGGGTTACATCTGGAGCACGCTGAGTCCTGGTTGATACAAGATGAATTTTGAAAAAGGAAAAAGAAAGATTGCGATAGTTGGTGGGACGGGCGATCAGGGTTTTGGTCTAGCTTTGAGATTGCTGAAAGCTGGGGAAAATGTCACAATCGGTTCTCGACAAGAAGAAAAGGCAAAGGACTCTGCGGCCAAACTGAAGGAGATTCTAGGCACAAATATTCCAGTTGACGGACTTACAAATGAGCAGGCCGCAGCAAAAGGCGATGTGGTGATTTTGACTGTACCCTTCGGAGCTCACATGAATACTATCAAGAGCGTCAAGGACAGTCTTCGCGAAGGATCGATATTCGTGGATGTATGTGTACCACTGGAGAGTGAGATAGGCGGCAAGGCAACTAGAACCGTTGCTGTCTGGGATGGGTCAGCTGCCGAGCAGGCTGCCAAGAATGTTCCAAAAGGTGTCATGACTGTGGCTGCGTTCAACAATATCTCGGCTGAGATCCTTCAAGACCTCAATGTGGATGTGGACTGCGATGTCCTAGTCTGTGGCAGAGACGCTGAAGCGAAAAAGGTGATCATGGGAATTGCTCAAGAGATACCAAAGGTTAGGGCCATAGATGCTGGACCGTTGGAGAACGCTCGCACTGTGGAACAGATAACGCCGTTGCTCATCGGCCTCAATATCAGACACAAGTGCAGAGGATCCGGAATTAGAATAACAGGAATTGTAAAGGCCCCTTAGCAATGAAAAGATGCACTGATCTCTTGCTCATTGCTGGGCAGGCATTTTCCTAGAATATTCCAATGCATTCATGATCATTTTCCAGTTAGATCTCGACCTTTCAGGGTGCGGACTAAAAATGACAACTCTTCCACTGCCGAAGGAACTTACAGCGATAGCTGCTCGACCGTTTGGAAAGCTCGCTAGGTCGGCCTCGGAGCCTTCGACGATCATTTCAGGCCCATTCTGATAGTTCATCTTGACTGAGCCAGTGTAACCTCTCATCACAGGGTGTTGAGGGTTAGTGATCTCAAGTTCAATATCGTATTCTCCGGCTGCTCTGATCATCTTAGACCTGACCAGACCTAGTTCTCCTGCAAGATAGGCTCCCATGCAAACACCGATGTAGCCACCGCCCTCCTGGACGAAACTGCGGATAGACTGCCTGATTCCTTCGTTCAGATTCTCAAGAAGCTCGAGAGTGTATCCTCCTGGGATGACCAAGGCAGAGTAATTACTCAACTTCGAACCTGCCAATGCCGATTTTTCCACACAGTCAAATCTAGTATCCATTGCTTCGAAAACCCGAGCCAAGTCCGAATAGAATACAGCTTCTTTGTCAGCAAAGAGTGCTATCGGTTTTTTGCCCAAAGATCTTACACCATCACGATTGTAGGAACTGGTTGGCTTCAATACGATTCGGAACTATTCTCAGATGTAAAGGCGTTGGTTTGCATGCAACAATTACGTACGAAAGATCAATGGAACCAAAGAAATTGGGAAGAGTATACACTGACCGTTCCAAAGAAAAATCTTAAGTTACTCACGTGAGCTGTTATGGGATGCCGAGGGCCGAGGTAGCTCAGCCTGGTTCCACTCGAAAGTGGGAGGCTAAGGAGAGCACCCGCTGTCCGATTTGGGCAGGTGAAGCTGAAGACCTTAGCGGTCTGATACCGGGCTGACGGTGGAATAAACCGACCCAATCGTGTGTTCAAAACCGACCATTAGGTTGGTGAAAGTCACACCCTCGGCACCAAAGTTTCTGAAAGCGAACAGCCATCGTCATAAGCCTTAAAGATGTCAGAGAAAGATTGGATGCACGTATGCGGCCGTAGTCCAGCCTGGTCTAAGACATCGGCCTGCCAATAAGATAGCAGACCGTCGGTGACCCGGGAGATCGAACAACTCGATCCGGGAATTCAAATCCCGGCGGCCGCACCATTTCAGACGCACACAATAACCCTAGCCTGACCAGTCCTGGCGAAGAACGTAAATGGTCTGATTCACAACTCAATTCATTGGATACAAATGAGATTCTGGTTCACCTATACGGGAATTAGGGTAAGAGATCTGAATCGTTCAGAAAGGTTCTATGTAGATATCCTAGGCATGAAAAAGATTAGTCGTGGTAGGATGCCTCATGGTGGACGATTCGTGCACCTCAAGAGTCCTGGTTCACCACAGAGACTGGAACTCAACTGGTACCCTAAAGGTAGCAGGTTCTACAAGAAGTATGCGAGAGGAGAAGAACTCGATCACCTAGCTTTCTATGTGAAAAATGTGAGA
>CAYGZB010000097.1:0-1352 GCA_964354325.1 uncultured Candidatus Bathyarchaeia archaeon | reverse complement strand
CATCGACCAAAAGAGCAAAGATGATGCCCAGCAGCAAACCTACCGAGACAATATGTTTGTGTCCATACTCATGAGCTACTGGAATCAATTCATCTGCTGTGATATAGGTCATCACTCCCGCAGCCAAAGCGAGCGATGATCCTATCAGTCTTGTTCCAACACTGAGAAAAAAGAGGCTTCCAAGCAGGGCAGCGACTGGCTCGGCCAATCCTGAGAGAAACGTGAGAGCTGCTATCTTCGTTTTTTTCATTCCTGTCAGTGACAGGGGAATCGCGGTGGCCACACCTTCAGGTATGTTGTGAAGCATTATCGCGATAGCGATTACCAGGCCTAGTCTGGAATTGTACATGTAACCCGTCGTAACAACTAACCCCTCAGGAAAGTTGTGCAGAGTTATGCCTGCTGCTATAAGCAACCCGGTCCTCAACATCCGCGAGTTCCCTCCCACATCCTTCGTTGTTAGCTCGATGTGGGGAAGAGTCAGGTCAAGGACCATCATGATGAGTGCACCCGCGGAGAACATGACGATCAACTCAAAATGCGTAAGAATCTTAGTTGCTTCGAGGAAAAGGTTGTTGAACGAGACTAGAAGCATCACCCCAGATGCGAGTCCCATTGAGAAGCCAACAACTCGGTCGCTGATCCCTTTTCTCAACAAGAGAACAACTATTCCGCCGATTCCAGTTGCAGCTCCTGCGACGAGACTCAGGAGAAATGGCTGAAGTAGCAGATCCATATATTTCATCGCCATTTGACATCAGGTGGAGTAACACTATTCACAGCAACAGATCGTTAGACCAACGCTTGCCGAAACCATGGTTGAAGAAGTGATGGAAGAACATTTCGTAACTAAATGTCACTTCATCTTTCGACGATATAGCTAATAGACTGCCGATGAACGTGTCAAGATGTTGATTAGAAAAGGCACTAGACTCTTCCCTGGCAGCCGATGCTAGCCGACGTGGTATTCATCAGGAATTGTTCTTGGAAGTTGGGTTGTTGGATTATGATGCCTTTGTTGAACTACTTTTTTTCGTGAAGATCAAGCAGCCATTGATCAGTAATAATCGCTAGTCTACCTTTGGCATGAGCCAGAATTCGTTCCCGTCAGGGTCTTTGAACATGGCGTACTTCATGTTCTCGTTCCATTCCGCTTTTCCGAGTTCCCTGGTGAATTCGACGCCTTTCCTTTTTAGTTCCTGATAGGTAGCCTCCGCATTGTCCGCGTAGAAAAGAATTCCAGTATTCCCAGGTTCGAGCGTCTCGCCTTTGCACAAATGTATGCCTGTCGAAGAACCTCGGGGACCAACGACAACCCAATGCTCCATGTCATCTTGAACTTCGAATCCGAG
>CAYGZB010000096.1:0-4191 GCA_964354325.1 uncultured Candidatus Bathyarchaeia archaeon | reverse complement strand
CTTGCTGAGGAACATGAAGGCATCCAAGCTGACGTCACCGTCATCGGAAAGGCTCTTTCAGGTGGATTCTATCCGATAAGCGCAGTTTTGTCCAACAAAGAAGTTCTAAGCGTTTTTCACCCTGGTGATCATGGAAGTACATTTGGAGGAAATCCGCTTGCGTGTGCAGTAGCTAGAACGGCACTGAAAGTTCTTGTTGAAGAGAGGATGGTTGAGAACGCAGCTGCCGTTGGGAACTACTTCATTGAGAGGTTATCAGGGATCAAGAGTGACTACATCAAGGAAGTTCGCGGTCGAGGTCTTATGATAGGTGTCGAGCTCTTGCCTGAGGCTGGAGGAGCCCGCGCGGTTTGTGAGAAGCTGATGGAGAAAGGAGTTCTCAGCAAAGAATGCCACAAAAATGTTCTGCGCCTCACACCTCCCTTGGTCATAATGAGGGAAGAGGTTGACTGGGCTGTTGAACGCATCGCCGACGTGTTGACAAATCTGTGAGTCAGGAATTCAGGCCAAGCTACTGTGTCGATCTGGAGCAACTGAACGACATACCGAGCAGGTAGCATATCCAAGATCATCTATCGAGAAGACGGTAACTTTGCCGCAGCGCAAGCAGTGTTGGGAGACTCTCTTCAACATGTTCGAAGGATTGGCCTCTACCGCGTGACTTCTCGTAGTGTCTTCTTTCTTAGTCTTCTCGACTTGGGTTAGCATTCTTTGTAGAGTATCTTTATCGTACTTGAGCCTCGGCATATTGACACATCTTCACCGTCAAGGTCTTTTGAATTATCGCACTCCAGAGATCCGCCCGCAAAGCAGGAGTCTGAGAGTGTCTTCCCATAGCTCTCTTATATTCAAATGTATTAACGCTATAATAGCGTCTGTAGAGAAGGCGACATGAAATGATGAGCAAATCGCAACCGAAAGCCCGTTTCTCGAATCGTCTAGTCAGCGGAGACTTTCTAACCTTAGCAGTTTGGCCGGGAAGGAAAGATCCCAAAGCTGAAGTCTTGACAATTCAAATACGCCACTCCAGCGGGGGCAGCTGGGAAACCATCGGTCGACTAGCGGTCTATCGTACTGCAGATGGAGCCTACTCTTTGCTTCCGGAACGTCTACCTTTGAAGAAGACCCCAGAAGTAGAAGTCGAGAGCCAAGCCCCGGATGAAAATGAGGGGTCAGAGGACGCGTTATAGACATAGCCAATCTGAAAAGACTGGTTTGCCTCACAATATTGGAGATGTCAAGCCAATGGTTTTCAAATGGTGTGCGTTCGCAGAGCGTTGATTTGACGATTGGCAGGAAACAATTCATCAGATCATCATAGACTTCCTCTCGTGCGATCAGACAGAATTGAGGCTAGGCTGTATCAAGAATCTATAGCTGAGAAAATTCTTGAAAGAAATACGCTTGTAGTCCTGCCGACAGCCTTGGGAAAAACAGTAATCGCCGCGTTGGCGTGCGCTAGTTCTCTCTATGACTTCAAACACAAACGAATTTTGGTTATGGCTCCAACAAGACCATTGGTCCTGCAGCATCACGAAACATACGCACGTCTGCTCAAGCTCCCGGCCACCGACATGGTCACATTGACGGGCAAAACACCCGCCGTATACAGGAAACTAGTCTGGAATGGAACGGCCAAGATAGTATTTGCCACCCCCCAAATCGTCAAAAACGACATTGAAAACCAGATCCTCACACTTCGAGACTTTAGTCTTCTTGTTTTCGACGAATGCCACAGAGCGCGGAAAGACTATGCTTACACTAATGTAGCCCAGAAATACGTCGAGCAATCTTCATGGCCTATCATACTCGGCATGACTGCTAGCCCAGGTGCAGACAGAGAAAAGATCATCGACATATGCAAAGCATTGTTCATTGAACAGATAGAATACAGGTCAGAGGAAGATCCTGGGGTAACCCCATACATTTTTGAAGTCGAGGTTGAACGGAGACTGGTTGACCTTCCGAATGAGTATCGTGAGATTGGCCGAGCGATTCGAGCCATGTTGAATGACCGACTCAATCAGCTGAGTCGAACTGGCCTGATCCGAACTGGAACAGAGCACGTCAGCAGAAAAGACCTGCTGGCTTTGGGTGAGCAACTTAGGGACCGACTGGGAAGAACGATCAAGGAATGGAGAGGTCCCATATACAACTCAATAGTCCTACAATCAGCATGTCTGACACTGTATCATGCACTTGAGCTTCTAGAGACTCAAGGCATTCAAACACTCAAATCATTTGTGGAAAGGATAGAGCAGCCCACCGAATCCAAAAGAAGCCATGGAAACATCATCAATGACATGCGCTATCAGGAGCTTAAGCGGCTCGTTGAAGAACACTCGAAGTTGGAACATCCGAAGATACCTCTCATGAAAGAAATCGTGGAAGAACAGATACATCAATGTCCAGAATCGAAAGTGCTCATATTCACGCAGTACAGGGACACAGCGTCGCACATTGTAGATAGCCTAAGAGAGATAGTCGGTGTCAAAGCGCAAAGGTTTGTCGGTCAAGCGACGAAAGATCGAGATCCGGGTCTACGACAAGATGAACAAGTCGAGATAATAAAGAACTATCGAGAGGGAAATACAAACGTTCTTGTTGCGACATGCATAGCCGAAGAAGGATTGGATATTCCAAACGTTGACTTGGTAATTTTCTACGAACCGATCCCTAGCGAAATTAGATACATACAGCGGAAAGGCAGAACTGGCAGAAAGGCGACTGGAAAAGCAGTGATACTAGTTGCTAATGACACGTTCGACATAGCGTACCTCCATGCGAGTCGGCGAAGAATTGAGAAGATGAGAAGGATAATTGGATCACTGAATGTGGAACTGGCTCCTCTGGCGAGAATTGGACCAGAACCACAACCTATGCGGATGAACGCTGATGACATACGGGAATTGGAGGAAGGAATCACTTCGAGTGAAGAACAAACTACTGCAGAACCAGAAGAACATGCAAAGGAATTCTTGAAAGAAGTTGACAAAACTTCAAGGTACATATGGAAGAAGGTACTGAAGACTGATGTTGAAGGGCTGCAGGTCAATCAGCTGTTGCAGGAGGCTGTGAAGGAAGGGATAACATCAGCTGTAATCAATGCGGCGATAGAACGATTGGAGGAAGCGGGAGAGATCGCGAGAATGGAAAATGGCAGAATTGTAACGATCACCAATATGCCGATAAGAGAGCCCTCCGTTGCGGCCAACGACGGCTTGTACGAAGTTCTAGTGGAAGATATTTCTCATGGAAAAGCTGTTGTACTAATCAACGGAAAACAAAGAGCGCGATTGACTGAACAGGACTTTGAGGGACCACAAAACCTAATCAAGAAGAAAGCAAGATTCAAAGCCAAAGGCGCTTTCTATCGTTACGATGACACGTTGCACTTCAGGGTAATGGAAGTCGTACAGCTACTCTGACGTTCTAGATCATGACGGCGGCTGCGATGGCGGTGGTCCAGAGTCCATCTTTGTCTCCTTCCGCCGACTGACAGATATGTCTCGTGCGAACATTCCTTCCAGATATTCTCCAAATCTCTTTCCTCGTATCCCAAGCATCATCTACATTGAATTTGGCCCCTAGTGTTGATGCAAGCATAGAAGCCGCAAGATCTTCGGCGTAATCCCCAGCCTTCTCATGCGTCTGACCGTATGCTTTATGCTCAGAAAGATACCCATACACACTTCTGTCATCGGACACCGCCATCCCGATGGACGCGGCAATGAGCCTATTGGCCTCGTTTGTATCGATCCGGCTCATGACACAGAAAATGATTTGCCCCGGTCTCAGCATCTTCAATCCCTTCTCTTTGGAAAGCAGTGTGCAATTTGGGGGAACAATACTCGATACGTAGACAAGATTGCATGACGCGATTCCAGCATCTCTGAGAGCCATCTCGAAGCTGGCGAGTTTTTCTTGGTGAACGCCCACCCCTTGGGTCAAGAATATCCTTTCAGGAACAAGCGGATTCATTACGGGTCGGAAATTTCATCTGCAATGACATTCTTGAAGTTTCTGATTCTTGTTCTCCCGAGGATACGCTGGTTTTTTGGGAGCCAAAATTCGAATTATTGTCCATTCCAAGAAACGATGGGCTGGCTCATGATTAGAGCGTCGTTTTCGCCAACCCCTTCACCATTTCGGGCGGTAGACTTTCCATTGATATCTTTGACAATCGCTCGA
>CAYGZB010000095.1:0-4365 GCA_964354325.1 uncultured Candidatus Bathyarchaeia archaeon | reverse complement strand
AAGAGTGTTCTTCTTCAGTATGTTTCGAGGACGGCTCCCAGGGGTTTGTACACGAGTGGAAGGGGAAGTACTGCGGCTGGACTTACGGCTGCTGTTCTTCGAGATAAGACCGGTGGCATGGTGCTGGAGGCTGGGGCGTTGGTTCTCGCTGACAAAGGGGTTGCTGCTATTGATGAAATCGATAAGATGAGACCTGATGATAGAGTGGCGATACACGAGGCGATGGAGCAGCAAACCGTTAGTGTCGCCAAGGGTGGTATTGTTGCTACGTTGAATGCTAGAGCTTCGGTTCTTGCGGCGGCGAACCCGGCTTTGGGCAGGTATGATCCTTACAAGCTTATCGCGGAAAACATCAATCTTCCAGTTACGATTTTGTCAAGGTTCGATCTGATTTTTGTTGTGCGTGATGTTCCTGACATTGATTTGGATGCCAAGATGTCTGAGCATATTATGACGTTGCACAGGAAGGGTGCGAACCTTGAGGAGGTGCCGATTGCACAGGATATTCTTAGGAAGTACATCAGTTACGCAAAGAGAATAAGTCCTGTGCTTTCTGAAGAGTCTGAGAGAGAACTGCGTGAGTTCTACCTTAAGATGAGGTCTGTTTCAGGAGTCGCTTCCGATTCACCGATCGCTATTACTCCAAGGCAACTTGAGGCGCTTGTAAGGTTAAGTGAAGCGAGGGCGAGGGCTTTCCTACGTGACAAAGTGACGATTGAAGATGCGCGAGCTGTGATTAGGCTGATGAACGCTTCGCTTCAGGATGTTGGAATAGACACGACTACGGGAAAGACTGACATTGACATCATAATGACGGGTAAGTCGAAGAGTCTTCGAGATGCTATGGCGTTGGTGAGGTCTGCGATATCTGAGCTGGAGAAAGAGACTGGAACAGTGGAGGAAGCGCAACTCTATTCGACTCTGTCGGAGAAGTCGGGGGTCGAAGAGGATATGGCGAAGAAGGTTGTGAGTCAACTTCTCAAAGAGGGTTTGATCTACTCTCCAAAACCGGGACATCTGAAGAGGACATCCAGCTAGTAGGGGAAGAAGCTTCCGTTTTGAAAGTCAACGAACTCGACATTCCAACTAGTCTTAAACAAGTTCTCTTGAAGAGTGGATACGATAACCTGTATCCACCCCAAGAAGATGCAATAAATGCGGGAGTGTTGAAAGGAAAGAATATAGTTCTGGCAAGCCCGACGGCTAGCGGCAAGACCCTCATCGCAGAATTATGTGTGATAAAGAATATTCTGACGAAGGGAGGAAAGGCTCTTTATCTGACTCCTCTCAGGGCTTTGGCAAGTGAGAAGTATGAAGATTTTCGCAAATATTCCGAGCTCACAAAACCGGACGGAGAGAAAGTAAAAGTCGCAATATCTACGGGAGAGTATGACAGCTCTGACCAATGGCTGAGTAGGTATGATGTAATATTCGCAACGAACGAGAAAGCCGACAGTCTCCTTCGCCACAGAACAGGTTGGATTCGAGAAATCTCAACGGTCGTTGCTGATGAGGTTCATCTACTAGACGAAGCTGATAGAGGACCAACCCTAGAAGTCGTCCTGACCCGATTGATGCACATAAACCCCAAGATACAGTTCCTAGCCCTAAGCGCCACCATAAGAAACGCAGAGGAAGTCGCTGAATGGCTGAAGGCAGTTCCAATCACGACGGAATGGAGACCGGTTCCGTTGAGGGAGGGAGTATACTACAATGGCGAGATACATTTCAAAGATGGATCCGCTAGAACCATACCCGCGGTCTGCGGCGACAACTTTCTAGACATAGCCCTTGAAATCGTGGGGTCAGGCGGGCAAGTTCTCATTTTTGCTGAGACTCGAAAATCATCTGTACAAATGGGCAAGAAAGCTTCAATTGTTCTAAAGGGAAGAATCTCTAAGCAAGAAGACAAAGGGTTGAAGCTTCTTGCGAAGAAGCTCTTGGAAACTGGTGAGAAGACAAGACTCAGCGAAATCCTAGCCGAACAAATCCAATATGGTGCAGGCTTCCATCATGCTGGGCTTCCAACCGCTCACAGAAGACTGGTTGAAGATGCTTTCAGAAAGGGGCACATCAAGATACTTTCCGCCACACCCACACTAGCCGCAGGGGTGAACCTCCCTGCACGAACTGTTGTGGTCAGTAGCTTCATGAGATACGAACCTGGTTACGGGCGGTATCCAATCTCTGTACTTGAATACAAGCAACTCTGTGGTCGAGCTGGCCGCCCAAAATATGACAAGTTTGGGGAAGCCGTTCTGGTCGCGATATCAGGAGATGAGCAGGATCAACTCATGCAGAACTATGTTCTGGCAGAACCCGAGAACCTATGGTCAAAACTGGCCGTCGAAAAAATCCTGCGTCCACACGTGCTTGCAACAATCGCAACAGGCTACGCTCACACGGAGAATGGTCTTTACGAATTCTTTGGAAAGACTTTCTACGCTTTTCAATACGACCCCAAGATGATCCAAACAAAAATCGGGGACATACTCGCCTACCTCTGCAAAGAAGGGATGACAGAGTTTGAAGGTGCAAGGATTCAGGCAACAGACTTTGGAAGAAGAGTATCTGAACTCTACATCGACCCAGTTACAGCGGTCATCATGCGTGATGGTCTTCGAAGTAGACCGAAAGAAATCACAGACCTGACATTTCTGCATCTCATATCACACACTCCCGACATATCTCCAAAACTCTATCCAAGAAGAAGAGAGTCTGAAGAACTTGAAGTGTTCGCATCGGCACATTCTGTTGAACTGATGTTTCCGATTCCTGACTTGCTCATGGAACAAGTCGAGTATGAAGAGTTCCTTGCCGAGCTGAAGAGCTCCGCCGTTCTAATGGATTGGATTGATGAAGCTACAGAAGACAGGATTCTTGATCGCTACAAAGTTGAACCGGGTGATCTACTCAGATTAGTGGAGATGGCAGATTGGCTTCTGTATTCTGCGCATGAACTTGCCGGTCTCTTTGGGCAGAAAGAGTTCCTACCATACCTAACCCAACTGAGGTTGAGAGTTCAGACCGGCGTAAAGAAAGAACTTGTTCCATTGGTTAGACTTCGCGGCATCGGCAGAGTGAGAGCAAGAACACTATACAGCGGAGGATACAAGACGATCAATGACCTCAGAAAGGCCAGCGTCAGCGAACTCATGAAAGTTCCCTTGATAGGCTCCACACTATCCAAGAAGATCAAGGAAGAGGTTGGTGGAACAATAACTGCTGAAGAGTGGAAAGTTCTCAAGGAAGGCAAGGAAGACTCTGAAGAGCAGCGACTACTCTCTGAGTACTAGCATTTCTCGAGAGTCTAATGTGTGAAGGTTGCATTGCTCCTAAATACATAAGAATGTGAAGTCATACAGCGGGTAACAACTAACGAGTGGGAGAATATTATGCCCGTTTGTCCAATAGACACTGGAAGATACGGTTCTCCTGAGATGAAAGCAATTTTCGAAGAAGAACAGCGACTTGAAAACATACTAAAAGTTGAAGCCGCAGTTGCATATGCACACGCAGCTGTTGGCAACATTCCCAAAGCCGCAGCCGATGAGATATGCAAGAAGGCCACTACGAAGTATGTAACCGTCCAACGTCGCAACGAGATAGACAAGATGATTGGACATGATTTGATGGCGGCTGTAAAGGCATTGACGGAAGTCTGTGATGGTGACGGCAAAAAGTATGTTCATTTTGGTTTGACGAGCAACGATGTTGAAGACACCGCAACAGCGATTCAGTTCAAAGATGCCTTGAAGATCGTCGAGAAGGACCTCCTTGAACTGGAGACAGTGCTCAAAGGACTTGCCCGCAAACACAGGGACGTTGTCATGGTTGGGAGAACACATGGCCAGCATATTGGTGTGATTACGCTTGGATTCAAGTTTGCGGTTTGGCTGCGGGAAGTAGCTAGACAGATTGAGCGACTCAGGGAACTCAAGAAGAGAGTTCTTGTGGGAAAAATCATGGGGGCGGTCGGCACCGGTGCGGGACTAGGTGAGAAGGCGATACAGGTTCAAGAGATCGCCTTGAATCAACTTGGGCTGAAACCCGCTGAAATGGTAACTCAGATAATTCAAAGAGACATTCACGCTGAACTGGTCTCGTTTCTAGCGAACGTGGCGTGCAGTGTCGACAAATTCGGTACAGAGATCAGAAACCTCCAGAGGACCGAGATTCAAGAAGTCATGGAACCATTTGAGGCTGACAGACAAGTGGGCAGTTCAGCTATGCCCGCCAAGAAGAATCCCGTAACATGTGAAAGAGTATGCAGCCTTGCAAAACTTATGCGGTCTCTCACGATCACATCATACGAGAACATTGTGTTGTGGCATGAACGAGACCTGACCAACTCTGCAAATGAAC
>CAYGZB010000094.1:1222-4464 GCA_964354325.1 uncultured Candidatus Bathyarchaeia archaeon | reverse complement strand
CCCCCCTTTCTTGTGGATATGAATTACGACCGCAGAAACAGTGCTTCTAATACCTTTGACCCCAAGAATCTTGTCTTTCAAGAGTTTTCTGAATGAGGTTATAGAATCAGTCTGAATTAGAGCGACTAGGTCATACTCACCCGTGACCTCGAATACGTCAGTCACCTCTGGAAAGTCTCGAAGTGTTTGCGCCACTCTTTCCAGTTCTTGGGATTCAACGAATATGTTGAGATGCACGACAATTGGCATCAATCTGTCCTCCGTACTATCATTGTCTTTCCAGGGTATTTAGATAACGCCGCTAACGCGGAGTCTTCTCGCTCCTCCCTCAGGTGACCTCTCAGTGTCTTACGTTTTATGAGTACTATCATATCGTTTCTGTCTGCCTTAGCCTCTTCATCAACGACTTTGGTGAAGGGGCCGATTTCCACCCTGATCCGCGCCTCGTAGCCCATTGATCTCAGTCTGTGAGCGATTGACTGCAGTTCTTTAATCGATTCAACTTCAAGTTCCTTGATCTGGGAATAATGATTCAACTTGTCTGTGCTTAGACCCAAATCCAGCGGATCTAGGATGTTGAGGAGAGTTATGTGAAAACGCTTGTCGAGTGCTTCATGGATTGAAGATACTACGTCTTCCTCGTCTTCGGGTGTCCTGACGAGTACTGCAACATTCATCACATAACCGCCTGGACGGATTCGTTTGCCCGTTTCCGCTGTTAGAATTGGCATATGCTTTGTCTTTCGGAGAACGACAAAAGTAACTATCCCAATCAATACCCACGCGGTTCCAAGGACCCGGCCACCCTCGTGAAACGCAAGGACAAGCCCCCATAATACTGCACAAGATATCGCCCCAATAACGGAGATAATGGGAATGAACAATATGCGCTCACGGAATTTCACGGTAAGAGTTCCTGGGACCTTCCAAGCCCGATAGGCGTAGGGTTTCTTGTTGCGGAGAACAATTAGAGAGATATTGACTATAATATACGAGAGAAGTGCTCCATAGTTGTATAGGTCCGCAACAAATGTCAGTTCACCAACCAATGCAAGTGCTATAGCGATTGCTCCGAAGACGATGATGGTTCTTATGGGCGTCTTAAACTTGGGATGCACCTTGTAGAACCAGCGGGGAAGAAAGTCAAACTTTCCCATCGAGAAGACGATACGAGATACACCAATCACGCCTGTGTTGGTGGATACGTAGCAGATGGCAAAACCAGTTATAGCTACGACTGGAGCTAGGTAGGGACCTATTACAGGGATGAGAGAAGCAATTGCTCTTATCGGATCATTGCGCGCCGCCGCAAGATCCTGCCAACTCATCATGCCCATGCTAATCACAGACAAGCCAACTGCAAACAAAATCACTGAGATAATGGACAGTTTGTTTGCGCGAGGAATCCATCGGTCTGGACGACGCGTTTCCTCAGCAGCCTGAGCAATAGACTCGATTCCGATGAAGGACGTCATCGCAAGAGTTATTCCATAAATGAAATTCTGTTCCTGCACTCCCAAACTTGGAAGCGAGTAAGCGACGTTAACATGTAAGATGGGTGAACCAAAGGTGCCTAGCTGACCGAGAAAACGTGCCAGCCCAAAAGCTAGGAAAAAGCCAGAGATCAGAATGATGCTCTCTACGATCAAATCTAGCGACACAAGAATCTCATTGAATAGTGATGATTCTCTAATCCCGATGATATTCACAATCAAGAGGGCAAAGATTAGAGCTGCTGCAATCAACCCTGGAAAGGGAATGCTCAGCTTCATGTCAAATAAGGCAACGACGAAATGCCCGCCCTTTGTCCAGGGGAGATAGTAACTGAGATAACCAGCTGACGCCAGCGAAAAGAGTGCCATGTCCACAGTATAGTCCAACATGACAGCCCATCCAGCAACAAACCCTACAAGATCATTGAATGCTTTCGTGGCATAGATTTGAGCGCCACCGGCATACGGGTAGGTAGTCGCAAGTTCTGAATATGCAAGCCCAGTCGCAATGTAGGTGAGTGATGCAATGAGGAACGCTAGAGGTGAAGCGCCTGCGGCAAAGAGAGCCACAAGACCAATCGCAACGTATATGTCGGCTCCAACGTCAGCGTAGCCCATGGCGAACGAGCCGTACCAGCCAATTTCTCGACGCAGAGTCTGCTCTTCAGTGGTTGTCGACAAACTTTCAGAACGTCCAGATGCCATTCTTTCTTTCTATGCATTAACCCATGTTCTTAAGTTGTTTAGATACACAACTTCAATATGTCTGATGATTGAGATATTCTTGATACGTCATGGATTCAGTAGCCTTCCTGAATCTGATTCTTTCTGCAGTGATAGTGATTCTGAGCGTCATAATCTATTGTCGAAAGAAGGCGACGTTGCCTCTCTGCACAGGCATAGCATTTAGCTTGTTCGGATTGTCTCACTTGATGAATCTTCTGGGTCTCGCAGACGCTCTTGCAACGTTTTTGATGGTGGATAGGACGATCGCCTACCTGGTCATAGTATACGCGTTGATAAGACTCTGGAAGGCTAATTCTGGCAAATTGAATAGGTAACTGCGCATCTCAGGCAGAAATGCATCGTTCTCTTCTCAGATCGGGCCAATTCGCCGTTGTTCAATTTGCGTCCTACTGCCAGTACCCGGCCACACAGAATCTTACTCTTCTGACGTGCGGAGTCTAATACCTGAGCATAGACAGCTGCTGCCAATGTCGCCTTTTCCAGGATTTGATCGATTGTGATCTCTAATGCTCCGTTCATTCTGCATTCTCCGGTCATTTCATTACTTTGACATCACTAACATCAACAACGAGAAGGCAACAATAAGGTATGGCACTGGATATCTTAGACGTTCGATAGAGTTCCTTACCCAGTGGCTTCACAAGATTGAATAATGAAGAAACGCGATAATGGAAAGCACAATGACCGAATCAGAAGGCAGGAAGGTTCACAGAAAGCGTTCACGGCTTAGAGAGTACAAACCCGGAACTTTCGACAAATATGTTGCCTATGGGCAACGACAGCGAAAGCTGGAGCTAGTTTCAAGAGGAATAATTGATGGATTCAAGGTTCGCTGTCGATCGTCCAAAGAAGCGATGAATCTAGCCCGTGCATTAAGATTGAGATTCCCAAAAATTGAGCGAGGCGAAAGAGCAAGGTATAGCTTGAGAGTGAAGACAAACGAGAAGACAATCTACGTTACTCGAAAAGGACCTTTGCGTCGTTAGTCAGAAATCGCGAACG
>CAYGZB010000094.1:0-1122 GCA_964354325.1 uncultured Candidatus Bathyarchaeia archaeon | reverse complement strand
CCAGCTTCCATATTGCATTTCTCGCACAGTGCACAAGATCCAGTTGAAAAGCCAACTGCGAACACATATCCCTTTTCAAAAGCTGCTTTCTCTAGCTCCAACAATGCCAAATGTATTCTTCTCTTGTCTTTCCCCCAATTCGACCAAAACTTTGCAGCTTTTTCCTTCAATTCAACGGGGGAATTGGTATCGTATCTATACTTCAGAAGATTCCTCGCGACGTCCTCATCAGTTTCTGCTTCAGCACTGAACTTGGCGAGAAGAGCATATCTGTATTCCCTTAGCATCTTTCTGAACTCGTCAACGGTTGGAGCGTACGGAGGGCACACCAATCTCTTGCCGTAAGTGTCGCACCCTACCCTGCACTTCAGAATGACCCTGTTTTCAACAACTATTCTGTTTGCAGGTATTATCTTGGCTTCAACAGCTCCTAAATGCAGAGCCAACTGAACAAGGGAGCTCAGCTTACTGAGCCTTCTAGGCGCCATTTAAATCCCAACATGACAAGTGGATTTTGAACAATGAGAGCGCCACTGACATATACCATTTGTCACACCTGTGGCGATGGCCAGTCGAACAGCAATCTCCGAGCGGTCATAGTATGTACATGTTCCTCTGAGGTTGCCTCGCTCTGTGTTTTCTTGAGCCATTTCAATGGCGCTGACAAAAACATCTTATGCCACTCATCGTTTTCTACACAACCTACGCAAAACGGTTTTAGTTGGACTTGGTACGCAATTCGCAAATGACCAGCCATGAAAGCTATTAGTATCCTAGATTTTAGGAGTAGAAATGGAGAGAAAATGAACGTGGACACCAAAGCTAAGCAACAACCAAGATTTTTCTGCTCAGAGTGCAAACATGAGATCTTCCTCTCTATGATCTACTGCGATGAGTGTGGTGGAGAGATCAGATGGCCATCGAAATACGAAGCCATTCTACCAGAGAAAAAGGAAGATAAGAAAGACTGAACCGTAACACATTCACCCTTTCAAGAGAGATCGATATTCTTTTCATTTCACCCATACGCCAGCAGATACTCCTCCTCAGAGAATCCCAACAAGATCAGTCAGAGATTCTATTGTAACATCTGCCTCAACATTAGAATTCCATTCTCTTCTC
>CAYGZB010000093.1:0-4575 GCA_964354325.1 uncultured Candidatus Bathyarchaeia archaeon | reverse complement strand
CCGGGGCGTGTCCAGTATGCTCCTAGAAGCCCTCCACCGAGCAACCCAAGCATGAAACTCAAGAATTTAACCCCAACACTAATCTGAGGTTTACGTCCTTAAGCATTTCCATTAAGATTCTTGCTCTCTCTATGAAGGGGCGACCTGACTCGATGAAATATGAGAGTTTGAAAATCTTCTAACTAGGTCACTAGAAATGATGAGATAATCTCAGCATTGCCGACGCAATTCTGGAGTCTAGTGTCTTAGAATCTTGTAAGGAAACTAAAGAGACCGTGGGCCAAGAGCCAGAGTTTGGTCAACTTCTTTCCAGTTGACCTGAGTCTCTACGCAACCATCACGTGACAAAGGTATAAAATGACTTATCGCTCCAAACTTCTCGCAGATGAAGCCTCCGAGCAAAAGCTCCTTTGTGCAGGCGATACCCAGACAGGCCAATGGTTTCTCTCGTTTCAGAATCTGTCCTACCATACTTCCACCCGAAAGGATGAATGTGCCTTTGTATCCAAGCTTGAGAGCTTTGGAAATGACCCCGTGCAAGCCGCATCTTCCACATTTTTGACAGATGTATCCGGTGTCGCTCAACGAAGCAGGGCAGTTCCTTGATCTGAGGCACTGTGGAAGGAATAGCAGTCTCTTATCGAAGGGCGTCTTGGCAAACGTGCTCTTGGAGACGGTATTCTTTGCCTTAACATATAGTTCTAGGAGCCTTGTCTCGTCTATGCCAATTCTTGCAGCGAGCTTCTCAATTTTTGTGAGCGCTATGGCGCCGACTCTGTATTCGGCTAACTTCTCTATCAGATGCATTGCCGAGGCTTCTTTGTCAAGTGCCATTGGCAGACCATCTCGAACGGTGCTTATTCGCTGCAGGACACGTATGAGGTTTGTGGATAATATGGTAGGAAAAGGTGGTCACAAACGAGAGTGGATGAGGTCACTTGGTTGATCTCGTTATTCTGACCTTGTCTACCAGGAAATATGAGAGGAGAATTGGGATATCCACTTCCCACCACTTCATCCACTGACGCTCCTTGGAAATTCCATTTATTGATTGTAGGATTCTTGGCATGTTGTCGCTTATGCGTAGATCCTTCAAAGAGGCTGTTATCTCTCCATTTGATATTTTGAAGATGCCGTCTCTACATATCGTCGAAAAGTCTCCTGTATGATAGTTCTGGAAGCGAGTGTACCAATTGTTCGTGATATAGATTCCATCGGTGACTTCTCTGAACATCTCCTCTTTTGAGTAGTCTCCAGCCGTAGCTACGAGGTTTGATGGTGAAGGTACAATGCCCGATGAGCCGCTATAGTATCCATGTCCCGTCAATTCTGCGTTGAATTTCTTGGCTGTGTAGGAACTGTGTAGAAGAGTCTTCAGTACGCCATTTTCCACTATTGACGTGGGGTTCGTTGGATAGCCTTCGTCGTCGAATGCATGTGCTCCAGGGCCTCCTGGGAATTGTTGGTCGTCTGTTAGAGTGAACTTGTCTGAGGCAACTTTCTGTCCAACTCTGTCGGCGAAGTAAGACATTCCTATCTCAACTGCGTAGGCTGAAGCTGACATGGCTGCTGTGTCAAGTAAGTTGGCCATTAGCGAAGGTCCGAAGACGACTTGATAGACTCCTTCATCTCCCTGGATAGGTTTCGTAGCCATTTTCGCTATCTGACCTGCTTCTGTTCCAGCTGTTCTTGGATTGAAATCCTGAAAAGTCGTTGAGCAAGATACTCCCTGTCCACTTGATTCGGCGTCAAGAAATGCCCTTACGGTAAGTTCAAGCAGGGTCCCTCTTTCTTTTCCAGCATTTCCAGTGGATGTCATGAGGGTTCTTTTCCATTCAGTAGCCGCCAGTACCCCTGAGACCCTTTTCGCTCCTGCATCGAGCCCCGAATTGATCGAGGTCTCTACGGCGTCTGTCAACTTCTCTGTTGAGCGTGACACCCTCGCATCGTAGTTTCCTTGTATCGTATGATAGGTGAATGGTCCTCTGGGAAGCTTTGAGTCAACGTCTCCAGGTTTCATCAATCTCATAGTCTTAATTAGTGCTTCGACTGTGGAAGAGATTGCTGCAGGTGTTGGATCTTCGATCACGCATCCAGTTCTTCTCGGTCCCATTGCAAGATAGATCACGGGGGTTATTGTGTTCCAGGCTTGGAGAACTGTGATCGAGTTGTTACTGAATCTGAGCATCTGTTTCTTCTCTTCGATGATGACTGTTGACACATCGGTTGCTCCAAGCTTCTCACCTAAAGCTACGATTAGCGTTGCGATTTCATCAGGGGTCAAGTTTGAGGTCCTCCTCCGAGTCGCAGGTGTCTAACTCTGATCTCAGGTCCCCCGGTCCAAACGGGAGCCCCCTGTTGAGGATCCCCTTTTCCACATGTTGCAGCCTGAAAATCCAGATTCTTGGAGACCGCGTCTACGCTACCGTAGAGGGTTGGTGTGGTGAGTTCAAGTGTTGGATTTCTTACCGGCTTTCCCATTTCACCATCTTGTATCAGGTAGGCCTCAAGACCAACATATCGCTGATTGAATCTCTTGTCGTCAATATTCCATTCCATGAAAGTCTTGATGTAGACTCCGGATTTCATGCCTTCAAACAATTCGTCGCTATTGAAGTCACCTGGTTTCATGTACGTGTTGGCCATTCTAATCATTGGTTCACGGCTATAGGCGACTGCACGTGCGGCTCCATTACTCGCGACTCCTAGCTCGGCTGCGGTTTCCCGATTCTGCAGAAAACTCGCAACTACTCCTTTGTCGATCAATACGCGTTCTCGTGCCTGAACGCCTTCATCATCATAGAGATAGTGTCCAAATGATTTCGGCAGTGTTGGGTCGTCGACAACAGTGACATGATCGCTACCGATTCTCATGCCAATATTGTTTGGTTGGAGGTACGATTCTCCTGCCTGAGCTGCCTCGCGTCCAAGTATTCTATCAGCTTCTTGAGGATGACCGCAGGATTCGTGGCAGATGATGCCAACAACCTCTGATCCCAAAACGAGATCTATTTCGCCCTTAGGAGGGGCAACCCCTTCTTCAAGGACTCGACCTAGCACCTTGGCCTCGTCAGATACAAGTCTGGGCGGATCCCATTCCTTGACGGCTTCCCAGCCTCCGCTTTCTCCAACATGCATCCACCTCTGAAGTGTACCCTTGGAGGGCTTTGATCCTGTCAGGAAAAACCAAAGGCTAATTCGAGGAACTTTGCCACGAATTCTGGTACCTTCACTGTTTGAATAGAATTTCTCTTGCATGTCATGCGACAATGTGAGATAACGCGATGGTAGTTCGACTCGAACCTCGTTCGGACTAAGCGCTCGTTCAATATCTGCAAGAAGATCGAACTTTTCTTCGGGACTGACATTCTCGGGCGGATTGGTGGCTTTTGTCTCCCATTCTTTTACGATGGTCTTCTCAGCTGATAACTTGACTGGATTCTTGACGAGGTGTGACGAGGATTTCGCCATGTTGTAGGCATTTTCCGCAGTTTGTTTTGCTTCTTGTATTGTCAATCTGTCGGTGGAGGCGAAGCTTAGGGCGCCATCAACCAAGACGCGCACTCCGATACCAAACATTCGTGCTATTTGAAAACTGTCTGGGACTCCATTCTTCATGGTGTATGTGTTTTCTACATCCGTTTGGATTCTTGCTTCGACGTAGTCCGCACCGAGATCCAGTGCTTTCCGAATAGCAGCATTGGCTAAATCTTCCATCCTTTGAGTTCTCCTCTACTGATGTTTATGACCGTGAACTCGTAAAGTTGTTAGAACGCATGTCTTGTGGGATGCTCCGAAATCTACCATCGTTCAATCTGCAATTCATCCGAATGCGTCTTGACAATTACTTCTTGTTCCTCAATGACTTCTCCCACTACTCGTGATCTAGGTATAGTCATCAGCGTCTTCTTTTCATCTGATTTCCTAACCATAATTAGGAATCCGGTTCCCATGTTGAATGTTCGATACATCTCTCTGTCTGTGATCCTCCCCTTTTTTTGAATCAGCATGAATACTTCCTGTGGTGGCAACAGGTTGTCAAGGTAGAAGCCCACGTTGGCTCTGGTGCCAATCCTCTTGAGTTTGGAGTAGGCGCCTCCTGTTATGTGCGCCATGCCGTGAACGTTCACTGTTGATTTCAGGAGTTTCATTATGGGCTTTACGTAGATCCGAGTCGGTGTGAGTAGCATCTCGGCGGCACGTCTGTTGAATTTCTTCAAGAGGACTCTTCTCGCGAGGGTAAGTCCGTTACTATGTATCCCTGTGCTTGGAAGGCCTATTATTGAGTCTCCCACTCTTGTTTTGTTACCTTCAATGATCCTAGTCTTTTTGACGATGCCAATACTTGTTGCGGATAGATCAAATCCTTCTATCACGTCTGGCATTATCGCAGTCTCTCCTGAGACAATGGCGACACCAGATTGCAGTGCTCCTTGGTGTAGACCCCTCATGACACCTTCGACCAATCTCTGATCTGGTCTCTCAACTGCCAAGTAGTCCACGAGGGCTACCGGTTCGGCGCCGACGCATATCAGGTCGTTGACATTCATTGCGACGCAGTCGATTCCCACACCT
>CAYGZB010000092.1:0-4586 GCA_964354325.1 uncultured Candidatus Bathyarchaeia archaeon | reverse complement strand
GTCATGATGGTGGGTGGAAACATCCGAAACATCACAAGAGTCCTTACAACGGCGATAGCTCTGGAAACAGCGAGAGGCGACATAGCTTTCAGCATAGCCCTAGCAATTATTCTCTTGGCTATCGTCTACTTCGTGACTTTCTTGGTCAATTTCGTGCAGAGGCGAGTTCGTTGACCAATCATGTCGAAGTTCGGCAAGTCTCACACAAGTACGGTCAACTGGAGGCATTGAAGAAGATCAACATGATCTTCGACGGCGGTGAAGTCACAGCTCTCATAGGTCCAAACGGATCGGGAAAATCGACGCTTCTCAGAATTATCGCAGGTCTTGAGAAGCCAACAGAAGGCGCAATCATAGTTGATGAGAAACCCAGAGATCCCAGGGATCTAAGGAGTATTGCTACTCTAGTTTTCCAAAGAAGTGTAGCGTTCAACACTTCAGTTTATGATAATCTTGCCTATGGACTTAAGCTTAGAGGACTCGGCAGATCGCAGATGAGCGAAAAGGTTACCGACGTTCTCAGAATGGTTGGACTGGAAGGTTTTGAGAAGAGAAGAGCCAGACGACTATCTGGCGGAGAACAACAACGTGTTTCTCTGGCTAGAGCCCTCGCCATAGATCCTGAAGTCCTCTTGCTCGATGAACCCTCCGCCAATTTGGATCCCAGAAGCGCCTCCGTCGTGGAGAACGTGATCACTAGGGTCAGCCATGAACTGGGAACTACAACAATATTGGCCAGTCACAATATGGGTCAAGCAAGGCGACTAGCAAGTAAAGTCGCCGTTCTAGAGGAAGGAAAGATAGTTGACGTAAGCACGAGTGGGGACCTTCTTGAAACTTTTGGGAGGTTTCAGAATATCTTCTCTGGTCACGCAGTTTCAGGCGACAGTGGCATAACGCTAATAGAAATAGGAAATGAAGTCAAACTCGAAACTACGAATACGATTAGGGGCCCCGTCACGGTATCGATTAGACCCGAAGAAATTGTCGTTTCAAAAATACCCCTTCAATCCAGTGCAAGAAATGTTTTCAAAGGAAAAGTAACTGAGGCCTCAGATCGAGGTAACAATGTTCAACTTAAGGCTGATGTCGGAAGAGAATTCACAGCTTTGATAACAAGGAAATCATTTGATGAAATGCAGGTAACCATAGGCTCCGATGTCTATCTGGTTATCAAGGCACAAGCCATTCAGGTCACGGAACAATAAGAAAGAAAAATGACGAAACAGCTAGGTTATTCCCTAGCCGGTTCGACACGATTACATTCCAGGATAAAGTGGAAACTTCGCGCAGAGTTTCACTACTTGCCCTCGTACTTTGTCAAGTGTCTTGTTCTTTGCGATCTCTTGTCTGAACTTGCCTAGGTACGCTGATCGTTCGTTCTTCTCTTCTGGAAGCTGATAGTGCTTTACCTCGCCTATTACCTGCGCAATCCACTTCGCGATACTCTCCATCTGCTTCTCCTTCATGCCACGTGTTGTTATCGCAGGTGTGCCCAGTCTAATTCCGCTTGGGAAGAATGGTGAAGAAGGTTCTGCTGGAACAGTGTTCTTGTTCACGGTGATGTTTACTAGGTCCAAAGCTTCTTGAACGAAGACTCCTTTTCCTTTACCGTAAGGTTTCAGGTCGATCAGTATCATGTGGTTGTCCGTGCCGTTCGTCACTATAGTGATCCCGTTATCCATCAAGGCTTTGGCCAAGGCCCTTGAGTTTTTCACAATCTGTTGACAGTATGTCTTGAACCCTGGCTTCAACGCCTCAGCAAGCGCAACTGCGATGGCCGCTGATGTATGATCGTGCGGGCCACCCTGCAATCCTGGGAATATGGCTCTGTCAATCTTATCAGCCAGTTCAGGATCCTTCTTGAGGCCTTTCTCTGTAACCATTATCATGCCGCCCCGGGGTCCCCGCAGTGTCTTGTGGGTTGTGGTGGTGACTATGTGTGCGTATGGAACTGGACTCTTGTGAACCCCTGCTATCACCAGTCCAGAAATGTGTGCAATATCAGCCGCCAGATAAGCCCCAACACTATCCGCGATCTTTGCGAACTCTTCGAAGGGGAACTCTCTTGCATAGGCTGTTGATCCAACCCAGATTAGAGTTGGTTTGTTCTCTTTGGCAAGTCGCTCTACCTCTTCGATATCCAGATATCCATCAGGTTTCACGTGGTAGGGAACGCTCTTGAAGAACTGTCCAGTTACGCTAACCTTCCAACCATGGGTCAGATGTCCTCCGTCAGGGAGGCTCTGTCCCATGATAACATCACCGACTTTGCACGTGGCGACATAAACTGCAAAGTTTGCCGGACTGCCGGAGTATGGTTGGACATTTGCGTGTGGAACACCGAAAGCCTTCTTAGCTCGGTCTCTCGCCAGATTCTCAATCATATCTATGAATTGATTACCACCATAGTACCTTTTTCCAGGATAACCTTCAGAATACTTGTTGGTGCAAACAGACCCCATCGCCTCTAGAACCGCTGTACTCGTGAAGTTCTCTGAGGGGATCATCTCGAGGCCGTTTCTCTGCCTATTCAGTTCTTGTCTGATTAGCTTGTAAATTACAGGATCGGTCTTTCTAAGCGGACTAGAAGTCATGAACAATCAGCTTCTCCAATATTGGCATACGCTTTCCCACGTAATGACATAAACTTTTTGATCTACAGACTCTACCCAACGAAATACTTGATTCAAAAATACCGAAAAAAGAAGAGTGGAAAGTTCTGCGTACGTCTAGTCGGTTTTCTTGAACATTTCCTTTCTGGCACCGCAGATCGGACACACGTCAGGCACTTTTCCCTCTACAGTATTGCCGCACACCTGGCAAACATAGTAGTTAACTTCTTCGTTCTTGCCGAGATTCTCAAGCGCCTTATTGTAAAGTCCCGCGTGGATCTTCTCCACTTTGTTCGCGAAGTCAAAACTTCTGAGCGCTCCATTTTTTCCTTCAGCCTTTGCATCATCAATCATCCCGGGATACATCTTCTGAAACTCGTATGATTCTCCGTTGATCGCAACATCAAGATTCTCTTTGGTCGTTTTGATTCCACCCAGCTCTCGCAGATGATTCGTTGCATGAACAGTCTCAGCATCTGCGGCCGCTCTGAAAAGTCTGGCAGCCTGTTTGTATCCTTCAGCATCTGCCTTTTTCGCAAAAGCCAGATACTTCCTATTTGCCTGCGACTCTCCCGCAAAAGCGTCTTGGAGATTCTTCTCTGTCTTAGACATCATAGCACCTCATTGCAAGATCGCGTATCAGCCTGCTCCTGCTTAAGAGCTTGACTGACTACGTTGGTTGAAGCTATGAACGTAGGCGGAATGAGCGACGATCAGATTAGAGGCGAAGTAAGAAAAGAGCTTCTGGGAGCGATGGCTAACAACAGGAACCGACAAAAGGTCATAGCTCTAGCAGTACACTGAGGTACACTGAGTCTGCACTCGTAGGGTCAACGATTTATCGAATAATCCTATCGAACATATTGAATTCTGAAGTTGGTCTCGGTTATAGGGTCTCGGCCGAACTGTTGTTTGCAGGGCTAATACCATGTTAATCTATTCATTGCATTCTATAGGGTACCCTATGTTTTTTTGAGCATGGGGCTCATGCTCTAGCCATATGGATTCGATAGGTTCGATAGATCTCAGAGACTAAGCCTGCTTAGATACCGTGGTTCGATATGTTCGATAGGTAACCACGCCAGCTAGAACAAGCCGTGAAAAAGAATTCTCCTATGAGTCATTTGTTGCATGGTTTTGGACATAAGGTCCCGAATAAGCTCAAACAATCTAGTAAAGGTTCAATCTATTCTATGTTTTTCGCCGTCCGTGAGGACATATGTATACACAGAGTCCGCACAAGTCCTCTCCCAGCGCTTCTCTCCTTTTCTTCATATACGCATCGCACAAATGGGCATTGAATCTAGTTTCTCTAGGTTCTGAAGGATTGAATGAAGCTCCAGTGAATGCTTCGACAGGACAAATCATTGTGCAAGCTTTGCAGTCTTTGCACTTCTCGTTCATAGGAGATCCAGTTTTGAAGGGGGCATCAGTAAGTATTGTAGAGAATCTCACTCTGGGACCATAGTTGCGGGTGATAAGAAGACAGCTCTTACCTATCCAACCAAGTCCAGCCAAATTCGCAGCAAGCTTATGAGATACTACTCCAACGAGTCTGTTTGGATCAATACTCTGAGATGCCGGTATCGGATAGGCTTGGTAGTTTGCTTGTTGAATTCTTCTTGCCAACAGCAAAGCGATATGATCCAAACGTGAATTCACAGAATTGTAAAGTCCCTTGTATGTGAAAATGACTGCCCGATCTTCATGCTTATGTAACTCGTCAACAACGGCGTCCAATAAGCGAATGCCGATTGATATTGCTCTTGGAAACTTTTTCAGATACTCTCCACCCTGATTGCAAACAAAATTCTGAGCAGTTGCCAAGTCTGCGATACCGAACAGATCCGCTCCTTGTTCTTTTGCTATCTGTTCAAGCTCATCCTGCAAAGATGAATCGAATAGGGTCATCGCGGTTATGCTGGCTCCAGTGTCTTAAGTAGTCTATTCTCTCCAAATCGATTCAAGCAC
>CAYGZB010000091.1:0-4680 GCA_964354325.1 uncultured Candidatus Bathyarchaeia archaeon | reverse complement strand
CGCTTTGGTTTCTAAACCGCAGATGATCGAAAGCGGTCTGTGATCATCTTAGGATAGAAAAGCTATAATTCAGGCTGGGACAATTAATGTCAAGAGATGAAGCAAATGGCGACCGCATATGTTCTGGTTAATGCCGATGTGGGGAAAGAAAACGATGTTTTGAAGGAGCTTAGGAACGTTCCCAGCGTCAAGGAAGCCTACTTTGTCTATGGTGTATACGACATAGTAGCCAAGGTTGAAACAAGCGACGTCCGTGAGCTTAAGGAAGTTGTAGTTACCAAGGTTCGAAGACTGGAGTACGTTAGAAGCACGCTGACCATGATAGTCATGGAAGGAAAATAGTCAATCACTTTCTCAGGCAGAACGGTATTCGCATATCCTCAGACTGTTGGCAGAACTTGCTTCGTTTCTCCCCCGGTCCTGAGGGGACTCTGGAAACGCTTCACCATTGAAAACGCTCTTATCACACGACGCGATCATCAACCTACCACTCTCGGCAGAGGTTGATGATCGTTCTTTTTGTCAGATCAAGATCCTTAATGTAGACAAACTCATCTATGCCATGAAAACGATTGTCAGCGCGTGACGGACCGTAGCACACAACAGGGATACCATGTTTTGCGAAATAGTGTCCATCATTACCTCCGAACTCTCCGACTATCCGTGGGGTTCTGCCGGAAGTGGACTTTACTGCGGCGACAAACTTCTTGACTATCGGCTGTTTGGGACTAGTGAAGTAGCTTGGATTAGTCTGCGTATACTCTAGACTGGCTTTCAAATGAAGCCTGCGAGTCAACTTTCTGAAGTACCTGTTTAGTTCTCGTTTCGCTTCTGATGCATTCTCATCAGGATTTATTCGAAGGTCAAACCGTGCCTCGCACACACCGGGTATTATGTTCTCCTTTTCGCCTGATCTCAAGATAGTTATGGAGAACCTTCCGTGAATGAACTTGTGAGGAGAATTCGGAGGCGCAGGAATTCTCGACATGCATCTTTCTCGTGTCTTGGAGTATTCTGAAAGCCCTTGGAGCAATGGTATGCTCAAGTTTATGGCATTCAGAGCTCTGTGCGGCGCCCCTGCATGACCTTGTTTTCCTTTTACAAGCACTTTCCCCCAGACTATGCCACTTGCTCCTATTGAGACTGCGTCGGGACTCGAGTCAAGCACTACCGCTGCGTCGCCTCTAATTCCCACATCGTTCACGAGATATCCCAGACCTAGTCTACCGCCGATCTCTTCATCGGGCGTAATAAGCAGCGAAACATTCACTCTGCTTCTTGTATGAAGGAGTTCTTTCATGGCTGAGAGGGCCGCAACTATTGCGCCCTTGTCATCGCTGGTTCCACGACCAAACGCACGTTCACCAACCACCCTCATCTGAAACGGGGATTGCTTCCAGCCTGTCCCAGCGGGCACGACATCATAATGCGTCGCAAAAAGAATTCTCTGCTCAGCTCCAACGTCCAAATCGCCCACGATACATGGGCGAGGCTTCTTGTCTTCGGACATATCCCGCGAATCATACACTTGAGTCTTGAGTCCGATATCCTCTGCTTCCTTTTGTATCAGTTCCGCGCAATCAACATAGCCGGCCTTCGTGTTTGCTTCCGTGTCAATCTGAACCAAACGAGAAAGCAAGCTAAGTTCATGTGACATTTCCACGGCCGTGAACCTCGTGGTCAAACGAGCTGAATAAGGCACAGCATGCTTAAAATGATTCGAAAATCGTTTCTGTTCAAGCAACTTGAGATGAAGACGTTGAGTACTGGAATAGTCTACACCAGCAGGTATCTTGACCATGATACAGGTCCTTTTCACCCCGAGTCTCCAACTAGGCTTCTGGGAATAGCGCAGAGACTTGAACGAAACGAGATTATGGGAAGACCTTTCGGCGCGACGATTGGCCCCAGAATAGCTTCGAGAGAAGAAATCGAACTTGTTCACAGTCCCCCGTACATTAGATTCGTTAAGGAGTGCTGCGAGAAAGGCGTACAACGTCTAGACTCTGACACGCCGATCTGCCCCGAGAGTTACGATGTTGCCCTGTTGGCTGCCGGCGGCGTGCTCTTGGCTTGCGAGAGGGTTAACTCACGGGAATTCGATAACGCAATCGCATTGGTTAGACCTCCAGGGCATCATGCAGGAGCCAATGGCAGAGCCCTTACAGCATCCTCTGCAGGTTTCTGCATTTTCAACAACATTGCAGTAGCCGCCATGAAATTGATCAAAAATCTTGGATTCCAAAGAGTTCTGATTCTTGACTTCGACTGCCACCATGGAAATGGTACACAGGAGATCTTCTACAATAGCGCCGAGGTCATGTACGTGAGCCTGCATCAAGATGGTAGGACATTGTATCCAGGCACCGGATCTGTGGAAGAGATTGGAGAAGGTGAAGGCGTTGGATACACCATTAACATCCCCTATCCTCCCGCTGCGGCCGATGATGCTTTCGTCAGGGCTATGGACTGCGTCGTTGAGCCGGTAGTGAAGCAGTTCGATCCCGAGTGGGTTTTGGTCTCTGTGGGTTTTGACTCTTTGCACGACGATCCAATTAGCAGTCTGCAAATGTCGTCACAGGGCTACAAAGAACTGTTTCAGAGAACAAAGAATTTGGCGAGAACTCACAGCTCTGGAAAGTGGGTGGCAGCATTGGAAGGCGGATACGGCAAAACGGTTCCTGACGCCGCTCTCTCAGCCATATCCGCGATGTCTGATGTGCACTACGATCCGATTGACACGAGTCGCAAAACAATGCCAAACGTAATGACGAAAGTGGAAACGGTTATCAAGACAGCTAGGAAGAATCTGTCTTCTTACTGGAGTCTAAGATAGATTCGACAAAACTAGGTTGCCTGGCTTTCCCTCTCTTTCTTCTTCCGTACCTTGAGAATGATCACAGCTATTACTGCAAGAACGAGTATTGCAAAGATAGCGTAGGTCAGAGAGTAGTCATTCTCCCATACGGCTTCGACTATTCTTGGGCCGTCCATCTCGATAGTACCACTGGTCTCCGTTCCGATGTAGTCACCCGTCCAACTTGTCAGTGTATGTTTCGTGGCGAAGTAGTCGTAGACAGGCGAGGCGATCGAGAAGTTGGCGACCGCTCCCTGATCATACCATCCCGCTCCTTGTGGGTTTCCATATGCCGAATCTACTGTCAGGTAGTATTGAGCCGAGTATGCCAGTTTGATTTGTCCTCGCGCTTCTACAGTGAAGGGCCCTGCTGACGTGGCATTCACGTATCTTATTCCTTCAGCATCGTTCACAATGGACTCAAAAGCTAGGATGTGAGATGTGCCCTCGTCGAATTGGAACATACGCTCTGTAGAGCCTTGAATCTCCTGTTTTTCTCCATCAACAGTCACGGATGCGTTAAGTGCTTTAGGAATTCCCCTTACCGCAACGAAAACCAAGTACTTACCAACAGTGAATTTCTGTTGGAACAAGAGTTCCTCATCTATGTATACTTCAACACGCCAGAGTCCAACTTTCTGTTCCAAAGGTATTCTCTCTGTCTCGAGCGGCTCTCCTGCGATGGTGTTTGGTCCATTTCCTGAATGATTAAGGAAAGTCTGTTGGTAAAGTTTGTCCGCTGGATCATACCAATCCCATGTGTATGTGGCGTTTGTTGGTAGAGTGTAGCCTATCATGAACCAAGCGTAGATTTTCGAGTCCATCTTTGAGAACTCGTCTGTACGATTTACCGGATAGATAGTTGAGTCAACATAACTCACATCTTTGCATGTGGCAGCATCGATCAGCATGTACGGAGGCGTTGCTCCTATTGGTCCAAGGTGAGCACTCTGAAGTCCTGCAAGAATGACGATTAGAAGGACAAATACCGACACTATCTTTTTCATTAGAGATCACCGTGTTCGATCGCTTGCTACAGTGGTTTTGGGGCAACCACAAGCTTGGCTCGGCACACACATACTTCAGAGAGATTTAACCTTTGGGTCTCTCGTAATTGTGATGTCGTGTTTAGACTAATGGTTGTGGTCGAATGGCGCAGATGTCGATGTATGTTTGGGAACAGCACATCGGTGAGAAGTTTGTTTCCAGACCAAGTGATTTCGCTGTCGATATAGCTTCATCGCTGGGAAAGGCAATTGCGTTTATTCCTGCCTTGATAGCTAGAACGTCCGTTTCTCTTCTGTGTGCCGCTGTAGGTCTTGCGCATCCTAGCGCATGAGGAATTCTCGGCATAAGCTTACGAGCCGATATCATCACCTTTGTTACGTCTAAAGGATGTGGAGGCGGTATGTTCTCCATTGGAGTTCCTTTTATGGGAATTAGCGCGATGAATATCAATGCAGCCGGGTCGAACGGTGATACTAGTCGAAGAGCTTGCAGCTCTCCCTTCAACTTTCCGTAGTGTAAACCGACAAGTATGTGAGGAACGAATCTGACTCCCGCATCGTGAAGCGCTCTGATCGATTCCTCATAGTCATGAACTGTTGCATTCAGTCTGTAGATCTCTCTTATGGTTTCATCTGATCCTATCACGTCTATGAGAGCTGCGTCAATTTGTGCATCGGCTAGTCGTGTCGCCATGTCCTCTTTCAAGACACCCGTATGAACTACCACAGTAAGGCTTGTTTGAGATTTTGTCCTTTTTATGGCTTCAACGAAATTCTCGAGTGGAACTGTTCCGTCCGGTCTGCAACCTCCACTTA
>CAYGZB010000090.1:0-4683 GCA_964354325.1 uncultured Candidatus Bathyarchaeia archaeon | reverse complement strand
ACTCTCGGCTGACTCGGACGCATACTCGATTCTGACACTCACAGTCTCGTCGAATCGCGGATACGGAAACTATCCGTACACCAGTGATACAAACTCGTACAACTACAATCTATATACCATGACACTCTCGGTCGTAGCGACGAGTGGTGGAACAACAAAAAATAGACCTGTTATTGCAGACGTTTTCTATGCGTATTCGCTTAACCGACCAGACTTGAGCATAAATCTTCAGCCTGGCATCATTCTGACATCAGGGGGTCTGTCACAGGCAGTAAATCGGAATCTTACTATGATGGTGAGCGCAAGTAGCACGCAAGGCGGGGGAACTTTTCTATTCACAGCTACCCCACAATTCTACGATCCGCCAGCAGGCATATACGTATCTTTCAGTCCAACCAGCGGCCAAGTTAGCACTGGTGAAACGATCCAATTCTTAGCTAACATCTTGATGACTCCTGAATTTCTGGTGAAAAGCGGCACGTACAGACTGGCTATTGGAGTTAGTTCGCCAAGTCCATACACCAGCTACCGGAATGTTGTCCTTACGAAGATTACTATTATTACTATTGTAGTGCCACCGTCTTTCTCAGTCACGACCAACCCAGCGATCTTGAACGTATACATAGGCGGTGAGGATCAGAAGATGCAAGTCATCGTTACTCCAGTTACTAGGGGAATAAGTCAACCAGTATTGCTGCATGTTGAGGGGATTCCCCAAGGGTTGATAGCATCGTTCGAGCAAAATACACTGATCCCTATAGGCACGGAACCTGCAATAACGTACCTAGTCTTCAGCGCACCGTCCACTTACGAATCAAAGATATATCCCATCCAAATCTTCGCGGAAACCACAGGAATCACCCAAATTGCGAATGCGTCAATCTATGTTCAACCCCTGGGAGATTATCAATTGACCATGCAACAAACAACGATCGCCCTTAATGCTAGAGGAGACTCGAAGTCGACTACACTGACAATCAGCCCTACGGGAGGTTTTAGGTCTACGATATACTTCTCTGCCTCGCAACTTCCAGCGGGAGTAACAGCAACTTTCAGTAGTCCAAGTACAACGGTGCAAGCTGACCAACCAATTACAGTGGTATTGACGTTAACAGCGGATAAGAACGCGGTGCCTGGAACATATAACGTAGCCATCCTGTGTAGCACAGGACTGTCTTCAAAAACGGCAGTGGTGACTTTATTGATCAGAAGTGGGATCTACGAGATATGGCCAATAATATTGATTGTCGTGGCAATAATAGCAGCGGTCACTATCGTGGTCTTCATAGGCATTCCAAGGAAGAAACCTCTTTACATTTTGAAGGAAGATGAAACAAAGCATCTACCATCCTGAGAGTGCACAGAAGAAGGTTTTTGCATGAGTTCACATGTCGAGAAGATCATTAAAACAATAGTCACAAAACCAATGCCAAAGGACGAGTTGGAACAATACATAGCAGAATTCTTGAAGACGCAGAATGTCTGCGTACTAGCGACTTGTAATGACAATATCCCTCGAGCAACTCCATTGGAGTTTTACTCGCATGGAACGACCCTGTACGTTATGCCCGAGGAAGGCCAGAAGATGGAAAACATCAGACTGAACCCTCTAGTCAGCGTCGGCATTTTCGCTCCATACACAGGGTGGCTCAGCCTGAAAGGCGTGCAGATCACTGGAGAAGCGACAATAATTACAAGAGAAGACACCGAGGAGTTCAGCGATGGCTTGTCTATCTATCAGTGGCAGAAATCAGCGAAGGAAATAGGTTTGAAGGAGCTACCTGAAACCTTCAAACTGATGAAAATCAATTCCCACGCAATCGAGCTTCTAGACATATCACTAAAAAGCAAGGGATACGCACCAAGGCAGCTTTGGATTCCCTAACTGATGAGATTCTGTAGAGATCATCTTTACAGGGATTTGCCGCTAAGCTAGTCTCCCTTGCTGTTTGAGCCTTTCGGCCACTTCTTTCAATTCTTGTGAGGTAATTCCTAGATCTCCTGCAGCCTGCTTCAGAGATATGACTCCGGAATGTTCTACTATGTAGGAATAGACCTTGTCATCAAGGCTTTGCCCGGTTGTCGTTGGTTCTCTTTGGGCGCCACACTTTTGACAAAATGTTTCTGTTTCTGACATTGGATAACTGCAATTGGGGCATTGTCCTAAGACTTCAGGCACGACCTCTTGAGGAACGGGTTTTCTTTGAAGCATCTCTGGTTGAGGTTTCGCGATTCGTTCGCGCATATGTGCAAATGGATTCCGCTTTAGTCTGAACATGATGAAACCAAGAACTCCCAGAAGACATGCTATGACTACAGCTGCCACTACACCACCGACAAAAAAAGGATGAAACACCGTCATACTTGCAGTTGCTCGACTACCTTCATAGCGCATGTCGCCTGCGTACACGACATCAACTGATATGGTCCCGGTCGTGATCACTTTGAACGGAACGGATGCTGAACCCTCGCTATTCGTCATGACTGCTTGATCTATTCTGCTTCCACCTGCCACTACGGTGAAGTTTAGCGTGGCGTCTCGAATCGGTGTTCCTGCAGTGTCTCTTATTCTGGCTTTTATTACGATGTCGTCTCCCTGAAGGGCGAATCCTTGCACAGAAAGCGTCAAGGTTGTCTGAATGGCTTCCACGGAAAGTGTTTCAGTCCATTCTGTACCCACGAAGTTGCCTCCTCCTTCGTACTTGATCCCAAACTGAACCGTACCTTTCTTTCCCGGAACGTATAGTGTAGAGGCCATTCCGTTTGAATCGGTGATAGAACTACCAACCTTCTCCGAATCTGCAAAGAACTCCACCACTTGTCCCATTACAGGATTGTCCAACTCGTCTTTGAGGTGAACCGTAATGTTGACCGTACGACCAACCACTGTTGATCCTGGAAGGCTCAATGAGAGGGAAGTAGCGATTGGCGTGATTGTTACTCTGGCAGTCATCGACGTAGGACTGTGCGAGGCGGATCCTTCATAGTAGGCCTTCAGTTGATAATCGCCTGCGTCCAGAATTTGGTCGTACGTTATTCTCACGTATCCAGATGAGTCAGTCATGTTGCTGCCGATTTCTATCTCTTCGGATTCGTGAATGAGATAGAATCTGACTGTTTGATCCTTTATGGGATCGCCATTTGCATCGGCCAGTCTGACCTCAGCCTGAATTGGGGATCCATATTTGATCTTCTCCATAACGTTCAGGTCTAGACTTGCACCAAGCTTGGTGACAGTGAGAGTTACTGAAGCCTTTTCCACGTGAAGAGTCCCTCTGAAGTCAGCGTATGAAACCTCAAATGTGAGTACGTGAGGTCCCATCGACGCGGATGATGTAGCGGATACCGCGAAGTCTGCACGTGCTGTTTCTTCGGCAGGAACATCTCCAATATCTCGTGTTTTCGTCATCATCTGCAATCCAGAAACATCTGTTGCTGAAATCGATGTCGAGAACATCTTATCGTTTCCACCATTCTGGAATGAGACTGTCAGTGTTGACGGGATTCTCGCCCCAATCTGGACTGTACTGATCGACTGAGACCAGTCTGTTGTGTACAGCTTCACTACTAAGACTCGAAATTCACGCACATCCTCGAGAACAAGTGCTGTTTGATTCTTCCAGAAGAGTTCTGCTCGAATGTTGTACTCATCTGGCCCTTCCAAGTTTGATAATTGGATACTACGCGTGACTTTGGCTCCTGGGTCGCATTTCCAAGGTGACATAGACTCATCGTGAACTACGGCACCGTCAGCTTGTACTTTGATAAAGAAAAGTGAAGCACCTGAAGTATCTGTTCTGCCAAGATTCAAGACTGTGAAGTTGAGGTTTTCAACTTGTCCATCGTAGATTTTTCCGGTGTACATCGCATCTAAGATTCGAGCTCCAAGAGCACCATTTGCCTCGACGGCAATTGGGCTTGCTACAAATAGGGAACCTGCCAGAAGCATCAAGACAATGCATAATGCTGCTTTTCGATGTCTTATCTTCGTGTCAGGACCCCCCTGCAACCTAGGCTGATTTGCGGACTGTCCTTGGAGTCGGCACCTCATAATATATTGCAATCTGCAAGGTTTTTGTGTCAAATGTAGACTCAACCAAGCTAGTTTGAGTCTGAATCAAACTATCGACTCCATCTGCAAGTCTCAGGGTAGCTTATTTCAGCCTTTTGTTAGGTTTTGCGCTACTCATTTTCTAGTTTTTTGGTTTAGCCGTCAGCTTCCAGTTTCCGTCTTGTTTCTGCTAAGCGTCTTGACCGTTCTTGCCATGCTTGTTTTCTTTTGTGCAAGCAGTCGCGGCAGTAAACTTTTCTGTCTGGGTCAGGCTGGAAGGTTATTGTATCTTCTGCACCACATTCAGCACAGGTGATTTTGAATCGTTGTGGAAAACTCATATTGTTTTTTCCCTGAGCTACGACCCTCGGTCATTTCTTTCGTCTTCTCCGACGTTTCCAATAGGGAAACTTAGTCTTCTAGTTTTTGGCGTTTGGATTGCATTTCTCCATAACATTCGCCTCAGCTGGGCGGCAAGTTCTTCTTCAGGTCATCAATCTCCTGTTCATATGTTCTAATCTTGTAGTTTTTGATAGCCTCAGCCAAAGAATATGGATGCACGTTCTGTGGCGCAAACTTGAGTCGAAGTCTTGCTCCTTTTTCATCAAGGAATGTGAAATCTAGTACGTTGT
>CAYGZB010000089.1:0-4709 GCA_964354325.1 uncultured Candidatus Bathyarchaeia archaeon | reverse complement strand
GTGTATTGTACGGTGTACCCCTTTCCGGAGCATCCGTCTCTCTCATCAAGAATTCAGTCTCCATCGCCGATGCCAAGACGGGACTGGATGGTTCAGTGACATTCAACCAGATCCCTGATGGAGACTACATCGTTACGGTGAGTTACCTATCATATCAATATGAAACCAATATCACTGTTCACAGATCATTTCAGACGCTTGTCGCATTGGAGATTCCCTACCTGGGAAGAGTACCGTATGTCATTATGCTCGTGGCAGCCATCGTTGCAGCAGGCTTGCTTGTAAGGAGAATGCGAAAGCCACGCTCAGAAACCATAGGTGTTATTGACAGACTTGTCGATGGCGGAATTCCAACGTCTGCGACCATCATGATAGTTGGTCCATCAGCATCAGGCAAAACGGTGCTTCTTGAGAACCTGATGCATGCAAGTCTGGTCAAGGGAAAGCCCTGTGTCTTCATAGCTACGATGGAGTTCCCTTCGGCAATCAGAAAAGAAATGAAAGGACTGGGCTTTGATGTCAGCGATTATGAGAAAAAAGGAAAACTTGCGTTTATCGATTGTTACTCAGCGGCCGCAGGACAGACTTCCGAAGAGAAATACTCGGTTTCTTCCGTAACGGACCTGACAAGACTGGGAATTGAAGTGTCATCGTGTCTGGAAAGTTTTGGGAAAGGAACGGAAGTATTTCTGGATTCCATTGCTCCATGGGTGGCTTCTCTGAAGCCTGAGTTCATTGTATCGTTCATTCATACCACTGGAGCCAAAGTCAAGGCAGGTGATGGAAAGTTCTCTTTCACGGTTGGGACCAGTGTAGACAGAGAACTCTTAACGAAGCTGGAGGAGGCATCTGATGGAATTGTGGAGCTCAAGATATCAGAGTCTGAAAAAGAACCGAGAAGAAGACTGGCAATCCGCAAGTTCCGGGGGCGGAAACATTCAACCGAATGGATCGACTTCCAAGTAACTGAACATAAAGGAATAGTATTTCGGATTTACAGGAAAACTCTACGGAAACTATGGAAGGGAAGTTAGAACACTTTATCCTTGGGGAATATTTCCAGACCATCTTTTCCTATTCTGTACGGACGCATCTGAGTGTCGTGAGGTATTCCTCGCATCTTCTCAATTTGAATTGCTTTGATGACATTTCCTTCATGGACCAGAGTGTGAAGAAGAATTACTCCTTGAGAAAGAAATTCCTCAACTGCAAATCCTCTGTCAAGTACACCAGTCCTCAACTCAGACGTGACGACTGACGTGCACTGCGTATTGATCAAAGCGTCGAAAAACAACAAAACCGCTCTCCTGCGCTTCGGAAGTTCATGATATCGCAACATCATGGAAGTAATTGGATCTACAGCGATCCTCTGAATCCCTTCTTCTTCCACAATCTTGTGAACGGTTCTGATCAAGCTATGAAGGGTGAGCTCAGGAAGAGAAACTCCCAGTCCAACTTCGTGGGATTCTACATCTGAGATTGTCCTTTCTGTTCTTCTTAATGGCGTTGCGTCTAGAAGAAGGATCTTCCCCTGACTCTCGAGTTTGTCTAGGTCCCATCCAAAGGAAGACATGTTGGCCTTAACATGATCAGGTCTTTCATCAAGCGTGATGTAAAGTCCTCGCTCATCTTTCTTCGCTCCGTTCATCAGGTATTGCATGGCAAAGATCGTTTTTCCTGATCCGGGTCCTCCAACCACTAGGACACACCTACCCTTCGGAAGCCCTCCACCAAGCAGCTCATCGAGGCCCTTGATTCCTGTCTCAGTAATCTCCATAACATGCGCCTGCTGTGCACACCGTCATGAATCTGTCGCGATTCATATATAATTGTCGAAAGATCGATGTGTTGCGAGCACTTGTGGAAAACCAGATTATTACATCTATATCCAATAGCTGACTAGATAGTAGTAGATCAGGTAAACCCCGACAAGAATTAGCAGTATTCCGCTGATCTTGTTCAGAAGAGCTCTCCTGTTCACGATTCTTCTTAGCAAAGCCTCACGTGCAGTTGCGACAAGCAAGCCACTCACGACCACCGGAACCCCCATGCCTAAAGCATAGATTAGAAAGGTTGTGACAACATCGAGTAGACCACCTGAAGCCATTGCAAGCAGAATTATTGTCAAGAATATTGGCGCAGAGCAAGCTGCTGTAGCCATTCCGAATGCCAATCCGAACACAAAGAGTCCAGTCAAACCCGAACGTGTTGACGGTTTAACTTGCGGGAAGTTTATGGAGAATCTTGCGCCAAAAAGCATCATCACGCCAAATCCGATCACAATAGCTCCGGCAATAACTTCCAGAAGTGGCAGGTAATGAAGCGCTACTTGACCCGCGAAAGCTGGGACGATTCCAATTGCAGCAAACACTGTCAGAAAACCTGTCGCTGCGATCGAGCCTCCTAAGATAACTCTTTTGACAGGTATCTTTGATCCGATGTAGTACGATAGATAGGCCAAAAACAATGGGTATCCGCATGGAGAAAGTAGCGTAAGTGCCCCTGCAGAGAGGATGAACATTATCTCGGTGGCTTGCGTCAGGACACGCCCCCAAATCGTCACGTTTTGATCTGTTTGTCGCGTTCTGAGATCAGGACCGAGATAAGGATATCTAGTAACATCATGAGCGGTGCAGACGCTCCTGAGTCCCTCTACAGTAGCGGACTCTGCGGAGATCTGTCACATGAACTCTCCCATCCTCGACAAGACTGCGCAGATGGTGCCCCAACATGCTGCAACACGTACACCATCAAAAGCGAGCCTGTGGAAATCCCACATTTAGACCCGTTTTTGTGTTGAAGGGTTTTATATATTTCTGACCGAAACGTCCTTCAAAACAAGGGAGCTCAGTGTTCTAGACATGATTTTGAATCCGTCAAACATTCGAAGGCAAATTTTGACCTTCTTGTTAGTTGTTCTTTCCATTTCGTCCTCATTTCTTGCTGTGGGCTATTCGTGCCAAGCGGAGAATAGCGACCAGATTGTTGGACCCTCAGGGGGTCAGGAAGAGGTTCCACCTGCAAACCATATAGCGGGACCTCTGTCGGTAATTGTGATCTTGGTATGCTTCAAGGATGTGACGAACACTCTTACCAGAGATGACGTCAAGAACTTCGTGTTTACAGAAGTGAACAACTACGTCAAGCAAGTCTCATACAACACCACCTGGTTGAGTGGCAACGTTACATCCCAATGGTATCGACTCTCGCGTTCAAGATCATACTACGGCGCGGGGGAAGCCTCCTCGGAAAGAGCTGTAGACTTAATCGTCGATGCTGTTAGAGCAGCCGACCGAGAAATCAACTACATGAATTATGGATACGTCATGGTTGTGTATGCCGGCGACAACCAGGATATGTCAGGCAAGCTTAGCGATCCATCGTCTTGGGGAACCTACGGCAGCGGTTATCCAATAAGCACTTCAGAAGGAATCTTGGGTTTTGGCGTCACATGGCTCGCTGAGACAGATCCTATTGGCACGTACGCACATTACTTTAGTCGAAATCTCAGACTTCCTGATCTCTGGAATCACGGTGGCAACCCAGTTACGGATGACTTCGTTGCTGAATGGGATCTCATGGGACACGGTTTCTGGGCTAACAACGGGTCAACACCCGTAGAACTCACATCCTGGTCCAGAATTCGCCTAGGATGGATGCCCGAATCGGAAGTTCTGAATATTAATGCCTCAGAGTCAAGAACAATAGACATAACGCAGATAGAGACTTCCATTGAAGCCACAAAAGTGGTTCGACTACCAATTTCCGAATACACGTATTATCTCATTGAAGTGAGGAGAAAAGTAGGTTACGACTTGTACTTGCCCGATGAGGGGGTTCTTGTTTTATATGTCAACGAGATGCTCGAGGATGGACAGGGCATTGTTCGAGTTGTCGACTCAAGCCCCCTGACTCCAACACTGAACGATGCAGCATTCAAGGTTGGAGGCGTATTCGAGAACAGGACCGCGGGCATAGCCTTGGAAGTCATCTCATCCTCAAACTCGTCATGTACCATCTTCGTGGATCGTTCTGGTCAACCATTGTCTGCCTATCTTACCGTTGACATACCGCACCAAGACATTCAAGTGGTCATCGACGGAGCGAACCTGACGCCGGACGCCAGGAATCAAGTACAGAAACTCGTCAGAGTTGGATCCCACGTTGTTGAGGTCCCAAGCAGTGTCTATATCGATGAATCTTCAAGAACGATCTTCAGCGGTTGGACTGACGGAGATCTATCGAACCCGCGAACTGTTACAGTAAACGGAAATGCAACCATTACGGCAAACTACAAGATGCAGAACCTGCTGCAACTCGTCTCACCTTACAGTTCACCAACAGGGTCTGGATGGTATGACACTGGCACTATAGCCACATTCTCGATCCCTGAAGTGGTCGATCATGGAAACGGGACGCGTCGAGTATTCTCTTCATGGAGAGGTGATTCGAACACATCATCTCCCAATGGACAAGTGGAAATGGATCAACCCCACCTCGTGTATGCCGAATGGAAGACACAGCACAAGATCGAGTTCACCTCCACAGGATTGGAAAATGGAACAGCCATAACACTGTCGACAAACGGAAGGTTCACTAATCTAACCGTGCCTTTTGACTATGCAGAATGGTTCGACGAGAATTCAGAAGTGAACTTTCAGATCAGCCCGGAAAGCTACACCTCTGGCTTTGCCACGTCCAGACTTGAA
>CAYGZB010000088.1:0-4740 GCA_964354325.1 uncultured Candidatus Bathyarchaeia archaeon | reverse complement strand
ACTTCTGCACAATACGAAACCAAACGCCCTTTTGTTGGAGAAAGCTTTCAAGATCTACGTGTTTCGATTCTGAGCTATCCGCCATTGCATCCTCTCCAATAGGAATGTATGTAGATGGTAGCTTCCACTAGGTTTTTTGTGAGAAGTGTTTAGGATGTTTCCGATAGTTGTTCTCTCAGCTGCCCACTAGCTCTCGGATGTCTCTTGTCCTTTCTCAATCTCGTTCTCAAGTTCCTTTTCCGTAGGCTTAGCATTTTGTTCCCAGATCCTTTCGTTTTCCAAGATCTTCAGATAGTCGGCTAGGGCTCTGAAATATCCACGATCATATTCCTCATGGAGTTCATTTGCTGCATGAGCAATAAACTGGGCGTGAATCTCCTTCACTGATTTCTCATCGAGATTCAGTCTATTCAAGTATAGGTTCTTGTCCCCTGACTTTTCCGTGAGAACCAATCCTTCAAGAGCTCGTACGTATCCAAGGTCATCCTTTGTTTTCTCCAGTTTTCCACGTATTTTTTCAAGTTCTTGCTCGGCTTCAGGTATTCTCCTCGTCACAATCATCTTGAGGAACTTGACGGATATGTCTAGGCCAATCATACTAGCGTCTCCTCTTTACTTCATCTTCCTCAGAAACGTCAGCAACGCCATCTTCAGTGATCTTGAATATTCTTTCCCCCTCCGCCAAATATGGACTCGAAATTAGGCGTGAAATCCTCACACCACCTGAGGCTTTTCTCAGAAAGACTCTGGTGTGTGACATATGCGCAACCACATGTCCTCCCGCAGCTTCAACCTGTGCCGCAAAGAAGGCGTCCGGTTTTGACATCACCTGGTTTGTAACCACCGCGGATGCGTTGAAAGCCCTAGCTAACCTGACGAGTCTGTGCATATGATTATTTAGTTTCTGTTGGCGTTCAGCCAACATTTCCCTTCCTAGGTACTCGCTTCTGAAATGTGCTGTCAAAGAATCCACGATGATCAAGCGTATGTTGTTCTCCTTGATGACCTTGTCAGCCTTTTCAAGAAGTAATATTTGGTGATCTGAATTGTAGGCTTCACTGTAGATTATGTTTCTTGCTGTGGCGTCGGGATCAAGACCTAGATGGTTAGCTATTCTTACGATCCATTCCGGTCTGAATGTTTCTTCGGAATCTATGTACAGTGCGTTTCCTCCGAGTCCGCCCTTTTCAGGCGGTAGCTGCACGTTGACTGCTAGTTGGTGGCATAGGATGCTTTTTCCGACACCGTATTCTCCGTAGAATTCAGTTATCGTCTGGGTTTCCAGTCCTCCGCCTAGTAGTTCGTCGATGGCTTTGCTTCCCGTGCTTAGCCTTAGAACGTTCTGTCGCAGTTTTATCAGTTCGTCGGCGTGGACGAATGTGAGTGCGATGGAGTTTCTTGCTTCTGCAACTATTTTGGCCGCTTGTTTCTCGCCTATTCCGGCAGGAATGAGTTCTCTTACTGCGGCTGTGGCCAAGGACTCTACGGTGCTGAATCCCAGCTCTTTCAGTTTCTCTGCTGTAGCTGGGCCTATGCCTGGGACATCTTCTATTGATTCGAACCTCTTCTTTTCAGTTTCCTCAGGCATTTCCTAGATCCTCAAGATTGGAATCGTGAGGCTTCTCTGTCTGTCGATTATATAAGCTTGGGCAGATTAATCACACTGCAAGAGAGGAGGGGTTTCCGAAACTGTTTTCCTTGGCTAGATCCATTTGGTGAGCATATCTTCACGTCCTCTCTTCACGTCTTCCAAGATCTTGGCACACCGTTTTGGGTCGAGTCGTCTAAACTCTATCCCCAGGGTCACAATGAGTCGCTGTGTTCCTCTGGACAATGATGGTGCCACGAGCATGGGACGAATAGTCTTTTCCGGAGTCTCAGGCATAGCCTTGAGATATTTTGCCAGTTGAAATGCAGCCTCTCGTCCCGCCGCCTTTCGCTTAATCTCGATGATGACCAGTCTTCCTGTGCGATCGATTGCGTATAAGTCTACGAATCCCGGTTCAATCCTTTTCTCGTACTCGATTATCCTCAGCCCGGGTTCCACAATCTCCGGTCTTGCAATGATCGCTTTCTGCATATCTTCTTCGCTCGCGTCAAGTGAAAACACTCCAGCGTCTTTCAGAGCTACAGCTGCAACCAGATTGACTTGGTCGAAGGTTGCAGTAATCGTTTCAGAAGGAGCTTGTCTAACGGCTCTAATACGAAGTAGATTCTTCTCGAACGAAACCTCGAATCTGCAACCAGACGGTTGCCAGTTCACAGGACGGTATCCCGTCGGACGGTGGACAAGCATAGCACCGTCTCGCTTTATCACCAGTAGTCTCTCGCCCGGTTCCAGACTGGAGGACGCTCTCCCTTTGTATTGAACAACGCATCTTCCGATCACAATGAGCAACCTCTGTTGTCCCAGCGCAGTCCTGATCATTTGAGATGCAAGTTCCGGTTTGGGAGATTCAACGAAGTCGAGTGTCAAGTGATAGTCATCAACGATTCATACAATTGTGTGCATGAGGTTTTCGGTTGTCCCATTTCTGCAGTAACACGTATCATACATATGTTGACGACATGCTCTGCGAATCCTCAAAAGGCTTTATATGATGCTTGTCGGTCAGAGTGTGTTTCGTTAGCAGGAGTTTCTTTGGAACCGTCTAGAAAACCGCTTAACTTTCTCGTAAAGAGAATCAACAACGCCGTCAGTATTAGGTTGAAGAATGACGTGGAATACCGTGGAAAGATGATAGACTGCGACAGCCACATGAATATCATTCTTGAAGGCACGACCGAGTTTAGAGACAATGCAGCTTCAACGAATCTTGGTCACGTTGTCTTGCGTGGGAGCAACATACTCTACGTATGTGTCGAACAAGCAGAACAACTAAGATGAGTTAGAACGTGCAGGCGTCAGTCAATCACGATAGCCTTCAATCGCATCTTCAACTATGGAACTTGCCTCACGCTCGGCGATAGATCTCAACTGGAGAATAACAGATTCTAGATCCTTCTTTCGTACAAACAGGTTTCCATCTATGTTTATTGTTGACAGAAGGGCAGAGTTGATGACCGAGATATTGTTCTGAGCCAGGACTTTTTCAGCCAAGTCAGACATGGCGGTGCATGTAATCACTAGTGAGGGTCTTAGGTTCGCGAGCGCTCTTGCTGTGGATGCTCCTCCTCCACTGGCATCTCTAAGAATTACTACGTCTCCAGGTTCTATATGATGCGCTGCTTTTGCTTCTTCCAGTCCATTAGAAGAGAATGATTCTATAGGTTTCAGCCTAGCCAAATCTGTGTCTCTATTGTCTGGCCCAACAGTGTCCGGATGCCATTCTTTGTCTTGTTCGTCTAGTCTCCATTGGAGCTTGTGAACTTGCTTTGTCAGTCCCTCGATTTGATCATGTTGAGCTTTCCATATGCGCTCTTTTCGCACTTCAATGTCAGATCTCATCCGTTCCTTTTCCAGACGATCTCTCAATTCACGGTTCTCTTGTTTCAGAGTCTTGATATCTTCACTGAGAGTTGCAGTCAATTCATTCAGTCTGGCTATTACTTCTGATTTTTCTGCAAGTGCATTCTGAAGCCCTTGTTCAGTCTTTGACCTCTGCAACCTAAGGACGTCAAGTCTGATTGGTTGCATTTTTTCATTGGACATTCTTATTGCACGGTTCATTGAATATCCCTTGATCAAAAGTTCTTTCGTCCTTTGTTTCAAATTATCCGACAGTTCATCATAGTCTGATTCCAACTTACCGAATTTGTTCTTGAACTTTCCAAGAGCTTTTATTGCTGAGGCCAAAGCATCGCTTGCATGATCGTTATCGATAAGGACGTCGTTTGCCCGGGTGTACTTGCCGACAAGTTCCCTCTTCTCAGAAGCGTCCATAGACTTGTTGGGAACAAACAGAGCTGTATCGAGCGTTGAAGCCACTTTTCGCACCAAATCAGGTGCGGGGGCAACATCCGTAGCAACGAGTACAACTTTGCCATAACGCGTGACTTTATCAATGATTTTTTTCCAACCGATCTCTCTTTCACTCTCTGCAAATAGAAAACTGCCTTCGATGTCAAGAGCCGCTAGGCCTGTAGAGACTCCCGGGTCTATGCCAAGCACGATTCTGCGTCTTGTCCCTTGACGGCCTTGATTGTTTGCAGAGGTCTTCTCAGGCACACATGTCTCTGTGTTCATAGAGGTACACTGTGAGGGACTAGCCATCACGACGGCTGCTCTCTTGCAATTCTCCTCTGCAAAGCCGATTTGACAAAGCCATAGTATGGCGGCGAAGGTCTTCTAGGTCTTGACTTGAACTCTCCATGGAATTGAGTAGCTAAGAAGAAGCTGTGGGTCGGAAGCTCAAGAATCTCCATTCTTGTTCCATCGGTGCTCATCCCGGAGAATACTAGTCCCTTCTCAGCAATCTTTGCGTTGTATTCTTGATTCACTTCGTACCTGTGGCGGTGTCTTTCATAAATTGTTTCGATCTTGTAGAGAGAGTATGCCAAGGTTTTCGGTTTTACTTTGATTTCGTGGGCGCCCAGCCTCATGGTTGCTCCCATGTGGTCGATCCCTCTTTGTTCCGGCATCAGGTCGATAACGGGGTGCGGAGTCTTCGGGTCAATTTCCACACTATTCGCCTGTTCAAGTCCCAAGTGTCTAGAGTACTCAACCACTGCAAGTTGGAAACCGAAACAGATGCCCAAGAATGGTATATTGTTCTCGCGGGCGTATTCAATCGCTTTGAT
>CAYGZB010000087.1:0-4767 GCA_964354325.1 uncultured Candidatus Bathyarchaeia archaeon | reverse complement strand
GCGCTTTGGAGAATGAAAAGGGACAATCCAGAGAATGCTCGAATCGGCTGAAGTATTTGCAAGCTGACTTCGAGAACTCGATAAAGAGGATCCGAAGAGAAAAGGAAGATGCCGTGCAATTTGGAAATGAACAACTTGTATTGAAATTGTTGGATGTTGCCGAGAACTTGGAACGAGCTATCGAAGCCAGTGAAAAGATCGGTGAGAAATCTGAGTTATCGTCTGGCGTCAGAATGATTCTCAAGCAACTGGATGAGATCTTGAAACAGGAAGGGTTGGAGGGCATACGAGCGGAAGGGGAAAAGTTCGATCCAGTTGTTCATGAAGCGGTCATTCAATCGGAAACTGAGAAGAAACCTGAAGGAATTATACTGAAAGAGATTTCAAAGGGCTACAAGTTGAAGGGAAGACTCATTAGACCAAGCAAGGTTGAGATTGCGAAGAATCCAATCTCACAGAAACAGAAAGCTTCCTAAGATCCTAGACAATTTCCTTCCATTTCACTGCTTGATACCCAGCGCCTTCTTGAGGTCCCGTTCCATTTTGGGGGTATATGCACCATAGAGGACCTTGCCGTCGATATCAACAACCGGCACAATGTCCTGTCCTCCAGCAAAGACCATAGCCTCTCTCCATCGTATCTCATCTTTGTCAACGTCATATTCTGTGTACTGAACTCCATTGTTTCTAAAGAAGGCTCTGACTCTTGTACAGTGCGGGCATGATCTGATTGAGTACAATACGACTGTAGGCATCAAACCATCAACGGCCCATAGAAACAATCAGATAATAAATTGTTCGCTTAATCAGCGTCTTGAACCACCGATTCCGTTACCATAACGTTTTTCTCTGACAAGATTTTTCTATAGAAGTTCATAACCTACGATCCAAAAGCATCTATGAAATTTCTACGGTGAGAAAAATGAGTTCTAAAAGTTCTGGTCAGAAAGAGAAGATACTGGGCATCGACCTTGGCACAACGAATTCGGCATCTGCCATTATGGAAGCAGGCAGACCCGTGGTCATACCCAGTGCAGAGGGCCAAACCGCCTCTGGAAAAATGTTTCCTTCAGTCGTAGCCTTTACCAAAGAGGGACAGTTACTGGTTGGCGAACCCGCCAGGCGGCAAGCGATAACCAATCCTGATGGGACCATCTTCGAGATCAAACGAAAGATGGGCACTGACTACAAAGTTACAGTGCACGGCAAGGAGTACACTCCCCAACAGATCTCGGCTTTCATTCTTCAGAAAATCAAGAAAGACTCCGAAATCTATCTTGGGGCACCGATAAAGAAGGCGGTGATAACCGTTCCTGCTCACTTCAATGACAACCAGAGACAGGCCACCAAAGATGCTGGAGAAATCGCTGGCTTGGAGGTCGTCAGAATAATAAACGAACCCACTGCAGCATCCCTGGCATATGGAATAGACAAAGCCCAGAAAGAGCAGAAGATCATGGTATTCAGCTTTGGCGGAGGAACCAACGATACCACAATCATGGAGTTCGGCGGAGGCGTATTCCAGGTTCTTGCTACAAGCGGCGACACCAAGACTGGAGGAGCCGATGTTGACAATTCAATAGTCGAATTCTTGCTTGGAGAATTCAAGCAGCAGACTGGAATTGATTTGAGAAGCGATCGAACAGCGATGACAAGGCTTAAGGAAGCCGCAGAAAAAGCCAAGATTGAACTCTCAAACCTTATGACGACAGATATCGACCTGCCTTTCATATACTCCGATTCGAGTGGACCAAAGAATCTTCACCATACACTTACCCGTACGAAACTTGAACAGCTCGCGCTCCCAATCTTCAAGCAAATCGAAAGCCCGATTAGACGCGTGTTGGCTGATGCGAAGCTTCAGCCTCAGGACATAAACAAGTTGATTCTCATCGGCGGAATGACCAGGATGCCTCTGGTTCGAAAGAGCGTTGAAGAAATCGTTGGGGTGTCCGCTGAACGAGGAGTAGACCCAATGGAATGCGTGGCTGTAGGGGCAGCTATCCAAGGTGGTGTGCTTGCAGGAGAGGTTAGCGAACTTCTTCTCCTTGACGTAACGCCACTATCTTTGGGAGTTGAGACTCTTGGAGGCGTACTTACAAAGCTAATCGAAAGAAATACTACTGTTCCCACAAAGAAGGCTCAGATATTCTCCACTGCTGCGGATTTCCAGACGAGTGTGACAGTACATGTGCTTCAAGGCGAGCGTCCAATGGCGGCCGACAACCTGTCTTTGGGAGTGTTTAACCTCGTAGGGATACCGCCGGCTCCGAGAGGCGTTCCACAGATTGAAGTGACATTCGACATTGATGCAAATGGAATTCTCAATGTCTCTGCAAAGGATATGGCTACGGGCAATGTGCAGAAAATAACAATTACAGCTTCAACAAAGCTTTCACAAACCGAAAAGGATAGGATGGTAAAAGAAGCGGAACAATTCTCGGAACAGGACAAAAAGAAGAAGGAAGAAGCGGACGTTAGAAACAGTGCGGATACACTCATCTACACCGCTGAGAAGACTAAGAAAGACCTGAAGGAAAAACTGACTAAAGATCAGACTGACAGAATCGAGAAGGGCGTTAGTGAACTGAAAGAGGCTCTCTCAGCGAAGGATACTGAGAAGATCAGGACGAAGAGTGATGAACTCGGCAAAGTCGTACAAGAAATCGGCGCCGCCGTCTATCAACAAGCTGCCCAACAACAAGCTGCCCAACAGCAAGCTGCCCAACAACAAGCCCAACAGAAACCACGTGAACAAACTGGGCCAACCGAGAATGGTGGAGAGAAAGTCGTCGACGCTGACTACGAAGTAGTGGACGAAAATAAGAAGAAATAATTCTTCTTGCAAGGTGTCCGGTCGGTAAGGGATGCAAAAGAGGGACTACTACGAGGTACTAGGAGTTTCACGCAGCGCTTCCAAAGACGAGATGAAGGATGCGTACAGGAAGCTAGCCCTCCAGTATCATCCTGACCGGAACAAGACGCCAGAGGCAGAAGAGAAATTCAAAGAAATCTCCGAGGCCTACGCTGTACTATCTGATGAGCAAAAAAGACAGCAATACGATCAACTCGGGCATTCAGGAATTGACGGTCGATACACGCGTGAAGACATCTTCAGAGGGGTAGATTTCAGCGACGTATTCAGAGACATTGGCTCTGGATTCGGAGGGGTCGATTCAATCTTCGAAATGTTCTTTGGGGGAAGAGGCGCCCATGAGTACAAGCCCCAACGTGGAGCTGACGTAAGATACGACTTGGAGATTTCTCTTGAAGAGGTAGCTACGGGGACAAGGACTCAGATAGAGGTTCCAAGAATTGAAAAATGCACGACCTGCAATGGAAGCGGAGCGGAACCCGGAACAAGTCCTGAAACATGCTCTGACTGTGAAGGAACGGGACAGGTCCAGCATAGTCGATCGTCAGGCTTTGCGAGATTTGTTCAGATCGTGCCATGTGACAAATGTCATGGAAGAGGTATCATAATAGAGTCACCATGCTCTGACTGTCGGGGCAGTGGAAACGTACAGAGAACACGAACCATAAATGTGAAAGTTCCCCCCGGCGTCGAAACAGGCACAAGCCTGAGAATGGAGAGCCAGGGAGAAGCAGGGCCGGAGGATGGTCCTTCAGGGGACCTCTACGTCGTGGTTCATGTCAGACCTCATCAAGAGTTCGAAAGAGAGGGACCCGACATAATAACTGAAACCACCGTCAACATAGCACAAGCGGCACTTGGAGACGAGATCGATGTTCCAACGCTGACAAGCAAAGTCCGACTGAAGATACCGTCTGGAACCCAGACTGGAACCATGTTTAAACTGAGAGGAAGGGGTCTTCCAAAAATGAGAGGCTTCGGGCATGGCGACGAACTGGTGAGGGTGCTGGTGGCAGTCCCGAGAAGACTTTCTTCGAAACAGAAATCACTTCTTGAGCAGCTGGCCGATGAGTTCAAGAAAAAGCCCGAATGAACTCGCGTCCTATACTCCTTTCACGTCGACCGTTGCTTGATCCATGAATATGCCAAGTCCCTTCAGAGCTTTGACAAGTGCAGCGCCTAGTATACATGCAATTACCGTGATTAACGCTCTCTCAACGGGAAAGGCGAGCATTATTGCCATCCCGAAGGCTTTCCATACTCCTGTGACTCCCTCGGCAAGTAGAAATTCCCAAACAAGAGTTCCTGACAGTTGTCCGATCAATGTAGATGGAAAGAAGATTAGACCAAGCCCAAAGAGCAACTTGCTCGTTTTCATTTTGAAAAACGGCAGCTTTAGTGATGAAATGCGGCTCGAGAGAATCAGAAGAACTCCTGAGATTGCATGCAAGAATATGAAGTAGGGGAAAACGGGTTCCACTTGATTAAGTGGATACGCCAGAAACAGAACTACCAGTCCGTATAACACGAATGCAGACACGTACCATTTGCCTTTTACGGCCATACCGGACGAAAATGCGGTTAGGACTCCGGGAATGGGCGAGAAGGGGCCTAACGCGCTGGAGGGAACAAAAGCGTTCGCGATTACTCTTCCAACCAGCACCGAAAGTCCTCCTATGTAGGGTCCCAGTATTATTCCAACAATCGGTTCAACAAAGGACGAAGAGTTGATGAATCCCTCTCCGCCCAAGATCTTGAACGCTGGAAGCGCATTCAGTATTGCGTAAATACCTGCAAATGTCGCGGCAAGAGACACCTGTTTCGTTGTTAAGTTGAGTCTTCCCTTGGACATGGGAGCAACCGTGTGTTGAGTTTGGATTTAAGCTTGCTGA
>CAYGZB010000086.1:0-4810 GCA_964354325.1 uncultured Candidatus Bathyarchaeia archaeon | reverse complement strand
AGGTAATCTCTTGAGGTGCTCTCTCCGGGAAAAGATAGGAAATCTTGGATGTCCTTCGGTTTGTCGATGTCCAAAGAGATTCTCGCTATTCTGAGAGTCTTCACATCTATTGTCTTGCGTGCTGCAAGGCTAAGATGTGATTGATAGCTGTTCGATCCGAAAGCTGGTGAAATCACGTTAGGAGGCCTTAACAGAAGTGCATTTGTTCCCAGTTCGTCTTTTGAGGGTACGATAACAACCCCAGTGCAGGAACTTGAGTTTACTATTAGTTCAATTTCAGTTGCTTGAATGAGTGGAATGTCTCCAGGAAGGATCAGTAGGGATTCCACGCTTTTCTTCATACAGTATTGGACTGCGGCTTTCAGATCGATGTTGAGATCTTCGCCAATTCTATCGTTGAATACTTTGACATTTGGAAAGGTTTTGCCCTTCAATATCTTTTTGTCAGAACAGACGACTATCGTCTGGTCAACAGTCTTTGATTGAGTGACAGCGCCTAAGACGTCAAATAGCATTCTGCGTGTGAGTTCTTTTCGTTCTTTCAATGCTAAGACGGGAGACAGTCTTGTTTTTGATTGAGACGATCTCTTTACGGGAATGGCAGCAAAGATGGTCGTAATCCATGGCACCATACTAAGATTGGAGAATATTCAGGCTTCTTTCAGCTAATCTTTCCTTGTCTTCGATACTCTTCATTATCGTATTAGTGGTAGCTACGCTTAGTCCCATGCCTTCTATGCGTGCTTTCTGTTCAAGATCCAATTCATCAAGAATGAATCCGTGGAGGAAGTCATGGTACAGTTGGGCAACCCCGAAGGCTGAGACTTCCACCCCAGTTGAGCGCATTAGCTTGTCTGCAGGACCCTTGATAGGGGAACCTTGAACAATCGGGCTCACAGCCACAACTCTAGCCTTTGATGCCTTCAGTTTTTCCCTTACTCCTTCAACTGCTAGTATGGGACCAATGCTGACGATGGGGTTGCTGGGTGCGACAATAATGGCTTCGGCTTCTTGAATCGCTTCGATGACGCCGGGTCCAGGCTTTGCTTCTTTTATACCTGAGAATTCCACTGATCGAACATCATCCCTCATCTGCCTCTTCACCATGTACTCTTCAAAGTGAATATTGTCTTGTTCCGTTAGTATTCTTGTCTCGACTCTGTCATCGGTCATTGGAAGGATTTTGATTCTTAGTCCCATGGAATCTGCGAGGTTGGATGTGATCTGTGAGAGTTTCAATCCGCTTCGTAGCTGATTTGTTCTATAGATATGTGTTGCCAAGTCTCGGTCTCCGAGTTTGAACCATGATTCAAGGCCAAGTTTGCTCAACGTTTCTTGACAATGGAAAGTGTCCTCTCTGAAGCCCCACCCTTTCTCTTCGTCCACCATTCCTGCCAACGTGTACATGACTATGTCGATGTCCGGTGATATGTGGAGTCCGTAGAATTGAAAGTCGTCTCCTGTGTTACTGATTACAGTGATCTCTTCTTGATGGCGAATTCTGATCAATCCCTGAAGGAAACGTGCCGATCCTACTCCTCCAGCCAGAACGACTATCATTCAATCACCAACGATCAACATGAATGGTCTCTGACGTAGGTTTTCTTGCGGGTGGTGGAATGTGATCTTTCAAATAACCAAGTGTCACCAGAGCCTGAGGATCTATATGATCAGGAATTCCAAGTGTCTTCCTTACCGTATCAGGGCAGAACAAGGGTGCACACATCCAACACGAACCGAGTCCAGATTCATGTGCTGCGAGTAAGAGATTCTGAATCGCCGCCGCAACACTTTGAATAGCCATCACGTACTCGCATTTCTTTCTCCTCTCGTCCTTGTATTTCTGCATCAGTTCTGTCGTCAGACAAACAACAAGAAGAACTGGAGCGTTCGAAATGCGAGTTTTAGAAGCTGCAGTTCTTCTTTCAGTCTCTATGCTGGGGGTCATGTCCTTCTCGAAGTCTCTCCGCCATGCATCCGCCATATTTTCTGCAAGTCTTGCTTTGGTTGACTTCTCTCGTATCACGATGAAGCTCCAAGGTTGGGAGTTATGTGCAGAAGGAGCCCATGTAGCTGCTTCAAGAACATGTTCGAGAAGTCTCTTGCCAACTGTCCTTGTTGAGAACTCTCTTTTTACGCTCCTTCTACTCTTGGCAACTTCGATGAATCTCGTCAAGACTGTAGAGTCCACCAGTGTGCAAATCTAACGGTCTACATGAATAAGAATAACATGCTCATGCAAATGCCCGAGATTACTGGAATCAGAATGTTCTCTGCGGGTCCGGATGAAAATGATTCAGGCATTTTGAGCAAGACGTCAAGCGTCTTGCTCTGATTGTAGCATATGTAATGTCTTCCCAGTCTCATGCCCACAAGAGAAGACAATCCGTAGCCCAATGTCAGTATGGAAATCGCTGCGTAGTTGACAGGTTCAGGAAAAACGTTGAGTGCAACAAAAAAAGGGTTGAAGGGAGGTATTAACTCCCTGATCACTCTGGTGGTACTTCTTTGAAGGTAAGTCCCAAGGCTAGTCCTTTGTGCGCATTGTAAGCTGCTGATATTGCGTAGATTATCAGTGCGACCGCGAATGTTCCAATCGTGAATCCGAACGTCGAGAAGTTGATTACGCCTATGAATGCCGGTCCCATACTTGCATAGCCCAGCCATATCGAGATGATGATAGTCAAAATGCCGAGAATTGACAGCACCGGTATTGGGCCGATCTTTCGTTTGACTATGTCTGGCGACTTTTCGAAGATGTCTTTGCGTCTTATCGGGAATATGATTGCTGATATGCCTGTGACGATCTGCATTATCATCCAGCCGAAGACGAGGTATGAGAAGAACGACATCAATGCAGTGTATATCCAGAGTATCTGGTAGATTATTGCCACGATGACTGTTATGATCAAAGCAATGTATGGGGTGTTGAATCGGCGGTCTATCTTGGCTATGGCGGTTGGAAGTATTCTGTCAAAGGACCATGCGAAAAGCAGTCTGACCGCGATGAACATGTAAGTTAGTCCTGCTGAGAGTGGCATGAAGATCCATCCTATGTACATCAGTGCGGCAACAGTGGTGTTTCTGGTGACGTACATGAAGAGGTATGTGAAGAATGGCAGCATGGGTAGATTGTAGCTGGGGTCTCCAATTACAGCGAGGTAGGAGATGGCTCCGATAAGGTCTCCACCCATGGAGTAGTATGCAGTTGCGTAAGCAATCCAGGTCAATAGTCCGAATATGATGACGCTGCCCACGACGGCCATTAGTTGAGTCTTGCGTACGTCCTTTACTTCTCCTGATATGTAGACTGATGATGTGAATCCTAGGAAGTTGATCATTGTAAACTGTATGCCCAGCATCGTAGCTGACATGTTAAGTCCCGGCCAACCATTGCTGATAGCTGTCTGAACGACACTGTCGTAGTTCATCCCGCTGAACTCGTTGAAGTTTGATTGGAATCCCATTGGACCTGCCACTATGCATGCCACAGCAAATACGGTTAATCCCATCAGTATGAATGCAAACGAGACTAGGCATGCTTTCATGGCAACTTTTGCTCCGAAGGCGATTATGAGAGCCAGAGCGAGGTAGTACAGCAATGATAGCGCGAACTTGAATCCGGGAGTCGAGATAAACGCGATCGTGGACGCATCGCCAGTCATCATGAGGTACGGAGTTATTGCGTAGTCGATTATCCATGGAATCTCTGTTCCCACGAGGCTCAGGACGTTGATGAACATGAAGAAGTTGATAGCGAAGCCGACTGCTGGATGTATTACTCTGCTGACCCAGACGTAGTCTCCGCCTGACCGGGGCATGGATACAGAATAGATGGAGTAGAAGAGCCCGATTACGATGCCCAGAGGTATGCACATTAGAGCCGTCAGAGGCAAGTCGGTTCCAGGGAAAGTCACTGAAGCCCAGACGCCGTAGATGAAGACGGACATTGGTGCCATGAAAACAACGTTGTAGATTAGTGCGTCTCTTCCCGAGATGCTTCTGATAAGTCCCGACGTCTTTCTTGCGAATAGTGCTTTTTCCGGTTCCATTTCCTTCACCTAGAATTTTACTCAGTAGAAGAGTTTCCTTGAGTTCTTAACACTTTGCACCAAATCGTCAATTCTTCAGGTTCAAATGGAGCCGGTAGCCTAGAAATCTGGGCGCTTTTCTGCAGAAAGGATAGCTACCGACGACTCACTATGTATGTTAACAAGCCGATGACCATCGCCACGAGTCCTCCGATTCCCCAACCAATCCACGTTGAATTCATGGTCTCGTTTATGTATTCTGAAAATGCGACGAGAAGGAAAAGCGCTCCAATGAGAGCCATTATGCCACCCGCAATCATTGTCATGAGTTTTTTCGCAGTTCTTTGAACGATATCCGTGACGTACGCTTTCAGCTTCTTGTCAGCGTCCCTTAGGGTCCTAGTGGCGACTTCAGATGAGAGTATCTGAACGACTTTCTCAAGAAGCTCTGGCTTGGATGTCTCTGGCTTGGGTGTCTCAGACATATTCAATCACGCCTGGATGCGGAAGTTCCCAATAGGACACCCAATACTATTCCCGCCATCAAAATGAACGCGGCCGATTCAAGTGGGTGTTCACTTATCCATTCTTCAAGTTCAACCTTAGACTTCTCGGCTAGCTCTTTGATGTCGCCAAGAGTGTCAGCAAGGTCTTGAATATTTGTTTCAGACTTTTTGGGCATGTTACATATCACTCCAAGCATTCCCATTCTCAAACATATGTCATAGTGAAATATGCACATTGCGGTGCTTTTGACCCAGAATAGCAACGTCAATTTG
>CAYGZB010000085.1:0-4907 GCA_964354325.1 uncultured Candidatus Bathyarchaeia archaeon | reverse complement strand
GTGGGGTTCCAACCACTACAACAGATCCATTTCCTCAATGGTTGAAAAAGTGGAATCTTGCAGGCTTCGTCATGTTGAACGAAGGGTTAGCTTCACCTTTTCTTGATCCTCTCATGTGGACTGTTACCCATACAGGCTCAACAATCTTCTTGCTCTTTGCATCCACCTGTCTCTGGATCGCAAAAAGAATAAGGGAAGCTGTGCTTCTGGTATTCAGAGTAATTGTGGGAGGTTTGATAATCTTGCCTGTCAAAATGATATTTCCAACACCCCGACCATATCTGATTGTGCCCGGAGCAAGAGCACTGGATACCGAAGCCGGAGGAAGCTTTCCAAGCGGACATTCAAAGAATGGCTTCACGAGTGCAGCTATTCTCGGGTCCGAGTGGAAGAAGATGAAGATACCACTCAATGTCTTGGCATTTTTTGATAGCCATCAGTAGGGTTTACGTTGGGGTACACTGGCCATTCGATGTTGTTGTCGGTTCCATAGTTGGCTGGATCGTAGGTAAGTTGGTGGTCAGGTACGACACGAAGATAATGGCTATTCTGAGTGGACTCGCACAATCAAGAATTCTACACCAACATGTTGAATCTTAAAATCTCAAGAAATCGACTCGTGAAGAAGGAGGGAAAATGCTTGGAAGGAATGAGAAAACTGATTCACATTTCCGGCATCTTCACCATAATCTTGGCCGAAATTCTTGGTACACCGTTTCTGTCCTCAATAATTCTTTGCATGACTATGCTCTATCTGATCTCTGAATATTTGAGACTTCACGGAAGAAGCCTCCCTATTGTAACAAAGATTACAGGACTGGCGGCGCGTGGAGAAGAGTCGTCCGGCTGGATTCTTCGTCCTGTCTCATACGCCGCTGGAATACTGATTGCTATGAACCTCTTTCCAAAACCAATAAACTACGCAGCGATATCTGTGCTAACTCTGGCAGACGGTTTGGCCTCTCTTGTAGGCATAAGATTTGGCCACCACCATTTGCCTCACAACAAAAAGAAGACAATTGAAGGGTCAACATTCTTCTTCATAGTAAGTTTACTCTCGACTCTAATCTTCGTCAACCCGGTGGCAGCCCTTCTAGGATCAATCGTAGGCACAGCAACAGAATCTATCTTCGTGGAATATACTGAGAACCTCATGATTCCGATCACTGTAGGGTTCTCCATGAGTATCCTGCTTCTGTTGTCATGTTAGGGCATTCTTGAGACATTTGATGTGCTCCAGGCCAACTCGGTCTTCTATCAGGTTATTGAAAGGAAAAGTATTCCAAATATGACAAACAGTATGCCCAGTTTCTGAATCTGGAGCAACCCTTCCTTCAAGAAAGCTTGCGCCAGAAGAATCGTTACTGCTGGTGATGCGCTGGAAACGGGTGCAACAATCGAGACGATACCAACACTCACACCGACTATGTAGGCGAAGTAGCCCACGAACTCGATCAAGCCCGCTGCCACTATTACCTTCAAAGAGATTTTTCCTCCGGTTCCACGTGTGAACTTGTTTCGATACAGCTGGAACACTGCAAGAAGTATTACAGTCGTCAGTACACGATTGAAGAACAGCGTCCCCATCTCGCCAATATCATATGAAAGGAATTTGATGAGTATAGAGTTCAGACCGGCTGCCATCATACAGCACAACGCGTAGAGTAGACCCTTTTCATGCAGCCTTCCAAACGTAGACCGCACTACAGATAGAAAGAGTATTCCAGTCACAACCAATGCAAGGCACATGACTTGCATGATGTTCAGAGTCTCGCCAAGAATGGCAACTGAGAGAGTCATCGCAATGATGGCTGAAGCCGAAGCAACGGGAGTCACTATGCTGGCCTTACCAACACTCAACGCTTTGTAGAAGAAGAAAAGCGATGAAACGCTGCATGCTCCTGTTCCAATGGTCAAGGCGACTGCTCCCGGCGACGAGGGCAACGGTGGAGTAAACACTGCGGCCAAGACGAAAAGGGGAGCCAAACCTACGAGTTGCGTATAGAGGAGGACTCTGTAGTAGCCTAATGGTCCAACCAGTCTCTTGGCCATGAAATCTCCAAAGCCCCAACTGGTCATTGAGAGAGCGCCATAGCCGACCGATACTGCTTCGACTGTCATTTCCGTGATCTCGCGAGGTTCACATACAATGCAACGCACAACAGATATGTATAGATGATTGCCTAGGACTTGAAATTGTATGACGTATTCAAGAAAAGAAAAGAGAACTCCAAAAGAGGAAGCTTCCGCTAATCCATTTGTCTCCTATTTGGAGCTGTGGCCAGACAAATCTTTGAGGGTTACTTTGGTCTAAACTTGTTACAGTAGTAGCTTTGCGATACCTTCTGCTTGATCAGAGAGCAGTTCGGTGTGCCCTTGCGGATTCTAAAATACATACATTCTTTGCACTTCTTCTCAACATCCATCCTCTGGCACCCGCCTCAAAGTTGCACTATGCCTTCTTTTTCTTCTTAGGCTTTCGAGTCATTTTAGGACTACCCATCCAAACCCCCTCAAACCCTACCATAAGCATCTAAAACAATAAAACATTGTTGTTACGCTCTCTGGAAAGGAGTTCAATGTTGCAAGTAGCTGATGCCCACGCTCATCTGTCTGAACTACAAAATCTTGATGCCGTGATCCGCAGAGCAGCTCAATCCGGACTATTTGCCATAACTTCAATGGGCATGGACGTGAAATCCAACCTCAAAACGCTGCAGCTTTCCAAAGATTACGAGACCTCTTCTGTGAAGGTTCTCCCTGCTTTAGGCCTGCATCCATGGGGTCTTGTGGAAACCAGTATCGAACCGACCATCGCTCAAATACGGCAGAACATTGATAGAATCGCGGGCGTAGGTGAAGTTGGACTTGATTATTGGCTAAAGGGAATCAAGAAGGATCCTTCAATAAAACAAGTTCAACGCTCAGCTTTCAAAGACGCTATCATGGTAGCGAAAGAGTCTGACAAACCGATCACAGTCCACAGTAGAGGGGCCTGGGCGGACTGTTTCGATATGGTTGTAGAACTTGGAGCCAAGAAAGTGATATTCCATTGGTTCAGCGGACCCACGGAACTGCTTAAGAAAATTGTGGATCAAGGTTTCTACATTTCAGCTACGCCCGCTATTGAATATAGCAAGGATCACAGAACAGCAGTCCTGAACGTTCCATTGGAGAATCTCCTTCTGGAAACAGATTCTCCTGTCAAATATGGTGATATAAGCTCGGAGCCTAAGGATGTCCTGATACCGCTGAAGGAAGTTTGCAAACTCAAAGGTTTGGCAATGGAGGACGTGGCCGAAAAAACTACGGAAAACTTCTCTAGAATCTACCAATCCTATCTCTAGAATTGTAAGATTTTTGACGAGTCTACATTCGGGAATCTGGGAGAAGGGCAGATTCAATTCGTTCTCTCTATGACGTTCAGCTTGCCCCTCTTGCCAACACTCACCTGCAATTCTCCTCTGAACGCTTTTACTCGACCATTCTCAATCTGAACTGTATCTCCCACCGAAACCATTCCTATTTGAGCGTTCCAAAGTGGCAACTTGATAGAACCTGTACTATCAGAGATCACTGCAGTCGAAAGATCATGAGAATCGCCAAATCTAGAGTAGACCTTCTTCGTGATAGATTTTTCAACAACTCTTGCCTTTAGGTTGACGTGTTGGGCTCTCAAGCCCACGTCCTTAATTCTAGTGTCCCCAGTTTCCGAATCCGCGGCATCCTTCACTGACGGAACTTGATTCCAAGGGTAACTTGAAAGATCAACGTCTGGAAGACGTTTCAACGCCATCTCATTAAGTCTCACCTGTGCGATTATCTTCTCATCTCGCGTTACGAGAAATACGCCAGCTTCCCCCGTCTTCTCGCGGCATCGGACCGACAGATCATTGCAGGATGACTTCTCATGAATCCAAGCGTCCAGAAAACATGCGAGGAATTTGTGAGGGTCAACTCCATACTTCTCTGAAATCCAGATCAAATACCAGCGATTAGCAAGTTCGGTATAGGAGTACCTTTGACCGCTTGGTCTCCCTTGGCCACGTGACTTCTCTATAGGAAAACGTTTCAAAAAACACTCCCTCGTGCAAGTTTGAGTGTGCCCGCAGCAGCCCCAGAAGTTGCAGCGAATTGTCTGGATTCAGCACAGAAAAAATGACTTCGCGCCAGGCTTTCGGTAGAGTAGTAAGCACTTCCTGTTCCGCATCTTAGACATTTCGGACTCGTTGAAGCCATTACTTATCTTGCTTCAATAGTCATCCCGGGTAATATGTCTGCCTAGCCTTTGGTGACGCACACCAATCAAGTACTACAAGAGAACTGTGTGCAAGAATTCTCATCTACCGCAAGTGTGATCTCTTTCAAGCGCAGCCACATACCTGTCCCATACCTTGTTCGTCATGGCCATATCTTCTTCTTTGGTCGGTGGATGAGCGATTTTGTATCTCACATTGAATCTCATGTCCAGCCTCGTCTTTCCGGGTCCAAGTCTCGTCAGTCTATAGTCACCGATCTCGTCTTCTTGTTGGCCAACCAGATCTAGATGCCAAGCATTTGGAGGCCTCAAAGTCACAATACGAACAGCGCTAACACTTTTGCGACCCTGCTTGTGAGTCGACATATAAATCACCCGCAGCCTCGTCTTCTGCAGGATGATCCTTTTCACGTTTGACCCCCAGATCTTGTTGTCATCTCCTCTAAAGTCAGTGCACCAGTCGTATACGAACCTAAGAGGAGCATTGATCACTTTCGAAACATGAAAAGCACTAATTTTGATCAACGAACGATTGCCTCCCCAAGAATCTAATACTCAAGGATTCGTCTATTTATCAAGTACATTTCAATGTATTCGTCTAAGCAAGATTCCCCACATAACTCCAACAAGAAGTATGCTTAACACCACG
>CAYGZB010000084.1:0-4912 GCA_964354325.1 uncultured Candidatus Bathyarchaeia archaeon | reverse complement strand
TCGATAATAGGCGGTCTTTTTTGACCTAGGTTTCTCAAGTATATGTGTTTCCAATAGAAATTGACCCAGTGAACTTTTTGCAGAGTTGTGTCACAGCTGAACTTGCCGAAGTTCTAAGAAGGCAGAAGTATCAGACTGTTGGCAGACATTCCGCTGCAAAGAAATGTCATTGGTTGCACAAGAGTCTCACCGAGAATCACCCTTGCTACAAGCAGAAGTTCTACGGAATTCAGAGTCATCGCTGCCTACAGATGACTCCGACACTGATCTGTAACATGCGATGCAAGTTCTGTTGGAGGATCCAGCCCGACGACTTCTCAATTCCATGGACTGTCTCCGCAGGGACCGAATGGGATGATCCTAGGAAATTGGTTGAGGAATGTTTCAAAGCACAACTAAAGATCTTGAGTGGCTACAATGGTCAAGTCTTGGAGGGGAAAGTGGATCCTGAGAAATATTTTGAAGCTCTTCACCCTCGACATGTTGCCATAAGTCTAGATGGAGAACCAACGCTCTACCCGAGTCTAGGGTCGCTGATACATGAATTCAAGAGAAATGGACTTACCGTTTTCCTTGTTACAAACGGAACCAATCCCAAAGTTCTTGAATCACTGAATGAAGAACCCTCACAGCTGTACATTTCTCTTTGTGCACCTGACCCATCGACATTTGTCACAGTCTGCAGACCGTCTATTCCTGATGCTTGGGAAAATCTTATGAAGACTCTCTCCATGCTTCCAAGTTTTTCATGTCCTACAGCCATCCGCACGACCCTTGTTAGGGACCTGAACTTGAATAGTCCAGAAGAGTACGCCAAGCTGCTTCGACCGGTCACACCAACATATGTTGAGCCCAAGTCCTACATGTATGTTGGATATTCCCGAAGCAGACTTTCTCTCGACTCAATGCCAAGTCATAAGGACGTTGTCGATTTTTCTAGGAAACTCGCAGCCGAGATGTCGTACAAGATCTTGGATGAATCTCCAGAGAGTCGGGTGGTCTTGTTGAGCAGGCTCGAAAAATCTATCAAGATATCTTAGCTGTTCCCAAATGGTTTATCCCAGCGTTCAACTGCTAATAGAGTCTCTGAGTGTGAAGATTTGCTCGACAAGAAAGACTTAGAAAAGATACAGGCGGAACTCGAAGACTACGATCTTACACGGGAGAAGATGTTTGAATCCTCAAGGGCGGCGACTCGACTCTCGGGTTGGGCAATTGTCCAACTTCATAGAAATGATGTGAAAGATGCGGAGGAGACGCTAGAGAAAGCGAAAGGAACACTCACAGGCCTCAGGAGACTGCTGGTTGCACGCTCTGAACTGAACTCCGCTCCAACAGTTGTCGTTGCCTTTCAGGAATACACCGAGGCAAAGCTACTTCACGGAATAGTCACAAAGCGGAAACTCCTTTCGCGGAAACAGATTGGTGTTGAAATCTTGCCTTACCTGCTAGGCCTTCTAGATTTCATTGGAGAGCTCAGAAGAATGGTGTTGAACAATCTGAGAAAAGGTGAAGCAAAAGAAGCAGAGAAGAACTTTGCCTTGATGGAAGACGTGTACGAAGATCTTTACTCGATCGATCATACAGCAATCATACCAAACTTCAGACATAAGATGGATATCGCTAGAAAATTGATTGAATCTACAAGAGGGGACGTCGTAACCGAGATCAGGAGACTCTCCCTTGAAAACACCGTCAAGGACTTGAGCGACGTCCTAGCAAGAAAGAAATGAATGAAAGTTGGGTCAAAAGACCTCAGAAGTTCCCGATCTTGATGAACTTACTCCAAGCGAACCATTCTTGTTTGAGAAAGCAGTCACTATCCAGAAGAGATTCTCTCATCTTGTAAGAAGACGATCTGGGTTACCAAGGAGAATACTGCTTGTTGCTGGTGTCGATGTCGCGTACTCCGATGACTCATCCTTCGCAGCTTCGGTACTCGTAGACTACAAAGACCTCAAGCCGATCGAATCGCAGTATGCAGAGAGTCATGTCAAGGTGCCCTACCGTCCGGGTTTCCTCGGGTTCAGAGAAGCTCCCATCATGACCGAGACTGTCAGAAGACTTAGCAGAAAACCGGATGTAGTACTTGTTGATGGACATGGACTGGTGCATCCGAGAAGATTCGGTTTGGCTTGCCATGTTGGTGTCCTATTGAACATTCCGACGATTGGAGTAGCGAAGAATGCATTCTTTGGCAAAGTTCGTGGAGACCGAATATTGGACAAGGACAGACGCGAGATCGGGGCAACGATCAAAGTTGGGAAGAAGGTTCTATACGTAAGCATTGGTCATAAGGTTTCATTGAATGCTGCCATTCGAATAGCGAAGCATTGCCTAGCAGCGAAAGAGGTTGGACCCCTTAGACTGAGCCATGAAGAAGCGACGACAATGGCGAGGAAGATGAGAACTTGAGGGCGAACTTGTTCCACACGTTGTTCAAGCTTGTGGAGATGGGCGTTCACAATGGGCACGTCACGTTTACGACGAATCAGATGGCGAAGAGTGCTGGAACATCACAGCAAACCGCTTCCAGAAGATTGATTGAACTCGAAAAACTGGGATTGATAACAAGACTAAGGACCCCTGACGGGGAGAGTATTCGGCTCACCGAAGAAGGCAAACGTGAACTCAAGACTGCATACATGACGCTCAAGCGGGCAGTCGAGCCTCCACCTAAGGAACTGGTTTTGGAAGGAGAACTATTCTCAGGACTCGGAGAAGGAGCTTACTACATCCATCAGCCGGGCTACAGAGAACAATTCAAGAAGAAGCTTGGGTATGACCCGTTTCCTGGAACGTTGAATGTTAGGCTAGGAAAACGATTCTTTCCAGAGAGAACACTTCTAGAAGCGATGCCATTCACGTCGATAGATGGTTTCAGAGATGGGAAACGTAGCTACGGACCGGTAAGATGTTATCGCGTCTTGATTAACGGAAAAGCTCGAGCGAACGTAGTGACAGCGTTGAGATCTCATTATGGCGAAGAAATATTGGAGATAATTGCTCCAGTGAACCTTAGAGAGAAGCTTGGACTCAAAGACGGCGATAGGGTTTTCGTCAGAGTCTCCCCCAGCTCTCAATGACACGTCTCTTTATCTTTGAGGAACTAAGGTCGGGGCTGCCAAACCTTCGCACTTGGATCACCTTGATCTTAGAACCATTCTGTCTGACCACTCTCTCTACAGCCTTCTTCACTTCGTCTTGATCATAGCCTAATGCTATGATGTCTGGCTTCACCTTCCGAACAATCTTCCTTATGCTGAACTTTCTGAATCCAAGAAGTGCCTTGTCAACGGGTTTCAGACTTGCGACAAGTGCTCGCCTCTCGTTCTCAGACATCACTGGTTTCTTGCCCTTCAATCTTGCAGCGGTCTTGTCCCTAGCAATAAGCACAATTAGCTCTGAGTTTCTTCCACCAAGTCTTTTCGACTCCTCCAAAAACCGCAAATGCCCATAATGAAGGAGATCGAACGCACCGGTAGCGAGCACTATGTTCTTCTTTCTCATTGTTTCGTCAACAGAGAGCTTGTAGCTTAACTCGTTTACGGTCGCCTTTCTCATTCAGCTCGTTGTCCAATTGAATGCATCTAGATTTGAGCGTAGTCTTTGCTCTGCCAAGATAAATTGATAATCTTGAGGAACTTCATGGCATCAAGAAGCCCCTCTGCATAAGAGATTGACGCCAAGGATGTTGTGGTTTTGCCTTCCTGAAGATAGAATCTTGCGTCAGAAACGTAACGCTTGACTGTGTCCAAGACGCTTGTAAGATCGCGCCTTGTGATGCTTGTCGGCAGATTAGTCGAAGTCAAGTTCTCAAGAGCTCTCTCGACATTTTGAATGTACTTTTCCGCTCGTTCACCTGCGTCCTCGTTCATCGACCGACCTCCAGGATTTCTTTGTCAGTATCGGCAAGGAGTTCGAGGGTTTCTGCTTCCATGAAGTGAAGCCGCCCTGGAAAAACAAGCGAGTGAGGGGGACCTCCGAAATCGTGATGAATCAAGTCTTTGACTCTACCGCCTTTGACTCTGGAGTCGTCCGATCCTACACGAGCTAGTCCAACCGCAAGTCTATCTGCACTGACCACATGCTCATGCCTTTTTCCTTCGACCACTAGGAGTTGCTCAAGTGCCTCCTTTATCAGCAGATACTTGCCCAGGTCGGCCTTGACGTCCAGAAGGACCAACGTGTGCAGGCCTCTTTCGCCATTCTCCTTTATCACATCGTATGGTGTCTCCGACGGTTTGCCAGATTCAACCATGGGAACTGTAACAGTTTTTCCAAACTTGTAGCTCTGAAGCCCCGTTGCGCTAGCGATTGCTGATGCCACTGATACTCCATAAACTACGAGGGTTCCGATTCCTTTTTTCGCAGCACGCAACCGCAGGTCCACATGGGTTGTTGCGGTCATAGAATCTCCTGGAACAAGCAAGGCCACTCTGCTTTTCTCCGCAAGTTTCAGGACTCTCTCTTCGGCCTTTTCCTCTATGTCCGCCCTTGAAAGGAGTTCAACATGTTTCCCAACTAGTTTCTCCAGACCGTTTGTTGACAATCCTGGCATGAAGCTTGTGTAGAACTCAGCGAAGACGAAGTCTGAGGCTCTAGCTATCTCGAGACCTCGAAGCGTTATTCCACGTTCGTCATGCAATCCCAAACCGATGAATGTGAGCATGAAGACTATTCTCCGTATCCTGAGGATTCTGAACAGAATCTGATGTATGATCAGATTTTACTGTTGCCTTTTTGGAGACATCTTGGATCGTAGGAAGAGAAACACTTTAAGCGACAAAAGATCATCAGAAGCGACGTCGGGCCCGTAGCTCAGTCCGGAAGAGCAGCGGTTCAACATCAACTGTTGGGCTGAAGCTCTTAACCCGAAGGTCGCGGGTTCAAATCCCGTCGGGCCCGCCAC
>CAYGZB010000083.1:0-4991 GCA_964354325.1 uncultured Candidatus Bathyarchaeia archaeon | reverse complement strand
TGCTAGATTTTGGCGACGCCTTAATGGCTCATGGCAATCCCGAGAGAAAGATTGACATCATGCATGACAATCTTCTCGGCGCTGGAGGCTTCGCGCTGGGACTTTTTGTGCCCATAACCACCATATCATGCATTGCCTCACTCAAACCAGAGTTCATTGCCCAGGCCATCGCAGCATCCGAGATATCCGCCAAACTCTCGATGGTTGTGGCGACAAGATTCGGCAATGAGACCCATCAAGGCACGGGCTCAGTTGTTATTCACGCCATGCACCAAAGAAACGCAAGTGCAAAACTTCTTGCCTCGACGACTATTTCATTGGTGTTCACTGGCTTCTTCTTCAGTTACGTTGGTCTGTTGGCAACAGCGTCATCAATAATATCTTCACTTGTCATAACTGGAATCTCAAATCGACAGTTCAAAGGTGTCACAGGAGACGTACTCGGAGCTACAAATGAGATTTCGAGAATGATATTTCTACTTGCACTTGTGGCGATGATTGCATGAATGCTGCATGCTTAGTGATGGCGGGTGGGAAAGGTAGCCGAATGCACCAAAATGTGGAGAAACCGCTCATTAAGATCGCTGGCAAACCCATGGTGCAATATGTAATCGAAGCAGTTCAGCATTCAAGGAGTATTGACAGAGTCTTCGTGACAACAAGCAAACACACCCCAGAGACTGCGGCGACTCTAAGGTCTATAGGTTTCAACGTTATCGAAACCTCAGGCGATGACTATGTGGATGATACAAAACTGGCTGTGAAGAGTCTTGGACTCAAGAAAACCTTGGTGATCTCTGCAGATCTTCCACTTATTACGGCCAACATCATCGATGAAGTCATTCGGAGATACGAAATGTCAGGAAAACCCGCCTTGGCCGTGGCGATTCCAAGACTATCTGAAAACACTAAAGAAGGATTGGCCTTCGCTGGAGTCAATATGATTGACGGAGAGAAGATCAACGAGAAGACGCTCGATGAAGAAGTCATGATAGTGGGAAGAGTCGAAGTGATGCTGAACGTGAACACTCCAGAAGATCTCGAATTGGTCAGAGCGATCATTCAAAGTAGTCAACCTGAATCGAGGAACTGAAAAATGGATGACATAATTCTATTTCATGAAAAGAATAGAGCGCAGATGTTTCTGGATCGGATCGAGGGAAATAATCCACTGTTTGTCTGCGTCATAGCAACAACCGAGACAGCTAAGATCCATGGGATATCAGCAGCGGGAGCCAACCCAGAAATAACGGACTACACACCTCCTGCTGACGCTGAACTCCTACTCCTTGGAAAATGCAAATGCATACCGGGCGTCCCAGTCACACCAGACGGAATTCCAACACCTGCTCTAGTAACCATGTCTGCTCTGCGCCTGTCCAACACACCAACAATCGTGGTGAACGCAGGGTCAAAGGTGAAACCAATGATTCCCTTCATCGACCTAGGCGGAGTCCCAGGAAAAGACATCAGAACTGGAATAGCAGTTGAAAGAACTGAGGAGTTGTTCCAAAACTCGGTGATTCTTGGCGAGCAGCTGTCAAAGGCCTGCGATTACTTGGTGATTGGAGAAAGCATCCCTGGGGGAACCACCACGGCTCTCGGAGTCCTTCTAGCAATGGGGTTCGATGCCAAAGGTAGAGTCAGCAGCAGTAAGCCAGACAACCCGCACGAAATAAAGATACGAACTGTTGAGGATGGAATGAGAGCAGCAGGCATTCAACATGGTGATCTCAAGAATCGACCAATAGACGCCATTGAGCATCTCGGAGATCCGATGATCGCCTGCGTTGCAGGCATCGCGGTAGGAGCAGCTGAGAGAGTGTCTGTTCTCTTGGCAGGAGGCACACAGATGACGCCAGTTCTAGCCACGATCACGGCCCTGAACCGCAAGGTTGTTGAAAATGTCGCCATTGGAACAACCAGATGGATCACGCAGGATCCAACATCTGACATAGACGGGATAGTGTCCCAGATAGCTCCTGTGCCCATTCTCGCGGCCAACATAGACTTTGGGTCATCGAAGCTAGCTGGGCTGCAAGCTTACGAGGCCGGTATTGTGAAAGAGGGAGTTGGCGCAGGCGGATCAGTGATTTCGGCGATTGCCAAGAGCCGCGGGTCAATGACGATGAAGCAAGTGGTTTCTGAAATAGAGATGAACTATGAGATGCTGATGAAATCCCGCTAGTTCGTAGCACTTTCGCTTTGACTAGCTCAGCTTCTTGTGATACTTCTTTCCGTAGGCTTTGGCTGCTTTCTTGAAGCACAGCATTGGAGCGTATGCGATGCCTGCGCCTACCTGTCCCACCCCTGGGTTCTTATGCCCTAAACCAGTGTTAACCACAGGAACGATCCCTGTTTTCAAAACTCTTCTGATGTCTATTCCAACGGGAGTTCCAATGTAGTCGAGATATGGAATCTTATAGAATTCATGTCTTGCGACACATATCTTCGCCATTTGTTTTGTCATCTTTACTCCGTATGATGGCGTGCCACCGACGAATTCAGCGATCGCTGGCGAAGCAGCCATGGCAAATGCACCTATTCCCGCGGGCTCGCTTATGTAGGAGTCGCCGAACACGGGGTTCGCATCATCAGACGAGTATTCATCGAATATTTTTCCTCGGGCTTGTTTAGGCGCAGGTGCAGTGAACCATTCATCAGCTAGTCCACTTACTTGAATTCCAAAATCGACACCATTAGTAGCCATGACGGTGACAATTGTACTGTATTCTATGTTTCTCGCAGCATCCATGGTCGCTTTGCTTGACGCCATCGACAAATTCAGGAAAAAGTGAGGATTACCATTAATGAATTCAACAATCGACGCTATACTTGATTTCTCCAGGTCAGTTTCCAGCAAAGGATTGATCATCTGTTGAAGAAATGATGACGTGGCAGCTTTGTTTCTATTGTGACATTCATCTCCTCTCCTCAAGGATTCTGCAATGATACTTCTAAGATCAATTTGTCCACTGATTTCCAGGGCTGATTTCAGGGCTGGCGCTAGAGTATGCTCGATCCATTTCAGTCGTGATATTACTTCTTCATTGTTAGCGCCAAATCTCAACGTCTTCACTTTTCCAACGCCCTCATTAACGTTAGAGTACGCTACGTTGTTGAATGTCCTGTTCTTGACCACGTATACGGGCATAGATGGCGATATGATTCCTGCCATCGGTGCAACACAATCATGGTGATGAGTAGGTGAAAACACAATCTTTCCCGAGTCGACGACCATTTCAGCTTCTTCAAGTGACCCGGCCAGACTCTCGTAGACTACAGCTCCCAGAACCGCTCCCCTTACCGGACCGCACATCCTATTCCATTCGATCGGAGGCCCAGAGTGCAGGAACAGATCCTCGCGCATTCCAGGGATGACGTCTATCGCTTTCTGGATCCCCACAAGTACGGGGTGCGACTGAACGATTTTGTTGACCGCGTCCTCATTAGCCGATTTTACTATCTTTTCAAATCCTTTCACGACCACATCCGCTCCAGACTATCGTGATTCTCTAACCACACCAACTCTCTCGAATCGAGCCTGAATCTTTCACGGAATACTTAATATTTCCTTGAGGAAGTACATTCGTCCGGTGTCCCTTTGAAAGCTGTCAGATTCTACAAGGCTAACGAACCACTAAGAGTTGAGGAAATTACAGTTCCCGAGGTAGGTCCGAAAGAGGTTTTGGTGAAGATAAAATCCGCTGGGATTTGCCACACTGAACTTCACTTCCTTGAAGGTATACTTGCTCCTTGGAAGGGCACGTTGCCTTTGACTTTGGGTCATGAAATTGCTGGTGAAGTATTCAAGATCGGTAAGGGTGTGCGAGGTTTCAGAAAAGGTGATCGCGTGGTCGTCTACAATGGAGTTTCATGTGGAAAATGCAGGTTCTGTAAGGCAGGAAAAGAGAATCTATGCGTGAACCTGGACCAGCTAGGATTCACTTTGGATGGAGGATACGCAGAATATGTTAAGACACCTGCAAACACGTTGGTCAAGTTACCAAGGAAAGTATCCTTTGAATCTGGCGCAGTATTGACTTGTGGGGCTGGATCAACATACCACGCTCTACATGACATTGCAGGTTTGCGGAGAGGAGAGACCTTGATGATAAATGGCTTTGGTGGATTGGGTGCTATTGCACTTCAAATAGCCAAATCATTTGGCGCTAGAGTCATTGCCGTCGATGTTGCCAGTGACAAACTTAGAGAGGCTGAGAATCTTGGTGCAATGGCCACAATAAATGCGATGGAATCAAACGTTGGAGAGAAGGTTAAAGAATTCACAAAAGGCGCTGGCGTTGACGTAGTTCTTGAACTGGTCGGCAGAGAGAAGACCATTCAGAGCGCTCTCGAAAGCTTGGGAAAAACTGGTCGGATGGTTATTGTGGGATACACGAACGAGCAATTCAAAGCTGCGCCATTCAATCTGGTGGTAAATGAATGGAGAATCTTCGGCTCAGTCGCATATACAAAGAGAGACTTGAAGGCTGTTGTAGAGTTGGCGCAGAAAGGCAGACTCTCGCCTCTTATCTCTGCAAGAGTTGGACTTGCCGAGATTCCTGAAACATTACAACGACTCAAGCGAGGAGAAATAATGGGAAGGGCTGTGGCAGTAATGCCCTAGGCCTTGTTCCTCAAACTATTTCTTCTTCATTGATTTTGCGACAAGCTCAATTACGTCATAGACTTGCAGATCTTTCCATTCCTTTTCTATCCCGTCTTTCAGTCCTCTGTAACAGAATGGACATGCCGACGTTACTATTTCCGCGCCTGTGCTTCTTGCTTCTTTCAGTCTTTCCGTTGAAGCAAAACTGGCAAGATCTGGAAAATCAGCTTTCACACCCGCACCTGACCCACAGCACCAAGCCCACTGCCGATTCCTAGGCATCTCAACCAATTGAACGCCGGGTATCATATTCAATAGTTCTCGCGGCTGTTCGTATATCCCCATATGACGACCCAGGTGACAGGGATCATGATAAGTG
>CAYGZB010000082.1:0-5129 GCA_964354325.1 uncultured Candidatus Bathyarchaeia archaeon | reverse complement strand
AAGTCACCTTCTCTTGCTCTTGTCTTCCGCAACGATGAAGCCAACCCGTTGAATTCGCAACATCAGATGAGCCATATTTTGTCATACGAATAGACTTGTCAGGCGGTTAGCGTTCACGTCAACTAATCCTTTGTCCGTGACTCTTAGCTCAGGAATCACAGCCAGTGAAAGGAAAGAAAGAGCAGAGAACGGTTTGCTGATCTTTGCACCGAGCTTCTTTGCTGATGCCTCAAGGGATTCAAGTCGTGTTGAGACTTCGTCAGCCGGTCGATCGGACATTAACCCCGCTATTGGAAGGGCGAGTTTGGCCAATACGTGACCAGACTCAACGGCGACAAGTCCTCCATTCATATCAGAAAGGACGTTCGCGGCGAACGCCATGTCTCCGCTACGCACGCCCAAGACAACCATGTTGTGCGCGTCATGACCGAAAGTCGATGCTATGGCACCTTTCTTCAGTCCAAAACCTCTGACCAACCCTTTTCCAACGTTTCCTGTTTCTTTGTGTCTTTCGACCACGCCTACTTCTGCGATGTCACCCGACGGATCGGCTTCGAGCAATCCATCATGCGCCTTAAGGGTGTGCAGAACCTTCTTGGTCTGTATGCCATCCTCACCAATATCGATGATCAAGACTCTCACTGGGCCATTTACCACTGGTGATCTCACGTCGAAATCAGCTGCTGCAAGTTCTCTTCCTACGTGAACCGTCCTCTCCACGTACTCTGGATATCTTGGTGCCCCAAGACTGACGTTTAGAACGCCATTCTCGGCGACTACCGAACCATTGGATATGACCTTATCAGCCTTCATCTCATCTAGCCGCTTAACGAAGAGTATGTCAGCGATTCTCCCCGGCGCTATGACTCCAACCTCCTTGCTGACCTTGAAGTGTTCTGCGGGGTTGATTGTCGCCATCTGAATCGCTCTGATGGGATCAACTCCCTCTTCAATAGCCCTTCTAACGATGTGATCCATGTGTCCTTCTCTAACAAGTTCTACGGCAGTTCTATCATCTGAGACCAATAGGCAATTCCTAAGGTCAACCTTTGCCTTCAGCAACACCTTCAACATTTGACCTAGGTTCTTATTTGTCGAGCTTTCTCTCAACTCGACCTTAAGACCCAGACGGAGATTTTGAAGCGCTTCGTCTCCAGTGAAGGCTTCGTGGTTGCCTTCGATTCTGCAGCTTGTGTAGGCATTGAGTTGGGATTCTGTCAGTCTGGGCGCGTGACCCTCAACAGTCTTCCCGGATTTGACCGTTTCTTCTATCTCTTTCAGCAGCTTCGAACTTTTCTCGAGTATGCCAGAGTAATTCATGACTTCTCCAAGCCCGATCACTCCTTTCCATCCTAAAGCCCTCTTTACATCTTTGACTTCTATTCGTGCACCGGCAGTCTCTAGGCCCGGAGCTGAAGGAATACAGGAGGGTATTTGGACAAAGACCTTGAGCTGGAGTCTCTTGGCTTCGTTCAACATCAGTTGTACTCCCTTCAGGCCAATTACGTTTCCAATTTCATGCGGATCTATCATGACCGTTGTCGTGCCTCGGGGGAGCACTACACGAGCGAATTGCGTTAGCGTAAGCATTGAACTTTCGATATGAACGTGCCCGTCAATCAGTCCCGGAACAAGATAGTATCCTTTCGCGTTTATCATCGATGATTTGCTGTATTGTATGTCATCAACATCACCAACGAATGCGATGCGATTGTTCTTTATCGCAACTCCAACATGATCATTGATCTCGCCCGTAGAGACATTCACCAATCGTCCATCTTTCAGTACTAAGTCGGCTTTTCTTCGGCCCAGTGCAACATCGATCAAGCTCTTTGTATCTACAAGATCCATTGTGACACCCAGAATGAACATAACGCATTGAGTATGCTAGTCAAAATTTAGAAAAGCCTTATGCAGGCAACTTGTTGTCAAATCTCAAAGAAAAAAACTGCGAAGGTAACAAAGTCAAGACAATGTCTCACAAGTTTTGAATACATCTTACATAGATCGCATGAGATAATGATGCGCGATGCAAACGTTAGTGAGATCTGAAGATGACATAGCATCTTGTCTGCAACTCGCAATGCTCCTTGAGGTAAGTGCCTATCCAAAACCCGGGAACATCCACAGAACAAGAGACTTTCCAGAAACTAGATACGAACACTTCCTAGCTTCCGCTGCGGCACTTGGGCAGACTTATCGGTTTGCAGCTCACAGAGGCATCATGATATCGAAAAGGTTGATCGATGCCTCTCAAGCGGGACTTGGAAAGGCCATTGAGACAGGAACAGTTGGCATGATGAAATGGCAGACCGGTGGAAATACAGGTCTTGGCACAATCCTTCTGCTTGCCCCAATTGCAGTCGCAGCCGGGGCATCAATCGAAGACGGTACGTTCAAAGCAGGGAAACTGCGCAAGAATCTGAAAAGAATTTTGCAGTCAACTACCTACATTGATTCACTGCATGTGTACAAAGCCATCTCGGTGGCCCGACCTGCAGGTTTGGGTTCAGTCAGAAAACTGGACGTGGCCCTATCAGAGTCTGAGAATCAGATAAAGAAAGAACACATAGGTCTTCGCAAGATCTTTGCGATGGCTGCCAAACGTGATTCTGTGGCGTCTGAGTGGACCACCGGATACAAGATAACCTTTGAGATCGGTTGCCCATACTTCGCAAACTGCATTAGGGCTGGCAAGGACGTCAATGCCAGCACAGTAGACACATTTCTAAATATCCTTTCAAAGGTTCCTGACACGCTGATCTCTCGAAAGGTGAGCGCGGACAAAGCGCGATACGTATCGGTGCTGGCGGCACAATGCCTTGACGCGGGCGGAGTCACAGACCGCAGGGGTCTTGAATTGATCGACAAAATGGACAAGGCGCTCCATACGCCAAATCACGAACTCAACCCGGGAACTACGGCAGATATAGTATCGGCCGTGCTAGCTGTTGAACTCCTACAAGGAATGAAGCCCTAGCCTCTGACACGCTGGTCGTTGTCGATATCTCGATAGCTGCTAGTCTTCCGGACTATGACGATTGGAGTATGCCTGACTGATTGAAGCATCTCCCACGTTACTTCATGAGGTTTCACTTTGAACGCTTCACCTGCGTCCCAAGCCGTTCTTCCGGCTCCAGAGCCTCTAACTTTGTTTGCTATGGCAGAGATCTGTAAAGCTGTCTCAGCATTCAACTTCTCCCCAACCACCGCCAAAGGCGTGGATCGCGGAGTCAGCTTCAGCAGTCTTCCAAGGACGTACCCAAAAAGACCTAGACACTTGATCGATCGAACAGACGTAGGCCTAACCCCAAAGTGAAAATTGCGAAGACTGTATGTCTTGTCAGAGTCCACCACAAGTACGGTTGTTCTGTTCTTCGTTTCGACCAACAGCCTATCCCGAATCCCACTCGCTTCAATTTCGGCGTTGGAGAGAGGCAAAGCTACGTAGTAGAAGGGAAGGTTGCTTGCGTCAATTCCTCCTTCCGAACCGTGTCTCAAGGCCTGAAAGAAACCCACTTGGTCTAATGCCAACTGTTTGTGTGCGGCGCCTTCTCCTGGTGGATACTGTCTCAGGCGTGAAATGTTCACTTTGCTGAGACGACACACATACCCAAGGATCCGCCCCCACACGACCCTCATCCATCCTATGGCAACTAACCTTGCTAGGAAAGTAGGCTTACTAGTGCTCTCATCGAAGACTCGCCCAGTCGCAACGGAGATCGCCTTCTCAGATACTACCAAGAAGTCTCCTTCACGTATGATCCCTGAAACGCGTCTGACGATTTCAGTAAGCCAATCGTCACCTGGCTTCCAATAAGAGGTTCTTACGGCTCTTGCCATGTACTTCAAGCGCAGTCCTCGATGACGAACAGATAGCTGTTGCACGTCAGATCTATACCACACCCTCCAAATTTAGAATTTCCAAAAAGAGTCGTGAATCCTTTTCTTGAGAAGCTAGATCAACCTCAGGGAGGTGTTGGCTCATCGCCAGATGTATCCTAAGAATAGGACCCTCGCTGGAAGTTATCCGGCCTGTTCAGAAGTCTGCAGGCTATAGAGGGTTGTGGAAGACATCTGGACTCAACATTTAATAGTGAATCTTTGAACTACCGTTGAACCATGGCCACCTCAGAAGAGAAAAAGGAACCTGAAACTTCGGGCATAGTATACGAGTGTCTGAGTTGCGCATCACGAATGACCGAAGATCAGTTGGCAATGATACCAGAAATTAAGTGCCCCTACTGCGGTTACAGAGTGCTAAAGAAGACTCGCCCGCCCGTAGTGAAACACATAAAGGCCATCTAGGCGCGCACATCGGCATCCAATCTTACTCACCAGTGCACCCTACACTAGGGTTCCGCAGGCAGTTCCAGACTTTTATTAGCATAGATTCCGTATTACTTGCGGAAACACGCATCATGGAAGTATGAGAAAACATGCCGACGATCGACTACGTGACCAAGGTTGCCCGAGACATCAGAGAGATGAAGATTCGTGGAGCTGGAGAGATAGCCAGGCGAGCCGTGCAGGCGCTCAAAATCACCGCAGAACGTTCGAAAACAAGAACTCCAAAGGAGTTTGCTCGGGAGCTTGACACAACCGCTCACCTTCTGCTCGCCACTCGGCCCACGGCGGTGTCTCTTCCTAATGGTATAAGATACGTCATGCAAAGAGTCCATGAAGCAAGAACAAAAACGTCCGATGTTCTGGAACTCAAGAAAGTGGCAGTCAAATCGTCTAAGGAATTCATAGAGAACTCAAGAACGGCGATACAGAGAATTGGAGAAATAGGTTCAAGAAGACTCGTCAATGGCGACGTCATCATGACTCACTGCAACAGTTCTTCTGCAATAGCGATAATGAGATCAGCGAAAAAGCATGGCAAAAAGATAAGCGTCATTGTCACGGAATCAAGACCGCTTTGGCAAGGGAAGTTGACCGCTCGAGTCTTGAATGAACTCGACATACCTTTCACATACATAGTAGACAGTGCCGTGAGGTTCTTCATGAACAAGGTTGACAAGGTGATTGTCGGAGCCGATGCAGTTGCCGCGAACGGAGCCTTGGTCAACAAGATCGGAACATCCTTGATGGCCCTTGCCGCACACGAGGCAAGAACTCAATTC
>CAYGZB010000081.1:0-5171 GCA_964354325.1 uncultured Candidatus Bathyarchaeia archaeon | reverse complement strand
CGGTTTTTCCAATGGGAAAACGTAAGTCATCTAGGCTCTGGCTGGAGACGCGCCGCAAAGACCAGTACTACAAGTTGGCGAAAGAGCGTGGATATCGGAGCAGGGCTAGTTTCAAACTACTTGAGACAATCCATCGCTACAGATTCGTCAAACCCGGAGACCGCGTTGTTGATATTGGTGCTGCGCCGGGCGGGTGGCTTCAAGCAACGAGACATACCGTTGGCGACAAAGGTTTCGTCTATGGGTTCGACATAGAACCAATGAAACCACTCCCCCACGGGAATGTCTTGACACAAATCCTAGATGTGACCTCGGAAGGAGCCGTTGAGACAATAGCAGAACTCGTTGGAGAAAAAGTCAACGCGGTTCTCTCTGACGTGGCTCCGAACATATCAGGAGTGTGGGATGTTGACCACGCTCGACAGATATTCCTCGCAGGGAGATCGCTGGAAATCGCCAGACGCATTCTTGTTAAGGGCGGCAACTTTTTCGTCAAGGTATTTCATGGACCAGAATTGAATGAGTTCAAACGAGAAATTCAGAAAGATTTTCGAAATGCTCAGTTTATCAAGCCATCAGCAAGCAGATCGAGAAGCTCTGAGATCTATTTGCTATGCACAGGTTTTATGGGATAGCTTTCTCAGAATATGTTCCAGAACACTTGGGTCAGCGTTCGTCCTTACGCCATAGCCATCAAAGTGCGTCAGAGATGCTGCATATCCCATATTGCGAGCTTCATCCACGACAGTCTCCGGTTTCGGTGTAGGAGTCTGATACCTGTCACTTAGTCTATCTATGCGATAGTAGGTTGGAAGAGAATCATCTTCATCAATTATTCTACGAATGACCCGGATAACTCGATTCTTTTTTTGTAGCTTCTTTAGGTCGACCAGACGAAGCATTTCCTTGCAAAATTCCTTGTCGTGAAGGTTCCCAAGCCAGAGGGGACCAGCATACGCATAATGATCGTTACAAATCCTACAAGTCGTTTTGGAGCTATGCAGCTTGTTCGAAACCTCACGATAAGAGCAACGAAAGCAATGTGCTATGTAACCGAGTCTATCAAGAGTCTGGCTCGCTCGTCCACATCCATGGCGAATTGAGCAGTACGCTCGGACGTAATGATCTGTACTATGCGCAAGTTTCACATCAATTCCCAAATCATGTCTTGCCGCCGTGGAGACGAGAGAGGCTATCAGCAGACGCACAGCTATCTCATGGCAGTACTCCGTTTGCAGTGGTCGACCCCCATATTTTCTCAGCGCGGCTTTTGGTCTGACTCCGCACAGCGGTGGCATATCAGTAGCAGTAAGCGCCAGCAACCCATTGTTTGATACTGCTCTTACAGCTGAATCTAGAAATGAAGCTGGAGACCCAAAAGGATCCAAATCAACCACATCAAACCGTGTGTCGGTAGTGCTGTGGAGGGCAAAGACTAAGTTCGCGTCCATGCAGGTCACCTCTTTGTTCTCGACCTTGTTTCTCTCAGCGTTCCGTCTGGCAAGTCCACATGCAACTGGTTGCATATCATTGAGCAAAACATGACCCACATGTTCAACCTCTAGCGCATATCGTATCCCCCTCACACCGCATCCAGTCATTGCATCGAGGACTCTGAGCTGCCGGGAAGAGCTTTTCGCGTGGCATTCAACAGCAAGTATTGAAAGATCTCGATTGAACTCCATTACCGGATTGTAGAAGACACGGTTGCCATGCTTGAGCGGATATGGTTGAGTCAGGTTCTCTCGTGGAACAAGTATGCTCGCTTCTCCCTCGCTAACCTCGACGAGTTCCAGTCCAGCGTCGCCCGTTGTCAACATTTCTTCCTCTCCGAATGTATTCGTGAGATGTTATAAGTCCCGACTATCTGGCCAAAGGTTTGAAGAACAGGAAGCTGCAACTAGCCCGTCCGAGGAATGACGTTGAGCAGGTTTGTGGGGATTACCGGGCGACCTGGAATTGGCAAGACCACAGTATTTCTGCGCACAGTCGATTCGTTGAGATCACTAGGTATTACTGTTGGAGGATTCGTCAGCAGAGAAGTGCGCGTCGGATCAGATAGGGTAGGTTTTGAAATAGTTGATCTTACCTCGAACAAAAAGGGGTGGCTGGCTCACGTCAGCCAGTGCGATGGACCAAGAGTTGGCAAATATTCAGTCAACACCAGTGATTTGGTTGAAATTGGAGTTGGAGCAATCAGAAGATCGATTCATGATGATGTACTAAAGGCAATTGCAGTTGACGAGATAGGGCCGATGGAGCTCACAAGCCAGGATTTCATCCGAGCTATTGGTGATGCAATAGAAAGTGAGAAGATAGTCATTGCAACAATCCACTATCGCGAGAGAAATCAAATACTGTCAATGTTCAACATCAAGTCACCGGTGATCATATTCGAAGTGAGAATTGAAAATAGAGACCGCATCCATGAGGACATTAAGGATGCAGTCATGCTCTGACGGTTCAATGGCTGCAGCTACCAGGCGATTGGAGAAGCATTCTTTCATACTGCACGTGTGCTGACAGAGACCACATTTATCTGAGGCCTCACGTATTCAGCTTACTCTGTATCCGAGAAGTTATGGGAGATTATGGGCGTCCAACCTTGATAGACTGGACAACGCTGGTTCCAATCCTTGCATTAGTATTCAGTGCTCTCGGAGTCTCAGTAGTTCTGAAGGATTATATCGCATCCGTAATTGCTGGTATCGTTATTAGGGCCACATGGCATGCCAAATCTGGACGCAGAATCAAGATACTGATCGCGCCAAGCGGCATAAAGGGTGACATTGTACAAGTGGGAGTCTTGAGTACGGCTTTGATGGAAGTCGGGGATGGCGAAAGACTTCCGAGTGTACTAACAGGACGAATGGTGAAGGTTCCAAACTTCATTCTGATCAACAGCCCGGTCTTGGTCTACGGCGACAAGATAATTGACGAGGTTGTAGCCTACCTGAGTTGGCCCGGACCGAACTTAGACAATGTCATGAGTGACATGCGATCTGCGATCAGAGACCAAGAACTGAAAACGATAGAAGTGGGTCTGTACCAGAAAGACAACATGTTGGCGGTCCATGGCATATATGAAGCCAAGCCCAAGACAATGACGGATGAAAGAAGTGGCATCCTGAAGAGTTTCCTATCTAAGCAGGGTCTTTAGTAGCTGACTCTGGGTACAAATGTTTTCCCTTATTAAAGGGTCGAAGGATAGCCGACGCGAGACTGGTTCGCTAAACTGCTTCTGAAACCGATAATGCATTGATAGCTTGCAGTTAATTCAGCGAATTCTTTGCAGAGAATATTGCATTCTCGTGTTCATGTGGACTTTACCCATCCATCATATGACGTTACTTCTCAAAGCGTTCGAAACTGTTCGAGATCGGTGCATGTTCACTTGTTCATTCATAGAGTCAATGTTCGAGGTGTGCGTTTCCCGATTTCAGCTCTACTACTCATAGTGCTAAGCCTGCAGGTTCCAATTTGTGGCAGATTCGTCGCGGGTGCCGGTGCATCCATATCGTCACCATTGGACGACACTCAACCTCCGCCCAAGGTATTTCTTGCCCCTGGATCGAGCAATGAAACGATGAGACCAGCCGATTCGGCTATCGGTCCCCAATCTGTGATTGTGATCCTTGTCGAGTTCGCGAATCTCAATCACTCACAATCCGCGAGTGATATCAACAAGGTATTCTTTGAAGATGTCAATCGATACTATCAGGATGTTTCCTATGGTATGACTTCTTTGGTGGGGAAGACCGTTGGATGGTACAGACTCAACTACACACTATCATATTACGGACGTGACGGTCTGGTTGTCGATGACCCGAATTTTGATGGAGGGATCGATTCATGGTGGATGCTCCGAGATGCGATAAAGGCTGCTGACAGTGACGTTGACTTCTCAGCATATGATCATGTGGTTATTGTACACGCGGGGAATGGAGAGGAATCGAGTAAGGTTCCAGATGATGTTTGGTCGGTAGCATATTCCGGTTTGTGGCTTAAGACTCAGGATTCTGAGTCTGTTCACAATGGTGTAGTTGTTCCTGAATCAGAAGCGATGAAGGCTGTTACGCTGGGTGTGTATGCGCACGAATTTGCCCATCTTCTGGGTCTTCCAGACCTCTACGCGTATGGATCTCAAAAGAGCTACGTGGGAGATTGGGGTTTGATGGATCATGGGCTGTGGAATGGTGAGCCAAAGGGTTCTAGCCCAGCGCATCCAATGGCCTACTCTAAGATGAAACTCGGATGGATACCAAGTTCAAGAGTAATGACGGTAGAAGCAAGCATGAATGTCACTGCAAACCTCATCCCAACGGAATCAAACACCGACGGATATCGAGTAATCAAGATACCAGTTAAGAACTTGGAATATTATCTTGTTGAGGTTCGGCAGAAAACCGGCTACGACGCCTATCTGCCTTCTGACGGAGTACTCATCAGTTACGTCAACGAGCGTCTTGGTTCAGGTTATGGTCGGGTCAGAATAGTTGACTCACACACACTAACCTCAACCCTAGACGATGCAGCGTTTGATGTTGGACGCGTCTTTTCAGACTCAGTGGGCAAATTCTCCGTTAGAATCCTGTCAAGTGGCGGAGGATCCTATTTGATGAATGTCGACAGGAGTGGTCCTGCGCCGGACATCATAATCAAGGACATTCGTTTCGAACCGGCCGCACCTCGCACAAATGAAACCATAACGATCCTAGCTGACGTCGAAAACCAAGGGACCACCCAAGCTTCGAACTTCTATGTGAACTGTTACATTGACGACATTCTCTACACAAAAAGTCGCCTTACACTGAGCGCAGGTCGCACAACTACGATCAAAGTAGAATGGAAGGCTACAGGAGGCTCACACAATATCCAGTTCATTGTTGACCCAGCATCCTTGACTGTTGAATCGAACAGAAACAACAATGTGCTCTCAAGAAACATCGCCGTGGGTCTACTTCTGAAGTTGCATATGCCAAGGGATGTCCAGGTTACTGTGAATGGCACAGTTTACTCATCAGGCCAGAATAATGAAGTCACTCTTGGGGTCCTTCCGGGCACCCAGAACATCGAGATAGCTAACATCCAGTCGCTTGGAAACGATACGAGATTTGTTTTTGTTAGATGGAGCGACGGAAACACATCCAACACAAGAACAATCACTGTAG
>CAYGZB010000080.1:4088-5186 GCA_964354325.1 uncultured Candidatus Bathyarchaeia archaeon | reverse complement strand
GCCGATCGAGATATGAGAAGAAGAGCCATATGGGGTCTTTATTCTGGCACGTTTGGGTTTCTCCAAGAAACGTTCGAGACCTGTTCCCCCAATAATTCCTATCTTGACCCGACTCAAGGTAATATTTCACAATTAACACAAGAATTGAGATACTCAAAGACCTATTGGAACTCGGACTCTTGTAGTAGGCTATAAGGCGCCTTTGTCGATAAGCAACTTGAACTCTTCGAAGGTAAGTTTCTTTCCTTTCTGTAGCTTGTTTTTTGCCAGCTCTTCAACCTTCTTCTGGATCTCAACTTCCTTCGCGGCCTGCTCAGCTTCATAATAGCTCCTGATCTGCGTCTCCAGCTCCTTGATCATCACAACTTTGGCCATATACTCGAAGTGTGCGTTGTCACCTTGGCTCCTCGCATGGACAAATGCCTGATGGGTTTCATCGGCTTTCTTTTTCAATTCTGTTGCAGAGTTCACTATTTCCATCATTTTCTTGTGGTAGACTTCACTTTCTTCCGCGAGTTCCGTAAGTCTCCTGTGAATAGCGTTTGCCTGTAACTCAACCGATCTCGATTCATCCCTAAACTTCGCCATTTTATTTGCTAGTTCTTTCTTCTTTTTCAAGATGTTCAGTTGGATTTCGAGCTCTTTGACCTGGCAGATTAGTCTATTCTCCTCTTTCTGACTTAACGGAGTGGTTTGAATTCTCCACTCAACTCTTTCCATGGCTCTTCTTGTCTCTTCATAACTTCCAGGAGCCATCGCATCCAGAGCGTTCAGCTTCTCGGTGAACGTCTTGACTTGTTCTCTGTTCTTTGATACGACTTCTCTGGCCTCATCCCGTTTCGACTTCAAGATTCGAACTTGAGCGTTTAGTTCATCCCGTTTGCCTTTGAGAGACTGAATTTCATCTCTGAGGCTCTTGAATTTGTCATTGAAATCGTCTCTGGTTTCAGCGAGTTTCTTGGCTTCCTTGTTGAGCTCGTTTCTCTGACTGCGAGAGAGAATAACTTGATCGCTTAGTTGTTTTAGTCTCTCTGTGATATGTTCGGGCTCTGAATCGTTCACTTATTCGCCACCTGAACGTGACGGCTCTAGGTTCAA
>CAYGZB010000080.1:0-3988 GCA_964354325.1 uncultured Candidatus Bathyarchaeia archaeon | reverse complement strand
CGGGCTCTGAATCGTTCACTTATTCGCCACCTGAACGTGACGGCTCTAGGTTCAAGACAACCCCAAATAAGCTTTGTCTCGGAATACGTAATGACCGCAAAGGTAAACTATGCCATCCCAATACGACCAATGACCTTCCCCGTTCACGTGGCACTAGATGAAGAAAGGAGTCATGTGAGCGGACCGTTCCAGGAATAAGCCTCTCGACATTTCCTATGGCTGCTCCACTAGCCTCGGTCAATAAGACATAAAAGGCGAATCAGTGACAATGTAGATCCCAAGCAGGCAGCTCTGTTTGGTAAAATTGAGTCAACTAGTCTTTGACGCAACGAAAGTGGACAAAGAGATAGATGTACTAAGCAGACTTGTGAAGCGTCTGCGTCTGGATGAACTGCCAAGCTCTACATTCTATCCTTGGTGCAAGGCCAAGGACCCTGAGGAAGATTTCTTCAGAGTCCTTCATCTTCCCCTTGAACATCGTTATTCGTGTCAGGATGTGGAGAGTTCTTTCATACTGAACGCCATCAGAGAATCACGATCTGCTCTGTAGTCCGGCGGTTTCCAGACCGAGAAGATGCTCGCCGAAGATGGTCTGCTACGGGACGTATACTTCTTTGTCATTTCCTATGTTTTCTCTAGGATGATTCTAGCGTCTACCACACTTGCTCCTTTTGCGTAGACCATCGTGGGGTTTAGGTCAACCTCAGAAATCTCTGGAAAATCCATTACAAGAGCAGAGACTTTCTGAAGAGTGTCGGCGATGACTTGTTCATCTGCTGGAGGAAGGTTTCGATATCCTTTGAGCAGTGGGTAGGCTTTGATTTCATGTATCATCTGCACGGCGTCGATCTTGGTTATCGGAGCCACTCTGAAAGTCACGTCTTTTAGTATCTCCACAAAGATCCCTCCAATCCCAAACATGACGGTCTGTCCAAACTGAGGATCCTTTGTGGCACCAACAATTACCTCAGTCCCCTGCGGCGCCATCTTCTGGACCAGAACTCCAGCTATTTCTGCACCAGGTTTGAAGCGTTTCGCGTTTTCCAGAATCTGCCCGAAACCTGACTCCACGCTTTTGGAGTCTTTGAGTCCAACCAGCACTCCACCAGCTTCCGTCTTATGAATTATGGCAGGTGAGACTATCTTCAGTACAACTGGATACCCAAACTTATCAGCACTCTTGACCGCCTCTCCAGCTGTCCTGGCAACGACAAACTCTGGAACGGGAATTCCATAACGAATGCAGATCTCTTTTGCTTCATTTTCAAGAAGGTTGATTCTACCCGAATTCTTTGCTTGATCGATTATCTGCTCAACTTCCTTTGGCCGAAAGGTCGCTTCCCCCTGAACCCTAGGTTCTTGCGGCCCGTTCCATTTCAAGATTCTCCACAGTAGAGATTCCGAAAATCGCTAAAGCTCAAGGAAGCGGCTCTTCGCCACCTGCGAAGATCCTAGTCAGAGCGGCGTACAATTCGATAAATCCCGTAAAACTTTTAGCGGAAACTGGAATCGGTTCGGACATCAAACCAACCTCCGATATCGCTCTTGCTAGATCTCTGTTAATCAGTGAGGCGGTTTTCCCGAGTTCAGCTTCAAGCGCTCTTTCAAGTTCATCAATGTCTTCTGACCAAGTCACTATCCGGTCTACTTCCTCCTCTCTCAGCATATCGGTCTTTGTTATCGCATAGACTTGTGGTCTAAGCAGTCTGTTGTAAACCGCAGCTGCCATGAAAACGTTTGACACATAGTTCCCGGGACTTTTAGAAAACGGACCATCAAATAGGTAGAGGACAGCCTTTCCCTCATCAGAAATCGACTTCGATATATATGGGCCGCTCTCTCTAAAGGCGAACAACTCCAGCTGACCTGGAGTGTCTACAATTACCAGATCAGCGCCTTCATCTTCTATGTTCTGTCTAATCTCTTCCATATGATCCGCGATCAGATCAGCAGCCATAATCAGCGCACCATTCGGACCAAGTTGATACTCTTCCATAAGACGCCTAATGTCGACGAACAGCCTGCAGTCCACTGTTGGGTTGTAAGGAAGGCTAATCGCCCCAGGATCGAAGTTCACTGTAATCACATTCAATTCCTTCATCTTCAGCCAGTCTTGGAAAGCACTGACCAAATACGACTTCCCAGAACCCGCCATTCCTACAACGAATATCGTGTCCACCTATCGATCACATCCAAGATGAAACATGGTAATCCATCGGATTTCTTCAATTGTCAGTCATCAGAATTTAAGCTTACAATTCCAGAACGACCGAATCCAGAACTGATGGAGATCTTGGAGGCACTGGCTGATACAAGATGATTCCAAAACTCCGTATTGAATTGATTCGGTGTAGAATTCTATAGGTCAACATGCCTACACAATAGTTGAGGCTGCGATGAAGATCAGGCTAAAAGATGACAGGTGATTGCGAACTCGGGTCCTGAGCGATCTAGAGATCGTTCTATGGAGGTCTTACACAAACAACTCTTTTTTTACCCTTTCTCTTGGAGAGAACTCTAAGAAGCATTGCCGCCGCACCCAGAACATCTTCTCTAGTCTTCTTTTGATCAGGTGAAGTAGCCGTGAAGTGAAGTTCAATCTGAGGAATCCGTCGACCACTCCAACCCCGTGGATGAGATTTTACAAATATGTCTGGATATTGACACATGACCTTGTCGATAATGGGAGAAAGTTCAGATTCGATTATACCCCGCAGCATTAGGCGTTCTTGGACGAAACAAGTTGTTCCTGTCCTAGATCTTATCAGCGGTGCGATTGTGCTATTGCATATTGCTTTAAACTCCTTTGGGACTCCTGGAAGAGATATTATTGTAGTACGACCCTGTTTCTTCATGACGGCTGGGGCGCTTCCAGCGGGGTTCTCAATTGGTCGAGATCCAACCGGCAAATACGCCATCTTGAGTCTTGGTTTGTTGAATCGGATATTCATTAATGGCGCTAGCCTCCGATAGTGTGCTTTCATCAATCTTACGGCTGTCTGATTGAGTCTGACCGGGCGACCGATCGCTTTGGCGACACCTCTCAACGTCATGTCGTCGTGAGTGGGGCCAAGTCCTCCTGTCGTAATGATGAGGTCGGGTTTCCTTCTGAGCGCCTCTTTGATTGAGGAAGCGATCTCGTCAAGATTGTCTCTGATGGTTGTCTCTCTCGATAGAAACGCTCCCAACCTAGTCACTCTGTTGGCGAGCCATCTTGCGTTTGTGTTTGGCGTTTTTCCTATTAGAAGTTCGTTCCCTACACAAACCAGTTCCACAGTGTAGACTGGTTCTGTCTTTGCGATGTTCTGCGATTCTACTTTTTGGAGAGCCACCATTTCAGATACTCTTTCTGCTTTTGTTTTCTCTCTTCATCAGCCGTGGATTTCGAGTCAAGCATCTTGTCTTTGGCTTCTACAATCTGTTGAAAAGTAAAAGTCAACCCGCAACTCTTGCATGAATACTGCTTGAGCGACATATCGTATGATAATTCTCCGCCACATTCCGTACAATAGTAGGGCATAATCGTTACTCCTCTGAAACAACCGCTACTATTGTTTTAAGCCTAGTATTAAAAACAATGTTGAGATGCTGCGCTACTGCCCAGTTTCACATTCTTTCAGAATGCGAGAGGAGGATTATGCCATTTTTTCTCCGCATTCACCGCAGTATTCGGTCTTGTCCGTCAGCTCCGTGCGACATCTCGGACATACCCTGACCAAACCTGAAGTGGGAACAGACTTGGAGACCGGTTTAATCGTTGTCTCTCCACCAAGTCCAGATTTCTTTCTGTACAATCTTCGAACGAATGGTTTCACCTGAGGAACTACTGCTGACCGTTTCCACACGGCCGCACCGAAGACAGCCATGCCTGCGAAGACCGAAGCGGCTGTATACGTCCAGAAGTAGTTGTCTTTCCAGACGACGCTAACAGTCTTCGGCCCGTCCATGACGAGTGTAGATGTTTGGCTTGTTGTGCTTGCATCGCCAG
>CAYGZB010000079.1:0-5193 GCA_964354325.1 uncultured Candidatus Bathyarchaeia archaeon | reverse complement strand
AAACGAACAGCATCAAGATGGCCATCCATCCGAAGATTCCAAACCAGAAAGTGACGTCCTCAATTGCATAAAATATTCCCGAAAAGATGTTGTCGTAAGTATCTGACGCAAGTTGGTAGACATAACTGTAGTAGTTGAAAAACCAATGCAGCAGAACTGCCGAATGTGCACCGTAGCGCCAGTAGACTAGGCTAAGCGCGAGCCCCGCAACAAAAGCTGACGAGATCTTTCCAATTTCCCATCCTGAACCTGAAAGAAAATGTGCAGCTCCAAAAGCCAGAGAGGTAACCAGCAGGACTATCCATCCTGGGAGCCCGATGCCCCTGAAAAGACCATTCTTCTCTATCGTTTTCAAACCTGCAAATTTTCTAGATCTTTCAGGAGTAAGAAATGAAAGAGTCATCAACTTCGGAAGACTGATTGGAAACCCTGCGCGTTTTCTCATTCTCCAGATGATTACTGATTCTAAGGCTAGAAAGAAGCCTATCGGAGTAATTCTGAAACCTATCTCCTCAAGGAGAGGCGAGAAAGCCAGCTCCGCAAGAGCTTCAAAGTTGCTTGCAAAGGTTATGCTTCCAGTCGAAACTCCTTGAGCCTCTTGAAAGCTCTGAAGCAGTATGATAGAAAGGAGTAGCATGCCTGAAATCAAGGGCATTGACAGGATCCAGTTTCTGAAGATACGAAGAGGAGAGATTGCCACCATATCTTTCATGGTCTGTTGAAGGCTCGGAGAGAGATACCATGAAGCAGCCAGGCATACCGTATATACAACCATCATCACGGCAAATAGTCCGCCCATGTTGATCTCTGCCGGAATTCTAAACGGCATCATCAATATCAGCACGTAGAACATGGAATTCTGTTCCGCGTACGCCATTCCTTCAGACGACCCAAATAACAGAGAAAGACCCAGTGGCGCTGCTAGGAAATAGGTTGCGATAATGAAAAAATCAAGCATTAGAAACAATGTTAGGAAGATTCTGGTCACAAACTCAGTTTTTCCGTTTACGTTCAACATTTTGCGCCTGCAGTCCTCATACTCATATCCAAGATCGACTCATCAACAGACTTGCGACATCCTCTGTATTGACTAGATAATTAACCAATTCCATACAACAACTCAACGTTCGAGCCGCCCTTGTGTTGGCATAATCAGTTACATAAATTCTATATTAAGAACGTCATCTCATTAGCCATCTGTAACACGGGGTTTGTCAACTGGCAATTCGAGGAAACAATATACTGGCCGATCCTTTTCTGGTCAATCGAAAAGAAACCTGCAGCGAATGTGAGACTTTCAGCAAGGCGAAGTTTGGTTATTGTCCGATCTCTCAAGTTGAGATTAGCCGCGATTATCCGGTGTGCCCAAGCTTCAGAAAGAACTCAGTATCTGACAACTCGAGAAAGAATGGTCCAAGCGCCGTTCAGAATGGTCAAGGTTCCAGTTCGAATATTGGGCTTCACGTGAACTCTTTTCATAAACCAAGTGAGTGTCAAGGACCGAATCCTGAATACTGCACTATATACTGCCAGAAGTATTGGAGTTGCCAGCTTGTGTTGGACGAAGCAAGAAAGAAAAGCTAGGCGGGCCCTAGCATACCGAAATTGATTTGTTGACGAGTTCTTCGGTGAACTTGTCTATGTTTGCAAGCTCAGTCTCTATCGTTTCTCTTACTTCACCAGAGACCTTCTTCAGTGATTTTCCTTTCTTCATGATCAGTTGAGCTGTTGCCACTTTTGGCTGGTCTATGGGTTGTCCGATCTGGCTGAGTAACCAGACATATACTTCGCGTACGCCGCTAACGTTTTGGCAGATCTTGTCCGCTATCCTGTAGGTCAGCAAGTTGTAGATTTTTCCGACATGGCTTACAGGGTTCTTTCCAGCTGCAGCTTCGGAGCATGTTGGTCTGTTAAGAGGTATTATTCCATTGACTCTGTTACCTCTTCCAACCTGGCCGCAGTCACCGTCATCCGCTGAGGTTCCCAATACGGTTAGGTACATGCCACCTATGCCTCTGCCCTTCTGATCGAGCGTGTTGAGGCCGATAGATACGTTCTTGAGTCCAAATTTCGATTTGACGAATCCCTTCGTCTCCTCCAGAATTTCGTCTTTTCTCTTGAAGTAGGTATTCTCGCTGTCGATGAATCTGTCGACAAAAGCCATCGCGACGGTCAAGTTGTAGTCGTGATTCTTTCTAAGGCCCATAACCTTGATGTCTTCACCCGATTCAGGAAAACGTTTCTTAAAATCTTTTGAGTTCAGAAACTTCTCCGTCTCAAGTACAAGGCGCTCCGTCTTTGTGAGCGGCGCAAAACCAACTGCCGCAGAGGTGTCGTTCGCGCCTAGAAACTTTCCTTTTCTGCGGAAAATGTCGGTTAAGGCTTCTGATCCTCGCTTCAGTTCAACCTGGTACTTTACATGTTTATCCGGATCTATGAATCGCATATTGTTCCTGAACCAGTTCTTGGCTGTCCCTATCGTAATATCTACAACTGGAATTGGATCTTGATCCACTTCAAAAGTCGCGCGATCACCAAAGACCATCAGGATTGGCTTCTTTACTTCTCCTCCACCGAATCTCCTTTCCACCTCTCCAGCAACCAGAAGTCCTTTGTCGATGTTGTGATGCATGATCGACCCGAACTTCTTCAGATACTCCTTTGAGAGAGCTACCGATATCTCGTTGAGCATCGCGTCGCATATCGAGTCAGGGTGTCCGACGCCTTTTCTTTCAACGATCTCCATGGGTTGCTGTTCCAGGGGAACTTGACCGAGTTCTCTGACCATTATGTTACGCATGACCGTCACCAAGTGAAATTGGCTGTTACGACCGTATTCCATTATTAATATCTTGATGCCATGTTTATTCCTCTAGGAATATATGTCGAGGATCAGGAGCTGATCACATGTTACCGTCACTGGATGAGATTGTTAGAAGACGAAAAGGCCTAGGATTGAATCAGAAAGAGCTTGCGAGACTTGTGGGAGTAAGTCAATCTTTTGTGGCGAAGGTTGAGTCGAAGAAGATCAATCCCTCATATATTCTGACCAAAGAGATCTTTGACACTTTGGAGAATCTTGAACGCAAAAGAGAGAAGAAAGCCAAGGAGATCATGCACGAGAAAGTTGTCGGGATAGGGAAGGATGAGTCTTTGTCCAAGGCGGCGAAGCTGATGAATGAGAGTGGATATTCGCAGTTACCTGTTTTCAGTGATAAGAGGGCTGTGGGGAGCATATCAGAGAAGGCGCTTCTAGATCAGATTCTGAAGCTTGGAGACCCATCGAAGTTGTCGAAGGTGACGGTTGAAGAGGTCATGGAAGAGGTTTTTCCTCAGATAGACGAGACAACACCGCTAACCGTGATATCGTCGCTACTCCAGTACAGCTCCGCGACCCTCGTAACCAGAAAAGGCCTAGTGACAGGAATAGTTACGAAGGCAGATCTACTGAAGATGGTCTAGCCAATTCAGACCGTTTTCGAGGTTGCGTGTTTCTTTTTGGCCGCTGCTACTATGCTTATCACGTCTCGATCTTTGAGAACGTAGTCAACCGGCAACCTTAGGCTGGTTCTTGCATCCACAGCGTGTATCATCGTCTTTTCGAGGTCTGTATGGATTTCTCTGGCAAGATCTCGGACTGAGGAGTCGCGTGGAAGAAGGAAAACATCTGGGAGGACATTGCCTCTCTTGTCGGCTAGACGTGAAGCATCTTCGACTGGGTAGACCGTGTTCACTCCAAGCAGTTTGAATATACACATGTTAAGCGCGGATTGGACGCCTGTACCGATTAGTTTGGGCATGATTCGCTGTTGGACGTAGTTGAGGGCGGACTTCTGTTCTGAAGTGAGTTTGCTTTCGTCGAGGACGTTGAAAGCCTCCTCTCCTGGGAGATACTTGATTATTCCCTTCTGTTCGGCTCTTCGAAGGGCGAGTTCAGCCTCGCTACTACATGGAATTACGAATGTGTCCCTAAACTCCTCTCTGAGGCGATCAAAGTTCTTCTCTGCCTGTGCCACATCCATTTTGTTGGCGATAATGATTGTAGGCTTCGAGAGAGACCTGATCTCTGCGGCAAACTTCCTGAAGTCCTTCGCTGTCCAGCTCCCAAGCTTCTTCTTGGCAAGGTCAGTTGTCTCCAGCGCTTTTTCGACCTGTTCGCGCCTGACCTTTATTCCTGACAACGCCTCGTAGAAGGCTTCCGCGAAGGGGACTCTAGACTGTTCGATACGTTTCGTTACCTTCTTGACGCTTTTTTGGATAATCTTGGAAAACCATAGGACGAGTTCCTCCTCGATGTCGTAGATGTCTATGACGGGGTTTCCGAGTCCGGGTCGTGTGATCTTTCCTTCGGCGTCTACGCTTCCTGAGGCGTCGACTACGTGGAGCAGTGCGTCTGCTTGGCTGGCCACGCTTAGGAATTGGGTTCCTAGACCTTTTCCCATCCAGGATCCTTTGATTAGGCCTGGGAGGTCGATGAGTTCGATGGGTATGTAGCGCATACCATCGATGCAGGTGGAGTTCTTGGGATTGTCTTTGAGGTTGAGTTCACGGCAGACACAGATGGTTTGAACGTTGGTTTGGCCGATGTTGGCGGTTTTTGTGGTGAAGGGGTAGGTAGAGACTTCGGCTGAAAGGAGGGTAGCAGCGTTGAAGAAGGTAGTTTTGCCCGCGTTGGTTTTGCCGACGATGCCTACTTTGATCATGGCATCTCCAATATCGTAACGCCAACTTACGTTAAGAGTATTGCGCATGAGGCCGATCAGGTTCCGTTTCACTGTCAGATCGCTTTGCATAATTCTAAGTAACTGTTTCCTTCAGTCTCTTTGGAATACCTTCAGGCATTTGATCTCGCAGACGATCTGCCATCTCCTGAACCATATCTCCACCCAGAAGGATAATCGACTATGTAGGGTGAGGATAATCTGGGATAATGAGTATGTGCGTTAGGGATAATGAGGGGTAACAAGGGTTAACGCTCAGTCTTCGGGCCCATAATGTTCTTATGGAATGGGTATAGCGGTCTTGGATAGGCCAACATTGCAGTGTACCCCGATGCCATTATCCCTTTGGATACTCTGCGACTCCACACACACACCTTTCCATTATCCCTGTCAATACCCAGTTAAGACAAGGCACAGGCCTCCGGAGCCTGTGACAGGGGTTCAATAAGTATAGTGAGTCAGACCAATAGAC
>CAYGZB010000078.1:0-5202 GCA_964354325.1 uncultured Candidatus Bathyarchaeia archaeon | reverse complement strand
CAAGTCCACCTATCGATTCGATCTTCGCATGACCATACATGTGCTCTTCATCAGGTGGCTTCAGAGCCCAACGCGTCGTCAGAAGCAGGATCAGAGTAGTTACAGCATCCAGGGATGCATGCACAGCGTCGCTCATTAGTGCGAGGCTGTTCACAAGCAAGCCCGCAACTCCTTCGACGAACACGACACTCGTTATAGCTAGAAGGGATAGGCCCAACACTTTTGTTTTGCCTAGACCCTCCATCAGCTTCTTGGACTCCTCCCCCGAGAAACGATAAACAAAGATTTAGGCGTTTGGACAGGTATCAGAATTTTACAGCACAATTTGCGAAGTCGGCAGGCGCAACTCGACCTAGACACTTGACGGCTCTTCCGTTTCAATCTTCTTAAGTTGACTCCTGAAGATTTCCAGAACCTCCTCACGAGTTGTCGCATCTTCCGGAGCCTTGTCACTTCTCCAGTTCCCTGTAAATCTGGGAAATCTTAACGCAAGACCAGTACCCTTCTTTACGATATCTCTGGCGCAGGTATGTAGTGGTGAGACGGTTATTTCATCTGCTGCGACTTCGAGCACTACTCCAGGAGAGAACCAAACATCAGGCACCATTAGGCAGGTAGTACGTGCGTGCCGGTGTTGAATCGCGTACGGTCTTAGTGTTTCAGGAATTCTAGCGAGGTCTTCATCATCGAAACCGCTTCCCAGTTTGCATATTGTCTCGAATAGATCTTGCTTGGGATCGTATGCGGCCATTAGAAGTGCTCCGTATGAACCTGCCCTCTTTCCACGACCATAAAACGCACCTATCGGGACGAGGTCGAACGTGTCGACTATCTCAGCTTTGTAGGATCGTTTGTACTTGATCCACGTCCATCCTCTGGCTCCAGCCTTGTACTCAGACTTATCCCCAACAGACTTAACCATCAGACCCTCACAGCCCTGAGAAACCGCTTGATCCATGTAGGCGTCGAGTTGTTTCGGGTCATCCGTAACTAGCTGTTCGGAAACTCCCGCATGCAAGGTCTTCCTGACGATCTGTTCAAGAATTGCCCGTCTTTCCGAGTATGAGTCAACTGTTAAGTCGCGACCATCTTTGTACAAAATGTCGAAAAGATAGAAGTGAACTGGAACCTCCTCCTCCATTCTCTCAATCTCATATTTTCTGCCCCGTCTTTGAGATATCATCTGAAAAGGCAGCATGTCACCAGTGTTTGGATCGACGGCGACGCACTCTCCTTCTATGATTGCTTCCTTTGTGTTGACTGATTCCTTGATGTATCGTAGAGCGTCGGGGAACTGTTCAGTCACATTTTCGAGTCTCCTTGAGAAGAGACATGATTTGTCCTGCGAAATGTGAGCCTGGAGTCTTATTCCATCGTACTTGTACTCAGCGGCACCTCTACCCCCAAGTTTCTCCAATATCTCATGTGCAGTCGAGAGTCTTTCAGCGAGCATCGGTCGGATTGGATGGCCAATCTTGATTCGAAACTTCTTCACCACTTCCATCCCTTGACTCGCCACTATCTTCGCCACCAGTCCCAAGTCGGATGAAAGATTGTATGCCCTTTCCAAAGCGTCTCGAGCGTCTTTTCCCCCACCGTACGCGACCGCCAGTGCATCCAGAATAGTCATGTCGGCGACGCCCAGCCGCAGTCTGCCCAACGCCATACGCATGATGTATCGAGCCTCCAACGGTGTCGCGTCATGAAGCAGGCTCGAAAGGTACCTAACCTTCACGTCTATTGAGCCCGAGCCTGTGGATTGAGCGATCTTTTCAAAGCTATCATAGACGAGTTCGACGGAGAGTTCTCTCTGAACGAGTGTTGCCTGAGATTTTTTCCTCGCAAAGAATTCCGCCGTCTTGCCAAGGTCGCCCGTCGATTTGAATTTGTTCTCCACGCTCTCTTCTGATTTTCCCGACAGTGATGACAAAGCCTTGATTGCAAGTTTCTCAGCTATTCCGAGTTCGACGCCGAAAAAATCGGGGTACAGTTTTCCTTGTGTAAGATAGATGACCTTGTCAATGGATACTTCCGGAGCCTGCTCAAGGAGTCTGACCAGCAGATCGGTCATCTCCAAGCGTTTTGTGGTAGCTTCTATCTTCTCATAAGCTTCGGCCAGCACTGAATACTTCAAGATTTTTCCACGCAGACTGATCTATTATGAGAGGGACCTTTTTGCTTTTCTGGAATTCTCATTACCTCCTAGGAAGCGGTTCTTTGCGTGCCAGTCCTCTGGTTTGTTTCGTCGTTTAGCACTTTCTGTTGAGAGATGCCAATTTTCCGCACTTCTGGCAGGCAGAATATTAGCCTAATCATATGTGACCCAGCTAGAAAGTTTCTTCTTGAATCATCTCCGTTAGCGATCGTCTTGGCGTCGGAGATGGATGTTCAGCTGGAACACCGATCGATACAATCGCGATCGGCCGCACACCATCTGGAGCACGTAGAATTCTCGACACTTCTTCTTCATTGAACGATCCAACCCAACAAGCACCTAGTCCTAGGGAGGAAACAGCGAGCAACAGGTTCTGTATGGCGGCCGCTGTGTCCTGAATACAGAAGAGCTCAACACCTCTTTCTCCATAGTGCCTTCTAGCCCTATGCTGATCAGCACAGACAACAACTACAACGGGAGCCTCTTCAATCATAGATTGACCAAGTGCAGCTTCCGACAAAGCAGATCGTCTCCTAGCGTCCTTAACGACCACGAAAATCCACGGCTGCAGGTTTCCAGCGGAAGGGGCCTGGGTCGCAGCTCTAAGTAGCTTGGTCAGAGTCATTTCGGGAATCGAATCTTTTCTGTATTTTCTGATGCTCCGTCGTTTTTCCAATATTTCGAACAAATCCATTTCGATTCCTCAGAGAAGACGCTCGATCTCATTTTTCTCATGTGCAATAGTTGCTTAAAGAGACTCCGAGTTTGATGGGAGGAACCAATCTATCATGCTATTGAAACGTCTACTGAAGACCTGGATCCCTAAGACTCTATCGTCAACAAGCTAAAGAGGAAGACTGAGAGAAAACATCGGAACCGAGAGATGGGAACATGACAAAGCTGGTGCTTCTAAGACACGGTGAAAGCATATGGAACAAGGAGAATCGGTTTACGGGATGGACTGATGTTGATTTATCGGACAGAGGAATCGACGAAGCACGCTGCGCAGGACAAGTGTTGAAGGAAAAAGGATACGTTTTCGATGTTGCCTTTACCTCCGTGTTGAAGAGAGCCATTCGAACTCTGTGGATAGTCCTTGATGAAATGGATCAAATGTGGATACCAGTTCACCGTTCATGGAGGTTGAATGAACGACACTACGGTGCACTACAGGGTCTAAACAAATCAGAGATGACAGCGAAGTATGGAGAACAACAGGTACTGATTTGGAGAAGAAGCTATGATGTTCAGCCTCCACCGCTTAAGCCGACTGATGAGAGATACCCTGGAAATGATCCACGATACGGAACGCTGGACAAGAAGGATGTGCCCCTTACCGAGAGCTTGAAAGACACAATTCAACGAGTCATGCCCTATTGGCATGATACGGTAGCACCCGCAATAAGGTCTGGAAAGAGAGTAATCATCTCCGCTCATGGCAACAGCATAAGAGGCCTAGTCAAGTACCTTGACAACGTATCGGACGAAGACATTGTAAGATTGAACATACCAACAGGGATACCGCTCATCTACGAGCTTGACGAAGAGTTGAAACCTGCCAGACACTACTATCTCGGCGATCCAGATCAGGTGGCTCGCGCAATTCAATCAGTTGCAAGCCAAGGAGAACGGAAATAGCAGATCCACAGGGCTGCAGACTCGACCTTATTTTGAACTAATCGATTCTGAAGTCATGAACCACAAGTTTGTTATGATTGTACAATGATTTTTCCAGATTCAATCTGAGGCAGAGCGATCAAGTTGTTTGCATCCAGGCATTCAAAAGGAATTCTTAGTCCAACATACATTCTAATCATTCTCAATTGCCTTGTCTATTCAGTCACAGCAATACTGAGCTTGAATCCTATCGTCATAGACGATTCGATCTTGTCTTTTATTGGTCAATGGAATGCAAGAGTTCTATATGATGGATGGTACTGGCAGATCTTCACTTCCCTCTTCGTACATGCCAACCTTCTGCACATACTGGGCAACATGTTCTTTCTGCTCATATACGGAGTGAGGGCTGAAGAACTATTCAGTACCCGTGCATACCTTGGCGTGTACTTTGCTTCGGGCATTGTCGGAAATGTTCTGAGTCTACTGATGGGACCAGATGTCGTATCGGTTGGAGCCTCGGGGGCAATCTTTGGAGTGTTTGGAGCGTCAGTAATCTACATGCGAAAGTCGGTTGGGCAATCAATCATGGGTGCCCTCATGTACGCGTTCTTCCTTTTCTTTCTCAATATTGGAGCAGGCGTGAATCTGCTAGCTCATCTGGGAGGTCTAGCGACAGGGCTTCTGATAGGATACATGCTGGCTCAGAGACGACGATCGGTCCCGGGTTACAGCTACACAGTTACCTACCGATAACAGAACAGCATCAATTGAACTGATGGACATGTGAAAAGTCATGGAGAAAAGATGGTTTAGATCTTGGCCTATCGATATGCCGAAGAATCTTGTCTATCCTGAGATGTCAATGGGGCAAATGCTGAGGCGGGCGTCAACCCATAGCTCGGCTAGGACTGCAATTGTATTCCGAGACATTCGACTGAGCTATGCACAGCTTGACGAGTACACGGACAGATTTGCTTCAGGCTTGGTCGACGCTGGCGTTCAGAAAGGAGATCGTGTAGCACTCTTTCTTCCAAACGTGCCACAGTTCATAATCAGCTACTACGGCGCTCTCAGAGTCGGAGCGATTGTGACCACCTGTAGCCCCCTATACAAGGAAAGGGAACTCCTATACCAGTTGAAGGATTCTGAATCTAAAACGATTGTGTGCCCCAAGTCAAACTTTCAGACTGTGTCAAATATTCTGAAGAATTCTATGCTATTGAATGTGGTGCTCACGGACGACCATGACCTAAGACCACTTCTAGATCATACAGACGAGACCATTCAAGCATCAACAGAAGATGCTTGCGACACTGTCACTAGCTTCAGAGACTTGCTCAAGACGCCCAGGTCAAAACCTGAGGTAGAAATCGCTCCGTCACGCGATTTAGCCCTTCTTCAATACACCGGCGGCACAACTGGAATTC
>CAYGZB010000077.1:0-5222 GCA_964354325.1 uncultured Candidatus Bathyarchaeia archaeon | reverse complement strand
ACAATACGGTGCCTTGAATCCTTAATCTCGTCCCAAGGGTCGGATATAATGTGAAGGTATTCTCAGAATATGCATCAGAGATTTGTTGTCCAGTCCACGCAGGAGACGGACTCAGGACCATTCCGTTGAGGGCTGGGACTGAGGTGTCCGACAGTGCGAACAGCGTGACGTTGTTCGCTGTCGGTAGACCATGGCTTGGAGTATCGCCTAAGGCACCGAAAAGAGCCGCTGCCAAGGATGCTAGTATTAGCAAAAGAGCAGGCAGCTTTCTAAGCATTCTTCAACGTCCTTGTTGACGGTGATAGATGGGCACGTCTTATAAAAGAATAGTCTGAATTATCATGAGATTGACAATTGTCTTTCATGAAGAATTGAGATGAATGGCATCTGTCCTCAGAGAGAATCTACAGATCGAATTCTATATCGAACATAATTATAACTCTTAAATAGAGTCATTACGATCATACGGAACGTTCAAAAGTGGATCATGGGAGAAAAATCGCCTGTTGACCTTTGACATGCAACCGATTCTTCTAGGCGTGTCGGTTGTATTATCAATCCTGTTCTTTCCGTACGGTTTGAACTTCTATCTTATGATCAAGAAAGCACAGGACTATGCCGTACCATCAAAGGAATCCGAAACAAAGTTTCCCGTAACTATTCAACTCCCAATCTTCAACGAAAGATACGTTGTGGAACGCTTGTTGAATGCATGTGCAAGAATCGCCGATCATTACGGAAAGGACATTGTTCAGATTCAAGTGCTGGACGACTCGACAGATGATACGACTGATATCGCATCAAAAGCAGTTGACAAGCTAAGAAGCTTTGGCTATGACACAAGCTTGGTTCATAGAGACGTTCGAGAAGGGTTCAAGGCGGGGGCTTTGCAGAATGCTTTGAAACAGGTAAAGCACCCATTCACGGCTATCTTCGATGCCGACTTTGTTCCACCAGCTGACTTCTTGGATAGAGCCATGCCGTACTTCTCTGATCCTCAACTTGCCCTTGTCCAATGTAGATGGACGCACCTTAACCGAAACTACAACATGGTTACCAAAGCGGTTTCTATTGGCTACGATGGGCATCATCTTGTGGAGCAGACCGGGCGGACGGCAGCTGGTTACCTGCTCAACTTCAATGGATCTGCGGGGGTTCTAAGACTGGTGGCGCTTGAAGACGCGGGAGGATGGCAGGCTGATACATTAGCCGAAGATCTTGATGCCAGTTATCGAATGCAGCTGAAGGGCTGGAAGGGGTTGTATCTTCGAGACATAGAATGTCCGGCAGAGATACCTCCCACTATTCCATCTCTGAAGAGGCAACAAAGCCGCTGGGCAAGAGGATCGATTAGAACATTCAGAAAATTGTTTTCGAGTATTTTGATGGACCGAAAACTCACTGTGGGACAGAAATCCGAGGCTTTGGTGCACCTTTCTTACTATTCAGTCCACCCGCTGATGTTTTCGGCTTTCGTGATTGCACTGTTGGCGGCTTTCATGGGTGTGCGACTTGTAAACTTGGCGCAGTTTCTGAATGTCATCACTATTCAAACGCCTGGTGCCGTACCAAACGTTCCTGAGTATATGAGGTTCATTATGTACCTTCAACCTTTCTTAGAAGCGACATGGAACGCCTTCATTTCGATGCCACACTGGATAATACTTAATGCAACAATAGTCTTCTGTTCCATCTCGATGTGGGTATTCTACGGTTATGCGTTAAAGCTTCAAGGAATTCCTGTCCGCAGTCAAATCAAGACGCTCGGGGCCCTGGGACTAATAGGTTTTGGAATTAGCCTAAGCAACACTGTGGCAGTTGCTCAAGGTTTTCTTAGCAGAACACCCGGTACGTTTTCGAGGACACCGAAGTACAAGATTGAGAAACGTGAAGATTCTTGGAGGGACAAGAGGTATCAGATCAAAGTAAACCGAACCATTGCACTTGAGATTGTATTTGGAATTATTGGAATTGTTGCCATGATAAAATCCGCGATAGACTTCAACTTCGGCATAATTCCAATTCTGTTCTTATATACAGTCGCCTACCTTTACATTTCACATGTCACGTTCAGAGACGCTTTTCGTGGTTAAGTTCTCTGACTTGGCGGGCTGACAAGTTTGCGAAGTTCAACGTCTTTTCAGAACAGCGAGGGTAATACTTGGCAGAAGCTTAGTATTCTGTGTGCCTTGTGCATCTTCATAGTGGCGCTCGCAATTCGTTTGTATCACTTGGGAGAGGTTCCAGTTGACCGACTTCCCGACAGTTATCATCGATGGTTAATCGCTCAACTAACAATGCATAATGGGTGGGCATACACTGATCTCAAACCGAATCCAAATAACACCATTGTCTGGCTTCCTCTCTTCCAATACTTCACTGCAATCGCAATCTACATTATAGGAAATGGCTCGATAATGATCCCCAGATTGATCAATCTACTCATCGGAAGTCTGACTTGTGTGGCTGTCTATGGGGTAGCGATCAGACTGAACAGAAGCAAATGGTATGCGATAGTTGGTGGCCTACTCTTGGCCTTTCAGCCTTGGCATGCGGATTTCTCCATACTTGGAGGAGCTGAGACTCTCTCAGGGTTCTTTGTAATTCTCACAACTTACGCTCTGATATCAAATAAGCCCAAGATGTTCGGAGTCTTTTCTCTACTGGCCGCTCTCTGCAGCTACGAGACTTGGATAGTAATCATTGCTGAGCTGATCTTAGGCCTTGTAAAGAAGGGCTGGAGAAATACTGGTCTGCTTTACGCGGCGGTTTCTCTCCCAGCGACCATTGTCGGTTGGTCGGCTTGGAGCTATTATTCCACAGGAGATCCGATCGCTTGGGTTCTTTCGACATTATATGCAATGTATCCCTTAGGCTGGGAGATCCATTTGGTCAACCCGTCCGTGCTTCTCTTCTACGTCAATAACTTGATGGTGATGACTTTCTTCATCTTCTTCATCGGCCTTGTGTTTGGAATGTTGAAGGGGGGAGACACTCGAGTCATCACGGTGTCAATGCTTGTTGCAGTAGCGGTGTACAGTCTGGCGCACTATGTGGGATTGGATTTCGGAGATCAGGGACGGGTCATTCTGCTTCTTCCTCTGCTGGCCACGGTAGCTCCTACCGCGTTTCCAAAATTCAGTGGCAGCAAGATGAGACGCTTTTTGATTGTACTTATGCTCTTGCTCGTTATCGTGATACCGTACTTTTCACAAATTTGGATATTTCCAAAGAAGGTATATATCATAATGCCCGAGTACCGCGCTGGTGAGGCGCTGGGTCAGGCCTACCACGGAGGAAATATACTTTCGGACTCCGCAGTGGCTGTCTATGCTTCGAGAGTAGACGTTGATAGAGTCATGACCTACGAGAAACTGCGGTGGTTCATTCCAAATGAAAATGAAAGTCAGCTTGTCGAATGGCTAAGGGGTAATGACGTGAGGTACCTGGTCTGGCAAGAAACCAACCAGACACTCGGCTACCGGATCTTTCCGTACCTATCCGATGGGCGAACCCATACTTTGAGGCAGGCAACATTCACTTTGGTGTACGAGGATTCTCTTAGGACGGGATACTGGGAACATAGTCCTGAGTATCGTATACAGGATGTTCTGATCTATAGGATTGATTATTCCTAGACGTCGACACGCATTTATCCACTAGAGCATCGAGTAGACAAGGAGAAGGTACGCATCGCTGTGTCAGGGATAGATTCTAAACAGATTGTGAAAATCTGCAGCGAGGTTGCTGAAGGCGATCAAATCGTCGCAGTGTGCCTATATGGTTCACGTGTGTGCGGATACTCGAGAGAAGATAGTGACTATGATACACTGATGGTGGTCGACAGCTATCAAGACGGGGTTCGATACCAATACGAAAAGTTCGGCACCGTCTATTTGGCGCTTCTTAAAGTCGACCGTGAATTGTTCGAACTAGACGTAACCAAGGGTGTTCTGGGTGAATTTGTGGCTGGTAGACTCCTATCGCCATACCTGCCTTTGGCGGGGCGCCAATACTTGAGTGATATGGAGATCCGAATGAAAGAAAACGTTGCAGAAGGAGAGCTGAGAGAGCTTGTGCTTGGCTACGGAGAACTGGCGAGAGGCCTTCGCGTAAGACCAGAGTATATACTTCTCTCTCGAATGAGAAGAAGATGTGCTGTTTATCCGCCATTGAAATACAGCTATCTATCTACGCTTCGCCCGGATCTTGCGAAGGACAATATGCCTCGTATTCTTAACGGGTATCAGGAAGCACTGAGTAGATTGTCTAAGAAGGGGCTATGTGCTTTCGAGGATGACTACATTGTCCTTCGGGACGAGTATGTGGACAAGATCATTTCCAGAAGAACGAGGGAACGTGTCATCAACATTGTGCATTCGAGTCAGCGGGCGCTGAATTCATACATCGCACATGGCAGAGCGGGAAGAGTCAGCTTGGACATGGTGGCGAGGGAGCTGGCCTCGAAGATTAGGAGAGAGATCGTGGTCAGCATGACGATGCCCGATTTAGAGGAGCCCGGCAAATATCTATTCCTCAAGACTTCTGCGGGTCGCGTTCGCCTAAATGAGACCTATTCGATAAGAGATGCTGTTAGAAAGCTGAGACCATCCGCGGACATACAAGTTGAGTCACTCGGAGGTGCCCTGAACGAGGTCTACCTAGTTAAGACAGGTGATGACCCACTGGTTGCAAAGAGGTACTCGGATTGGTACGGTTTCAAATGGTTCACTTTGAATCTGGTCGCTCTTGGGACAAAGACGTTCTCTGTGTCGGGAAGGGCGCGGCTCTCCAATGAGTATGGAATGAGCACATTACTTTCAGAAAAGGGACTTTCTACCCCTCCTGTGGTTTACGTGAGCATTCAAGACAAATTGCTGATCAAGAAGTATGTTGACGGAAAGGACGTTCACAATGTTTTCGAGAATTGTCTGGAAGATGAATGCCTGGATTCAGATCGGAAGAGAATTGCGTGCTGCGTTGGAAGCACGTTTGCAGAGACTCATGCCGCAGGTATCACGATAGGCGATTCTAAACCGGAGAATCTTGTTTTGTCCGAGAACGACAGGTTGTTCTTTGTAGATCTTGAGCAGGCAAAGAAGAAAGGTGACCAGGCATGGGATATTGCGGAGTTTCTGTATTTTGCAGGACACCACGCCATGATAATGACGGGAGCATTGAAGGACTTCACACAGTCATTTGTCGATGGATACGAGGAATAT
>CAYGZB010000076.1:0-5265 GCA_964354325.1 uncultured Candidatus Bathyarchaeia archaeon | reverse complement strand
GATAAGGAATCAAGCCGCCCTCCAAGATAAGTTCAATCATGAATTCCGGGACCGGTGTGGCCTTGAACTTAAGATTCTTTGTGACGTCTTCGACACCACCCTGCTCCACATCAATCTTCATTTCGTCCCCTTCGTTGACCGTTGCGTATGCACCATTGCATTCGATGACTGCCAGTCCAACATTCATCGCGTTCCTGTAGAATATACGTGCAAAGGATTTCCCGACAATGCAACGTACACCAGAGTACTTGAGAGCTAACGGCGCATGTTCCCTGCTTGACCCGCAGCCAAAATTGTGGCCGCACACAAGTACAACTCCATCTTTGGCTTTGTCTGGAAAACTCGGGTCTAATCCTTCAAGTGCATGTTTCGCAATTTCTCTGGGATCGGTTAGGACCAGGTATTTTCCCGGAAGAATGACGTCAGTGTCAATGTTGTCCCCAAGCTTCATGGCTCTCCCTTGAATAATCATCAGTTTCCCACCGAAGATCTCGGATCCACAATTCTTCCCTCAATCGCTGATGCTGCCACAGTTGCTGGCGAGGCAAGGTATACTCTTGCCTCTTTGCTTCCCATTCTTCCTGTGAAGTTGCGGTTTGAAGTGCTCACACATACTTCGCCTGCTGCGAGAATGCCCATGTGACCACCCAGGCATGGCCCACAGTTGGGATTTCCAACAGCTGCACCCGCTTGTACGAATGTCTCAATAAGACCTTCGCGAAGGCTCTCTAGATAGATGTTCCGAGACGCGGGTATCACAATCGCTCTGACACCTCGTCCTATCTTCTTTCCGCGCAGAATCCTTGCGGCCACGCGGAGATCTTCCATGCGACCGTTTGTACACGTTCCTATGAAAGCTTGGTCGATTTCGATGTTACCAAGTTCAGATGCAGGCTTGACATTGTCAACTGATGATGGGCAGGCTACTTGAGGCGACAGGTCTGCAACATCCATCTGTATTTGCTTCTCGTACGCCGCGTTCGGGTCACTCTTGACTTGATTTAGACGCCCTTTCCAACGTTCCTTTACGTAGTCTATCGTTTTTTCGTCAGGGTCAATTATGCCAGCCTTTGCGCCAGCCTCGATCACCATGTTGCACATGGTTAGGCGTCCGTCTATGCTCATGTCTTCCACGGTTTTCCCTGTGAATTCAATTCCCTTGTACGTGGCACCGCCAGAACCCAACGTCGATATTATTTTCAGTATGAGGTCCTTGGCTGAGACATACTCCTTGAACTTGCCCTCTGCGTTAATCTTGATAACCTTAGGTACCCTGAACCACAGAGAACCCTTCACAAATACGGCTGCCATTTCAGTCGAGCCTATACCAGTCGCGAATGCTCCTAGTGCGCCATACTCACATGTATGTGAATCTGCACCGACGACAACTTCTCCTGGTCTGACAAAACCTTCTTCTGGCATGACTTGATGACAAACGCCGCCTCGACCAACATCATAGAAATGTCCGATTTTCTGTTCTTTCACGAAATTTCGTAAGGTCTTGTGCAACTCGGCTGTCGTGACGGAGTCGGCAGGGACGAGATGATCAAGGATCACTACTATCTTGTCTGGGTCCCAGACTCTCTTGCTTCCGATCTCACGGAACGCTTTTACAGTCAAAGGTCCTGTGAGATCATGGACCATTGCCACATCGATGCGGGCTTCGACGATTTCGTTGGGTTCGACAGTTTTCTTTGCTGATGCTCTGGCAAGTATCTTCTCGATCAGATTCAAGTTACGTTTCGGTCCTTCATTTCTCCAAACCAGACATCTTTCGGATCTCTTTCCCAACTTTCTCAAGCTGATGATTTGCTAGCTCTCTCAACTTAGGTTCGAGTACGTCTTTCTGTGATGCATTCACCCATTCTCTTGCGAAGTCTCCGCTCTGAACAAGCTTCACAACTTTTCTCATGTTTTCCTTAACGTGATCGTCTATCACTTTTGGACCAACTGTGATCCCACCGTATTTGGCTGTGTCAGAGACGCCTCTGAGCATCCCCACAAGTCCTCGTTGATATATCAAATCCATAATGAGTTTGGCCTCGTTGCATGCTTCAAAGAATGCAAGCTCAGGTTGGTACCCTGCTTCCACTAGTACCTCGAACCCATTCTTTATCAGCTCCATCAATCCACCGACCAGTACCGTTTGCTCTCCTATGAGGTCACTCTCAGTTTCTTCTTTGAAATTTGTCTCAAGAACACCTGCTTTCGTGCATCCTATGGCTTTGCACATGGAAAGAGCGGTATTCATTGCGTGACCTGTAGCATCCTGAGCAACTGCTACCAATGCGGGAACACCAAACTTCTCCAGATATGTCTCTCGAAGTCTGGCTCCGGGACTCTTCGGTGCAACCATTACAACATCGACGTTTGGTGGTGGAATAATCTGTTTGAAGTGTATGTTGAACCCATGTGAGAATCCCAGTGTTTTCCCTCTTGCAAGGTATTTAGAAATCTCAGTTTTGTAGAGCTGAGGTTGCTGCATATCAGGTACCAGCATATGTATCACGTCGCCTTGTTCCGCTGCCTGTGATACTGTCAACGGATCAAAACTGTCATCCTCGGCCCGTTCCCACGAGCTACCGCCTTTTCTTAGTCCAACCACAACTTCAACGCCTGAGTCCTTCATGTTAAGAGCTTGCGCTCTTCCTTGAATTCCGTATCCTATGACTGCCACAACTTTGTTTCGTAGACCCTCTAACGTTGTATCTTTATCGAAGTATACTTTCACCATATTCCTTCACTCTTGTTTTCGATTTGTATTGATCCCATACCTCTTGAGAGCGCTGTTATTCCTGTTCTTGCTATTTCAAGTATTCCAAAAGACGCAGATAGACTAATGAAAGCGTTCATCTTGTCCGGTGTCCCGGTTATCTCCACAACGACTGAATCGGTTGAGACGTCAATTATTCTGCCTCGGAAAATATTCGTGTAGTCCATTATCATGGATCTATCTTCAGGCTTCCCTATCTTGAGTTTGATCAGCGCAAGTTCTCTCTGAACCGTTCTATCGGGATCGAGCGTACCCACATTGATGACGTCAATGAGTTTGGCTAGTTGTTTGATTACTTGCTGTGCCGTAGCCTCGTCACCTTTGATCGTAATTGTCATTCTCGCTAGGTCTGGGCCTACGGTCTCTCCCACCGAAAGACTGTCGATGTTGAAACCTCTTCTGCTGAACATGTTCGCGATTTTGTGCAGCACGCCAGGCTTGTGTTCCACAATGGCTGATATAATGAAACTTCTCTCCACTTATGTCACCCCCATGGTGCTTGAGAGACCGTTGCCAGGCGATACCATCGGAAGAACATCCTCTTCTGGAGAGATTGGAACGTCTATCACAGTCGTGACATCGCTTTTCAGAGCAGTTTTGACCGCATGCTCAAGCTCCTCCACCGAACTGACTCGAACACCCTGTGCCCCGTACGAGCTCGCGAGTTTCACAAGGTCGGGGATTCTCTTCAGATCGACCGCCGAGTATCTTCTGTTGTAGAAGAATCTCTGCCATTGTGCAGGCATTCCCAGCATCGAGTTGTTCAACACAACCACTGTAACCGGAATCTTTTCAACAACTGACGTGCCAAGAGAGTTCTCAGTCATCATGAAACTTCCATCCCCAGCTATATCAACGACTGGAACACTGGGTTTCGCGATCTTCGCGCCCAGCGATGCTGGGAAACCGAAACCCATCGTTCCCAAACCCCCCGAACTGATGAAGGTTCTCGGCAGGTACGATTTGAAGAAGAGCCCCGCCCACATCTGGTTCTGACCCACCTCCGTAGTCACAATAGTGTTGCGAGGCAGCAGTTTTCTTAGAGTCTTTAGGATCAAACGAGGCGCGAACGCCGTGTCTCCTGATTCAGAGATCTCACGTTCATTTTTGAGTTGTTCTGCTCTCTTTACCCATTCATCCTTCTTTCCCTTTTGCACCTTTCTCACAACAGAGGCTGCTAGTTTGTTGAGAGTCTTGTTTGCATCGCCAATGATCGATACGTCTGCGATTCTGTTCTTGCCAACTTCTGCAGCATCTATGTCTGCATGAATGATCTTCGCATTGGAACAGAACTCATCGATGTTTCCGGTCGTTCTATCAGATAATCGCACTCCAATGGCTAGAAGAACGTCTGCTTCTAGTATCAGAGTATTTGCTTCTGGAGTTCCATGCATCCCAACAATTCCAAGGGAAAGTGGATGATCTTCTGGGATACACCCTTTCCCCATGAATGTGGTGGCCACTGGCGCATTCAGGAACTCGGCTAATCTCTGCAGTGATTGATGGGCCTGTGAGGCTTTGATTCCTCCGCCGGCCAGTATCATAGGTCTGTCCGCATCAGCCAGCAACTTGGCTCCGTTCTTCACGCCTTCCATCTCGGGCTCTCCATTTGGTTTGTAGCCTCGGATATCGACTTTCTTAGGGAAATCGATTTCCGCTTCTTGATTCTGAACATCCTTCGGAATATCAATCACAACGGGGCCTGGACGGCCGGTGGTGGCAATGTAGAAAGCCTTCTTGACAACGATCGGAATCTCATTCGCGTTTCTCGGTTGGAAGTTGTACTTTGTGATTGGAGTCGTTATGCCCATTGTGTCTGTCTCTTGAAATGCGTCTTTTCCAATGAATGATGTTGCAACCTGTCCAGTGATCGCGACAACCGGAGACGAATCCATTTGTGCATTTGCTATTCCTGTAACCAAGTTAGTGGTGCCTGGCCCCGAAGTTGCAAAGCATACTCCGGCCATTCCACTGGCACGTGCGAACCCGTCTGCCATATGAGCCGCCGACTGTTCGTGACGACAGAGAATGTGTCGGATGCCTGAGTCTATTAGCGCGTCATATATTGGGAGATTTGCACCTCCTGGAAGTCCAAAGACAACGTTGACTTTCTCTCTTTTCAGAGATTCCAGCAGAGCTTTTGCGCCAGACATTTCAGCCATTTACATTTACCTCTAATGTAGAACTTCCTCCCCGGCCTCGACTTTAATGTCAAAGGTCAGGAGACTACTGAACAATTACTACTACAAGGGACGATGCATTTTTCCTCAAAAGATCTTCAGATGCGTTGAGTCGCACGGAATACATGTCAATCATCTATTTTCGTTCATTTCATCGTCCGAACGCGATATCGTTCTTCAATTTGCTATTAAGCCTATCGGTCGAGGACTACAACTGTTCTAGCTACCCACATCTGTCCCTGAAGTATATGTCAGCTGGATAGAGATAACCGATTCCTTGATGAGGTCTCTCACAGTTCCAGTATTCCACGA
>CAYGZB010000075.1:0-5393 GCA_964354325.1 uncultured Candidatus Bathyarchaeia archaeon | reverse complement strand
ATAATGATCATTGGCGGGCCCGCGGGGATTCGAACCCCGGAACCCAGGCTCTCTTCGGAAACCTCCGAAGGCTTGCACGACTCAGGTCTCTGTGTCATAATCCTGGCTAGACTACGGGCCCATGGATGTTCATATCTCTTGAGATCATGTTCACTCATCCATCCACCTAAAAGGATTCTCGGGGACACTTCGATGCGATTTGATTCAAGAGCTGGCTTTCGACAGCGGTTTCTTTTGCGACATTCGGGTTGTTCTCATTCTCTCTGACTCTTCGGTCTCACAGTACTCGTTCAGGTGAGTTTGCCTACACGAGGACTGTTGAAATCATATCGGTGCCAATAATCGGGCGAAACGGTTATACACCTATGCATGAACTTGTAAAGTGGTGTGTCTGCAGTGAAATCGGGATCACGAATCCTAGATCTCAAGTACAAGCTGATGACGATTGAGTTGCTCAATCTCGCGAAGAATTACTACACATACAGAGAGCTTGCTCAAATCATAAATCTGCCCGAGACCGTGCTCAGCAGATATGTGAAAGGCCATGTCTTACCGACGATACAAAGAGCTGAGTCGATAAACAAGACTCTTCAGAGAATCCTGCGTCTTGAGAATGAGCTCCAGAAGAGAATTCGTTTTGATGAATTGGGGTACTTCGATAACACCGAGATCATATCAGACACGCTGTTGTTGGAGAGGGCGGTGCAACATGCAATTAACCTGTTCGCTGGAAAGAGAATAACGAAGATTGTTACGGCCGCAGTGGATGGGGTTCCAATCGCGACGTTGCTGGCTCATAGATTGAGTGTAGGCTTGGTGATAGCGAAAAAGTCTCGAGAGGTTGGGGTAAGAGAGTTTATTGAGGAAGTCTACATTCCATCAAAGACTGCCGTGATGATGAGTCTTTACGTTCCCAGAGACTGTCTGAGAAAGGGTGATTGTATCCTGATAGTGGATGACGTGATAGACAGTGGAGAGACTCAGCGAGCTCTGGTCAAGATCGCGCAGAAAGCAAAGGCTGAGGTTACCGGAATTTTTGCTTTGGTCTCCATTGGCGAGGAATGGAAGAGCAGGATAGAGCAAGTAACCAAGTGTCCCGTTGAGATCGTGCTTCAGATAAAGCAGAAACCCGCGGCATTTTGAAAGATATCTAGCTCCGACCCAAGATCTTCCTGATGTTCTTCGTGAATGGTTTTCGGATTACACCTTTTTCGGTTATTATGGCATCTATCAGTCCAGGTTTGGTCATGTCAAAGGCAGGATTGCAGACAGAGACGTTCTTCGGCGCAATAGAACAGCCGTCGACAACTCTCACTTCGTCGGCGCTGCGTTCTTCAATCTTGACTCTACTCAATGGGTTCGTGAAGTCAAACGACGATTCTGGCGCAGCGACGTAAAACGGTATGCCGTAATGGTTTGCGACTATCGCTATGGTTGATGTTCCTATTTTGTTGAAAACGTGACCCGTGGAAAGAACTCTATCAGCTCCCACTATCACCTGGTCAATAGTGTTCTTTTCCATTACATGCCCGATCATATTGTCAGTTATGAGTGTCACAGGTATCTTGTCTACTTTCAACTCAAAAGTGGTCAGTTTGGCACCTTGCAGTTTCGGACGTGTTTCAGTCGCAAATACTTCTATACGTTTTCCCTGTTGAATAGCCGCACGTACAACCCCTAAGGCCGTACCGTAGCCTACAGTCGCGAGTGCTCCTGCATTCCGCTAATTTCCCTTTAGGAGATTAATTGCAGTGCGTGAGCACAACGTCCCCGTCTTTGAGTAGAGCAGCTCCGTTCTTTCCCAGTTTCTTGTTTATCTCAACGTCCTCATCAGCCATTGCTTTTGCTTCTTCGATCACCGCTTCAACAATCGGTTCAGGCTTGCCTTCCACTGATTTTGCCAGATCCAGAATCCTCTTTGTGGCCCATGAAAGATTCACTGCGGTCGGTCTGGTCATATCAAGGGTTTTCTGTGCTCGCTCAAGATTACGCAGAAGACTGCTTCTTGTTGTAGCTGTGCTTTCCAGTGCGGCCAAAGCCATTCCCATAGCACCTGCGACACCGATCGCGGGAGCGCCTCTGACAACCATGGTTCTTATCGCTTCTGCAACGTCTTGGTAAGTTCTGCATCTGACGTAACTCAATCTTCCGGGAAGTTTTGTCTGATCAATGAGGCGTACCTTGTCGTTCTGCCAAGCAACAGTCCTCAAGGTGAAGAAGTTCCGCATAGAATACACCTTCAGAAATGGTTGCATACCCGGAAGTTAAGTCTAATGCTCAAACGTCTCCGGTGGTCTGGCGATGTCAAAGTTGATGTGAAAAGATACTATTTTATCAATCTCAACAAACCCTCTAGTTGGCCGGATGAGTGAAATGGAGAAACCAGTTGAAGTGTTCCAGGCACAATACAAGGATGATAGGGTGTACATTCCCCTATCTCCATCGCTTAGAGAGTTGCGTGAGAGAGGATTCGGTGACCTAAAAAAGGGAAAGATCCAGCTCTCTCCCTTTGAAGCCTTCTATCTTGTCGAGAAAGGACGAATAAGAGTCTCAGATGTCAAGACATCTGAACTGGTTGAACTTCGAGATCTTGTAGATGGTTTGTCAGCAGGAAAGTCTGAGATTTGGATAAAGTATCTGATCTACCGCGATTTGAGAGATAGGGGATACATAGTCAGAGAGTCCAAAGATGCGGACTTTGAGGTTCATGGTAAAGGAGCTACTCGAAGACTAATGTCGATAATATATGAGGGGCGTGAAGCAAGTCTGGAAGAACTCAGCAAGTATCTACGAGTGGCAGAAAGAGAAAAGAAAGAACTGATACTTGCCGTAATTGATAGGAGAACAGACATAGTATACTACTCGCTGAGTTCGTTGGAAATCTAGTTTCAAAGTGAAGACTAGTTCATCGGATTGTGGGAGAGCAAAGACAATTGTCGGAACGAGTATTCTCATTGCCCAGAGGAATGAAAGATATCGACACGCCAGAGATGGCAAAGCGACTGTGGCTAAACAAGAAAATCCTTGGCGTCTTGGAGAAATATGGATTCCAGATTGTTGAACCAACATCGATCGAAAGCCTGGAGACTCTTGAGGCAAAGAGTGGACCCCAAATCAAAGATGAAATCTACTATTTCCCGGACAAGGCAGGCAGAAACCTCGGTCTAAGGTTCGATTTGACCGTTGGAATGACAAGAATGGTGGCTGGCAGATACGACCTTCCCGAACCCGTCAAGATCGCCGCATTGTCAGGGATGTGGAGATATGACGAACCTCAATTTGCGAGGTACAGACATTTCTACCAGTGGGATGCCGAGATCTATGGCACCGCAGAGATTGAAGCAGACGCTGAAGCAATAGCGGTAGGAACCGACATTCTAGAAGCGATTGGACTCCGCGATTATGAGGTTCGAGTAAGTAACCGCAAGTTCACTGAAGGCGTTCTCAGGCAGCTGGGAATAACCCAGCAAGAAAAAGTAGAACAGACGATAAGAGTCATCGACAAATCTAGAAAGATATCTCCAACCATGTTCGAACGTGAGCTTCTGGGAACTGGACTGGATCAAGAGGTCTTTGAGAAGATAAGTGAAGTCACATCGCTAAGAGGATCTGCAGATCACGTTCTTTCGAGTATACCGGAAGAGTTTTCTAAGAATGAGATGAGCTCAAAGGGTCGTGAAGAACTTTCGAGGCTCTTCGACGTATTGAACGATCTGGGCAAGTCGGAGAAATGTATTCTCGATCTTAGCATCGTGAGAGGAATAGGTTACTATGATGGCATAGTCTTTGAAGCCTATGACAAAGGCGGCGAAGATGTCGGTGCCATATTTGGCGGAGGAAGATACGACAAACTTGCTGGCGTTTACGGAAAAAGAGAGATACCCGCCACAGGCGTCGCCGGCGGCATTGAAAGACTCATGATCTCGATTGAGCGTGCTTCACTGTTCCCGAGACTATCTCAAAGCCCGAAAGTATTCGCGGCAGCCGTCGATGAAGAGAGCCGTCACAAGATACTCAACATGGTAATGGACCTGAGAAAGAATGGAATATCATGCGACTATGACATGAAGAAGAGGTCACTCAGAAACCAGCTCGAATACGTCGACTCAATGGGAATCCCAATAGCACTAATTCTCGGACCGAAAGAGTTGGAAAAGGGTCTTGTGAAGGTGAGGGATATGGGAACACACATGGAAACTGAAGTGAAGAGAAGTGAATTAATCGGCGAAGTAACTCGCAAACTTCAATGACCGACTTGCATTCTTGCTGTGTTTTCATCGGATGCATTCAGAAGGGGAAGCCGGCCATGATTCACGCTCAGGCTATGGATGCGCTCGCGCTTCCTGATCTTCGATGTTGTCGAGGGCCTGCCTTAGAAATATCTTGAGAGTTTCTTTCCTGCAACGTTCGCACATCTCAAGTTTCTCACTTTTCCGAAGGCGCCTTCCACATCTATCGCACATTCTCATGTTTTTTGGCTGCCTCCGGGCTATACATACATTCAGAGAACTACTGAGTATTAGATTCTTGAAATTAACTCTTTACCAAACTGTTCGTTACGTGGGAACAAACGTTTTAATCACTGTGGAAAACTGATCTGTCCTTGGGGCCCGTAGCTCAGTCTGGATGGAGCGGCAGAAGCTTGTGTTCGCCGACCCTCCTAAGCGATAACGGACAAAGCTGTAGAGTGTATTAATGCACGCAGAGGTCCGGGGTTCGAATCCCCGCGGGCCCGCCATTAATTAGGTTCAGATACCCACGATACTCGCACAAGCGCTACTCACATGAAGAATCGTGCGCGAAGCGCCCTTTATCTGACTACTTCCTCTACGTCTTTATACCATTTCTTTGATGGTCCGACTTTGGCGCGCATCTTCCATCCAGTAGATTTCGGAGCTCTATCAATACCGTCAACGATAGTGTCTATTCTACGAGCAGCTGTGGTCCTTTCAGTTTCAGTTATCTTCCGATTTGCTAGGAGACTTTCTTTTACTCTTGCAAGATTTCTTGTGACGGTGTAATAGAACCCCCAATCATGTGACAACAGTTTCGTCAGGTAATCGATGTTCACAATATCGTTGTCTGCATTTCCGATTTCGTGTTCAAGAAGGAGTATTGATGTGTCGATTATGTCTTTCTCTGTAATGCTTACTATCTGCTACTTTTCTAGTAGTAGATCTGACACGGATATCATAGGGTAATCAACTTCAAGTCTATGATTCTTTGCGAAGTCAATTGTGTGGCAGAATTCAAGCTTGTCATAGAATATGTCCACTTTCAAGTGCGTTGTATTGTTCTCAAGAATCACTCTATTCGCGCCATATATGGCTAGCATTCTCAAGTCGTAGGAATAGCCTAGTTTGGTCAGTAGTTTCAGTATATCGCCATTCTGT
>CAYGZB010000074.1:4113-5406 GCA_964354325.1 uncultured Candidatus Bathyarchaeia archaeon | reverse complement strand
GGGACTAGGAAGGTTAGAAGTGTCTTCATGATCTCCAGGATTCCAAGAAGTCTTCCACTGTATTCAGTCACTGGTCCCGCGACAATTTCGACTTCAGCCTCTGAGATATCGAACGGCTTGATCTGGAGTTTTCCGATAAGAGCGAGGAAGACTGCAACAGCCGCGAACGGGTTGAGAATCAAGAATGGAATTCTCTGATTCTGAAAGTCGATCAAGCTTGAAATTGATAGAGTATTGGCCATTATTGCTAGGGCGAATATGCCGAGGATCTGAGGAACTTCGTAAGCAAGGGTCAACTCTGCTTCTCTTTGAGCGCCTATAGCTCCCCAAGGTGAGGAACTGGATGCCCCTCCAACCGTCAATGCAAGTGGCACCATAAGCAACAGATAGGAGATGGCGACGATGCTGAACTCGAACTGTCCGAACAACGAGAATCCTCCCATCGGCACGAAATAGAGCGCTGCTATAAGGCTTGCCAAGGCCACGTAGGGGGCTGTCTTAAACACCGAGCCGATTGCAGTGCTGGGGACTATTGTTTCCTTGTAGAGTAGTTTGAGTATGTCATACAAAGGCTGGAACAGTCTAGTCACTCCAAGAACTGATCGGACCTCTTTGGGGACAATGAAATATGGTCCCCGCCTTGCCTGCAGGCGCGCCGAGACTTTTCTCAATTCGTATGCGCATATGACACTTAATGCAAACGCGATCACGGGCACCAAAACGAGGCCTGCGAGGATCAGACTAATTGGATAGTATTCTGCCATTCTTGTTACGTCTCCTTGCTATCTCTTTCAGTGACAGAATCGAGACTTTGTTTGTCCTGACATCTTCAATTCTTGCAAGTCTATCCGAGCATGACATGCAAGGATCGATGCTCCCTATGATGATTGGAGCGTCGGCTACTGAGTATCCCTTCAGCATTTCAGGCAGTAGAGAATTGTTCCTGTAGCTTGGCGTGCGTACCCTAACTGAGTAAGGAACGTTTGTTCCATCCGAGACAATGTAGTACATCAATTCTCCTCTCGGCGCCTCGTTTTTTCCAAGGCCTTCTCCTTCCGGAATATTGTTCATTTCCAGAAGATATGGCCCCGAATTGTTTCTTAGGTAGTTAATGCACTGATAGCAAATGTCGTAGGAAACTAACAGTTCCTTCAGCCTGACAATTGTTCTTGCCCAGCAGTCTTCCCCGCCGTCGAGTACCACGTCCCAGGTTGTGTAATCCTCTCCGTATGCAGCAAATGAATCAGACCACCTTACATCTACCTTGTAGTTGCTGCCCCGAGCTGTTGGACC
>CAYGZB010000074.1:0-4013 GCA_964354325.1 uncultured Candidatus Bathyarchaeia archaeon | reverse complement strand
ACCGTTTTGAATCCTATCAGGTCCGCTGCAACGGCAAACCAAAGCAGGTGACTATGTATTCGTTCAAACTCGTTCAGTAACGTCCTAAGGTAACGTGCCCTTATTGGAAGATCTATGCCGGCAATCTGTTCGACTGCATTCACGTAGGCAGTGGTGTGCGAAATATGGCAGATTCCACATATTCTCTCGGAAAGTGTCAGTGCTCTCCTGTAGTTCTTGTCTTCGAACAACTTCATTATTCCACGATGGTTCCATCCTAGCTTTATCTGCGCATCAAGGATCTCTTCGCCGCTGACCTTCAGTCTCCAGTAGACGCTCTCTATGAGGGAAGGATGATATGGTCCAAGAAGCAAGAGAGACTGTTGTGCTCTCAATGGATTCTGCGGAACAATTAGGGTGTCTTCTGTTTTAACTGTATTATTCTGCGGAGTCGAGCCTTCAACCGGGTTTGGCCACTCATATGGTAGCCAGAGACGTTGGGTTAATGGGTTTCCATTGAACTTCACTCTTGTGAAGTCCATGGTTTCTCTTTCAGGCCATATGGCTTCCTGACTTACTGTTGCCAAAGATGCGATCTGCGGGTCTTCTCTGGATATTCTTATCTTGAAGTTGAGATGTAGATGTTTCTCCAGATGGTCCAGCGCATAATGATAGACTATGTCAAAACCATCTATGCCCAAATCAATAACTGATATGTGAGCCAGTCTACCTCTGACCGGGTCCTTGAGGTACTGTGCAATATCTGCGAGTTTCTCTGCAGGTATGCGATAGTTGAATCGATTGTTTGCCAGCGCCGTTTCAACTGAGTCTTGTTGCCCTAGCATACTTTTGATATTTGTTCGGACTTGATCACTTACACTCATGTGTTTCACCTCGAATATAACACGACAGCTGCGGTGGCTGGTCGGCTAATCGCTCTGTGCGTTCTCCCCCTTGTTGGCGCTTTCTTCTCCTGTGGATCCACTGTTGCTTTCGCTTTCGCTCGAAATCAGAGACAAACGTGGCGAGTACAGTTCGTCGGCTCGAACATAGGGAGGTTTGCCTGCACCGCCTATGAAGATGGCTTCAGGATCCCTCTTCTGGGGGAAAGCGACTGGAATAGTTGCTGTGAACAGTATGTAGAACAATGCTATGGTAATGAGCTCTGCGAAGAGAAAGGTTTCAACCATGTTTCTTGCTACGAGTATTCCAAAGGAACCTGCAGCGAGCACGAATGCTGCGAACACGAATGGAAACCTTCTCATTCCATATTTCTTGAATCTGGTGTCAGAGCTCAAACCTTAACCTCCAAATTGAGTCTAAATCTCAATTCCCATAGCTCTTGCAACGAGCTCGGTTAGATCCATGGCTTCCAGTGTGTCTTCATTTTCGGCTATTGAATCCAGTATGTTCAGTTTGCATGATGCACATGTCGAGGTCACCATTTCGGCTCCGGCTTCGTGAACCTCATCTAGCTTCTCTTTTCCAAGTTCCAAGGCCCATTGCGGATTTGTTCCTTTGACCACCCCTCCAGCGCCGCAACACTGTGCATAGTTGCGGTTATGTGCGAATTCAACTAGTTTTACCCCGGGTATGCTGCTAAGCACCTTGCGTGGTGGTTCGTAGACGCCTATGTGTCGTCCAAGTTCGCACGGGTCGTGATACGCTATAGTCTTCTCTATTCTGTCCGTGAACTCCAGTTTTCCTTCGTCAATCTTCTTCTCGAGAAATTGTGATATGTGAACTACTTCAAACCCCAGATCTCCAATAAGTCTAGGATACTCATGTACGAAAACGCGGTAGCATCCTGGGCAGGCTGTTAGAACGGTCTTGGCGCCTGTTTCCTGAATGGTCTTTCTGTTCAGCTTCGCCAGTTCCTCTGCATTTTCAAGTTTGCCTGTCTGGAAGAGTGGGTTTCCACAACAGTATTCCTTTGCTCCCAAGTATGTCCAGTTAGTTTTCAGTTTGTTCAGTATTTGTGATGTTGCGGCCGATATGCTCAGGGCTCTTCCAAACAAAGATGCGACGCATCCTGCAAAATACACTATGTCGGCTTTTCCGCCAATCTTCACTGAGTCTTTCAGGTTGAAGTAGTCGATCCATTCGGTCCGAGCTTCCACCGGCAGCCCGTAGATATTTCTGTTCTCCCTGACGGTATTCTCGAGGCTGTTAGTAACTTCAGGGTTTAGTTTCCTTTCAACTAGGTACGCTCTGGCTGCTTTTATGGCGTCTGCGCATCTGACTCCGGCGGGACAACGCCAGGTGCAGTAGGCGCATTGAACGCATTTGTACATGGCATCACTTATGTTGGGGCTCGGCTGGAGTTTGTTCTCGATGAGGGCTCTGATCGTCTGCATCCTTCCTCTGGGGGTGTAGGACTCCCAGCTCGTGAAGCCTCCAGGGCACCAGTTAACGCAAAAGCCGCATCTGATACACTTGTGGACATCCGGATAGTATTCTTGCATCGTGTATTCTTTGACTTTCATTTCTACGCAGCCTCCAGCGGGTATGGTCCTCCTTTTCCTTTTCCAGGGTTGAGTATCAGCAAAGGATCGAATGTTTTCTTGATCTCTCTCATCATCCGTAGTGTTCCCGCGTCTATCTCTTGCGGAAGGTACTTTGCCTTTGCTAGTCCTATTCCGTGTTCCGCAGTTACACTTCCTCCCAACGGCAATACTATATCCTCATACAGCATGTCGAGCGCTTTCTCGAAAGCCGCCATCTGTTTGGGCTCTTGATCGTCGAAAATGAAACAGGGATGCATGTTCCCATCTCCTATGTGACCAAAGTTGCCAAGATCTAATCCTTCAACGTTGATGACTTTGGGAATACTTTCTATCTTAACAGCTGCTTCGGGAAGTGCAGTCAATGGCACGGTACAGTCTTCCAGAACGACGGTGGGCCTCAGCCTTGCAAGCGCTGGAAGCGCCCCCTTTCTTGCCTGAATCAACTTCATTCGATATTCTGGTTGATGTTGATAGACTCGCTCAACGTGCTTTGGTTTGTCTGTACTGCAGACTTCGACTATCTTTTCCATAGCTGGGTTTACTGCTTCCTTGCTTCCACCGTAGTCCACCAGCATGAAGTTACCCTCGGGAAAGTCGCGTAGGCCAGCATACTCGGTCGCGACCTTTGTCGTCTTGCGGTCCATGAATTCAAGCATCTCAGGAACAAATCCGGCTTGCCTGATTCTGGCTGCTGCCCTTGCCAACGATTCTATGGAATCAAAAACAAACATGGCCGTTGCATAGGCCGAAGGCAGAGGAGCAGTCTTCAAACATGCTTGTGTGACAATGCCGAGCGACCCTTCTGAACCGACCATAAGAGATGTCAGATCGAAGCCAGACACTGACTTTAGCGTCTTAGATCCCGTGTGGATAATCTCTCCTGATGGTAGAACGACCTCAAGCCATTGTGTGCTATCCTTCGTATCGCCGTACTTTAGTGCACGATTACCGGCGGCATTTGTGTTTATCATGCCACCAATTGTGCACGATATTCCGCTTGAGGGATCAGGAGGAAAGAATTGGTTGTATTTCGCCAGTTTCTCGTTAAGATCATCGTAGACAACCCCCGCCTCCACGACTGTTATTTGGTTGTCAGCGTCGATTGAAAGTATCTTGTTCATACCCGTCATGTCTATTAGAATTCCGCCGGCTATCGGAACAGCTGCGCCTGCCGCCCCTGAGGATGCGCCTCTTGGCGTAACCGGAATTCTTTCTCTGCTTGCTACTTTCATTATTGCGCTGATCTCTTCCGTCCTGTGAGGTCGAACTACGACTTCCGGTGCATGACGGTGTAGAGAAGCATCAAAGGAGTAGCATAGAAGATCTTCTGTGCGTGTGGAAACATTTTGAGCTCCGACGATGTTCTCTATCTCTTTTACAATCCTCTCATTCACTTTACCATATGAGACCAAACTTCACATCTCGCAGCTTGAATGGCTAATCGGCTTGGCATTCTGTCTATAAAGTATTGCCCTACCGAACAGCATCGTTATGAATTCCTTTGGTGCTCCTAAGACCGTGCTGCCT
>CAYGZB010000073.1:0-5442 GCA_964354325.1 uncultured Candidatus Bathyarchaeia archaeon | reverse complement strand
GATCTTGAAAGCTTTCTCCAACAAAAGGGCGTTTGGTTTCGTATTGTGCAGAAGTCATTGACAGTACACACAGCAGATGCCTCCAGGGTAACTGGGATTTCTCTTGACCGTATCACAAAGAGCCTCGTCTTCATGGCGGACGGTAAGCCTATACTCGCTGTTGTGCCGGGAGACAGGAAGGTGGACTCACGCAAGTTGGCTAAGGTTGTTGGGGCCCAGAAGGTTGAACTTGTGCCTTTTGAAGAAGCTGAGAAGTTCTCAGGATATCCTCCTGGTGGCACATCACCAGTATATCACGCAAACATAGACAGGGTTGTGTTCGACAGTGAGCTCAAGCGTTTCGAAACAATCTACGGCGGAGGCGGGGCCAGAGACAGACTTATCGAAATCAGACTTCATGACGCGCTTACCCTATCAAACGCAACGGTCGCCGATATATCGAGATCGTGAATGCGTGCTCTGAATAGAGCGGAAAAAGGGGATGGGAAATTTAGGACTGCACTGACTTAATACGGATATAGTGTGTACAGAAATATCCACATAGCAGCCCAAATGAAAATGTAAGTCCCGACACCCAATGTCACAGCCTTGTGTTTTCCCTTCAGTTCTGTCTCACCGTACTTCAGAACATATCGAACCACCAAGTACGAGAAGAGGTACACTGCGACCATGATGATTATGCCAACATAACCAAACACCTTAAGTGCCATTAACAGAACTGCGACCAGCCCTCCCAATGCAAATCTGAACCAGTAGACTATTGTACTGGGACGTATCGTTACGGCAGGTCTAGATTTCCTTTCAGCTGCATCCTTCAAATCAATCAATCCAGTGAATCTATTTCCGTTACTGGCTACTGTCTACCTTGCAAGATTCAACCCGGGTCAAGCCTCCGCGGGTTCTATTCTCCTGCACGCTTGCAACTAGGCAAGGTTTCCGCTATTTGACAGTTTGGTTTATTTCAGTCTTTTCTTTCGAGATTCCCAATCTGTACTACTTGTCTTAAGAGCTCAGGTCCACTAGATTGTGCCTTTGAATCCTGAAAGTAGTACCTGGTTTCACCCATCGCCTGAAAATCTAGGGATCTCACATCTACCACTATTGGAAGATTCTTGACGACGTCTCCGATGACAAGACATCTCTGAGCTGGCAGTTCCTTGGCTATTTGTCGGACACTCTCAGAGTCTATCCTGGACGCTCGGGCAATCGTTTCTAGATCGTGGTCATTGATGAAATTGAAGAGAAAAATATTGTCGGCCTGACGGTATATTCCATCGCGTATCGTGTCAGGTTGGTTGGTTACAAAAGTCGTGAATAACCCAAGATGCCGCATTCTAGTAACTATGTCGTCCCAATAGGTCTCCCTCAGATAGAGATGCGCTTCTTCAGCAAATAGGAACGCGCCTCGCAGCTTCCATGAGGACAATAGGTCAACTAGTTTGCCCAGCGTCAGTTCAACCATCATTCTTCTGGTTGTTGCGCTGAGATCTTTCATATTCAAGACGATGGCTCCCCCATCTTTTATCTCTGAGATAAAGTCGCCATAGTCAACAGTCTCCTCAGGTTTATCGCTGAAGATTCCAGAATCGAGTAGCATATTGCACCTAGCGATAATGGCATCCTTCACCGCTTCATTGCAGGCTGTCCTCGCCGCGGCATCCACAAGTGCCTCAAGCGATACTTTTCCGTCTTTCTCCAATGTGTGCCAGATTCGCGAAAAGACTCTTGATGACGTTCCAGGAAGATCAAGGGCGTGGACGAGCATATCAAGAGTAGCTCTCAGACCAATTCCTCGCAGTGAAAGCCTAAAATTCCTTCCTGGAGCAATCACGTTGATTGGTGATTGATGTTCCGTGGTCTGATCGTGCTTTGTGGTTGAGAGGTTTACATATTCTCCATTCACGTCTAACACGATGCAAGGTGCCTTGTATTCAACAAGGCTTGAAACTAGCAGTTTTGTCAGATGAGACTTTCCCGTCCCTTTTCTTCCCATGATAATGTTTAGTCTTCCGTCAAGTGACTTTGCGTCAATTACGAGACTGGACTCTTGATCAATTCGTCCGATAACTACGGGTCTGTTTCCTCCGTTCAATCTTGCGATGTTCTGAATACTTGCCGGTAGTATCTTCGAGCTTGTTCTGGATGGGAGTCGTGAAACGCCAAGGCGCAACCTATCCGCTTCCATGCTTCCACGGATCTTGCAGATTAGGAGGTTCGCATCTTTCAGAACATCGATTTGGGAATGGATGTTCAGCGGGTCGTAGTCTTCGCCTTGGACATCTCCCTCCGTTAATCCCTCGCGTAGTATGTCTTCGAGCATACCTGGCACGTTTGCAAATTGAACATCTATGACTTGCACAATTACGGTTATGGATGATTCGTCTTTGATCAGAAGATATTCTCCTTTCTGAATGGACTCCTCTGGAAAGCTGATTATGTAGAAGACATCGCTTTCCTTTTTTAGAAGTTTCAGTCAATTCGCCTCCCAGGATGAACCGTAGGGCCCGAAGAGTGATCTTCGGAGATTTGTTGATGGTTCTGCTCGTATCCCAAATTTCTGCAGCAGAAATCGCTGTATCGCGATTACTTCATTCGCCGTAAATGTAGAGAGGATGTGAGCAAGACGAAGCGTTTCGGGATAGCCCTGGCTGACTATGTCAGATCCCAAAAGCCTTCGAACGGATTCTATTGTGCATTCGGGAGACAACTCTCGATCGACGTCTAGGCGAAACGAAAACCCTTTGCGATGAAGCTTTGCAACGAATATTCGACCGAGTAGTTGAACGGGATATGATGGAAATTGTCTCCTGATGGCGGAGTCCACTTCTAGTAGGCAAGCTGAGGAGATGCTCTTTGTTAGTTGGGTTATCTCGTTTCCCATGATTCTGAGCTTTGTCGACTTGGATAATGCCAGAACAGCGTCTCCGTTTTTTCGGGCGTTTTCAAGCATTTTCTCAACAGGTTTGGATGGATTGTCCGGGGTTCCCGTTGTTAACGAACCATCCAGAAGTATCAATGAATTCGTGAAGGAGTGACATATCGAACGTTGAATCCACCTCTCCAATGCATTCCTCAGTCTTCCCAAAACCTTGATCGCCAGAGGAGGACTGGATGGTGAGATCACGGAAGGAAACCCTAGCTTTTCAAAGACGGATGAGATCGTTGATTCGGTGAGGTGAAACGCGAGAGGTCCGCAGCGGCTGTAGTAGTATCGGTCAGGGGCCGCAGAGACAACCGCGCCACGTAGGGCACACAACACGCCTTCGGATGTCTCACCAATTCTGATACTCGACACGTCTACGGCAACTACTGGATAGCGTTCTGTTGATGGTTCAATGAATATTGGTTTGGAAAGAAAGTCCGAAGCGTCTAATGAGATGGAGAAGTCGTCGTCACCGTTGGATTCAATTATGTTCTGGAAGAACGAGTGTTCTGATGGATCGTATCGTGCGTTCAGTTTACGATTGAGTGAGTCGTTGCTCAAACGAAGGAGAAAATCAGGAAGCAGATCAACTGTGTCGTCGAGTTTCATTTGCTGGGTCGGAAGATCAAGGACTGTCGAATTCAAACAATCAACTCCTTTTGCATCAACAATCCTGATGTGAATTCGACTTCCCACAATTCTCGTTAGTTAACTCTACCAGTGAGTTTGAACAGTCTTCAGGAGTCAGTATTCTTCGACATCTCGTTCTGGCTCAATTCATTGGCAGCTTCCTGTACTTCCTTCATCCCGTTTGTACTGATCTTGTAGGTTCCTCTCCCGGTTCTTTCAACAAGCCCTGCCTTCACCATCTCCACTAAGGTGTTACGGACGGTTTTGATCGCTTTCCCTGAGGCGCTGGAGATCTCCTCCACGGACATTTCGTCGTTCATCCGTTTTCCAAACTTGTTTGCGATGTGAGCACAGAGTAGGACGAGGCCGATCGCTTGGTCTGAGGAAGGAACCAGCTCTGTGATAATTATCTCGCCGGAGGGTGAAATCTTCGCGAGTCTCGAGATGGTTTCAAGCATATTCGCGTAATCTGGTGACCACACAATACGTGATGCGATGTCGAAAGGTGGGCACACCCTCGAGATGAATTGGATCACTTCCTTGATGACTTGTTCAGAGTCGCCTTCTACTGTATGTCGCAGACCGTTCAGTTCAACTAGCACTTTCACATGATTCGTTTGGGCCAATCTCAAACGTCCTCTCGAGTAATCTTGACTTTTGACAGAACGGCTCTCAGGAAATGGTCGAGCCCGAGTGTTGTTGTTCGGTATTCGCCCTTTCCCATTCGTTCAGACAGACCCTCGGAGCAAAGTTCGCTAAGTCTTCCAGCAATGGTTCCAGCACCAGATTTTGTTCGATCTATTAGATCGCCGATGCGGACTGTATCTGTTTCAAGCTTCTTAGTCAGATATCCGAAACGTGCCTTGGCAAGGTGAAGAAGTACGAGTTCTCTATCCGAAAGAGCGTTGATATCACCGACTATCGCGATTTCTTCAGGGGTAACTGCGAAGACGCCTTCGCATGACTCTAGAAATCTTGCGCTATCGACTGTCAGAGATATGCGTGAAGCGAGGCCCATTGTTGGCAGAATGTCCGAGAAGAAAGCGTAGAGTTCTCTTAGGACTGTGTCAACATCTCCGACTACTTTCTTCTCCATGTCGCGAAACTTCACGATGACTTCGACAGTTTGGTCGTCGGTCAAGTCTTTTGACCTCCATACCTTCCTGAGGTTGCAAGATCTTCAATCCATTTCTTTCCAGCCACAGTCAGTCTGTAGGTGTCTGCTTCCTTGTACGCAAGCCCCTCTCGCTTCAACTCGCTGATCCTGCTGGCAAAGCCGACGGACAAGAATCCGCTCAGGCTTAGGAGTCTACTCATTTCCTTGGGCTTCAACCCGGCGGGGTCCATCGCGTAAAGCAGAACGCCGACAGCTTCTTTGTCTGTGAGTCTGTCCCTTGGAACGACAATTACAGGCCCGTCCGCCGTGCTCTCAACTATTCCTTCAAGAACTTCTTTCTCTCCCACAGACGCAGACTGACTGACAACCAAGCTGTCGATGACTTCTAGCCACTCGGGGAACCCCTTCATGCTCTCCACGATCTTGTCAAAGCTTTCGTCCTCGACCTCAATATCTCCATAGCTTCTGTGCAAGATCAATCGAACCTTCAACTGAGTCGCCATCGTCAAATAATGCTACGGCATACTTAAGATTTACGTACAAAGTATGATGTATACGTAACGTTTAACGTCAGCGTCAATCCACGAATAGCTCTTAGAATCTCTTCTGTCTCAAGACAGGGAACATTAAGGGCTTGTTTCTTGACGTATTAGGATGATATGGTAAGATGCTGCACTTTAGGTTTGTGTAAGGTGATATATGTGTCATAAGAAGTATTTTGGTTACGAAATGTACTCCATTCAATCTTTTTCATTCACAAATAGGTCTTCAG
>CAYGZB010000072.1:0-5534 GCA_964354325.1 uncultured Candidatus Bathyarchaeia archaeon | reverse complement strand
TTCCTCCATTCGTTCAGTTGAAAAGCACTTGAAATCGCAACACCTAGAGCTCTGAAAGCAGCCTCCCAGGTATGATGTGGATCATTTCCATGCGACAAGTCCATATGCAAAGTGGCCCCAAGGCCCTGAGTTAAGCCTTCCATGAAAGCGACGAGATCGGTTGAGAAAAGATCCTCAACGGCTTTCGTTTTTGCGCCTTCACACGAGAGTCTGATGAATGCATTTCTTCTGCCCTCGATTACCATGGTGGCTGTGGAGAGCGCTTCATCAACGGCTGCTGAGCCTGACCCAAACGCGTTCACGCCATGCTCGTTCATTCGTTTCTCAAAGATCGTTCTGAGAGCTTGGCCAATCGCAATTCCCGTGTCTTCGCTTATCGTATGGGTTAGTCTTCGGGTTGAATCGACCTTCACCCCTAGGCTAACGCATGCCCACCAGGCAAAGGATTCGATCATGTGGTCAAGAAAACCGCTGCCGGTCGAGATTTTCAGTTCTTTTTGATCGAAGTCAATCTCGACGTCAATTACTGTCTCTTTGGTCCTTCTAGTCACTTTGGCATTTTTGGAAGATGAAAATAGAACTTCAATTCCCAGTTTTGTCGTGCTCTCACCGGCAGAACAATTCGTGTTGGATCTGGATTTAATCCTGAGTCATGGAATTGCTTTTGGAAGAGGTTATACTTTTCTATTCAGCGTAGGCCGAGGATGCCTCAATCGCCAGCTATTTGTCCCTCGTACATGTTTTCGAGGAGTTCAGTAACATTTTCTACTGTAAGCCTTCTAGGATTGTAGGTTTGTAACAAGTAGTATGACTGCCTTTCTTCAACGAGATACTTTGCCGTCTTCGGAATCTCATTCTTTGAGAAACCAATCTCCTTGAGCGAAGTTGGAAGTTCTATATCCTTTACAAGATCTCTTGTTGCCTGAACGGCCATAATAGCCGCGTCGCGTTTCGACAAGCCGTGAACGTCCAGGCCCATGGCTTCTGCGACCATTGCCAGTCTTTCAATGCAAGCAGGCATGTTGTAGTCCATCACATACGGTGTTACGAGACCGCATGCAACTGCATGTGGAACCTTGTACAAGGGCCCCAAAGCCTCAACCATGCAATGTCCTATGTTGGCGCCAGCGGGTGTAGTTCCCATCGCGAGGCCTCCCAGCATGGCAGCGATTGACATATTGTATCTGGCTTCAAGATTGTCTCCCCAATAGTATGCGTTTCTCAAATTCTCTGCAATCAGCTTGATCGAGCGGAGACATACCATGTCCGAAAATGGCGTGAAGCCGAGGTTCAAGACGTTCTCCATCGAATGTGCCAGCGCATCCATCCCACTTGCTGCGGTTTGTCTGGGTGGACATGACATTGTGTTCAATGCATCAACTACAGCGACATCCGCTAGCAATTTTGGACCAGCAATCCAGTTTTTCGTTCCTGTCTTGTCAATGATTATTGCGAACATTGAGACTTCACTTCCCGTTCCGGAAGTGGTCGGAATGAGAATCTTAGGCAAAGACTTCTCCTTGAAACGATCTTCGCCAAAAGCAAGATAGTCACTTATGTCCCCCGTATTCGTCGCCATAATAGCTGCAGTCTTGGCGCTGTCCATAGCAGTTCCTCCTCCAACACCGACGACAAGAGAATGCTTACTTTCCCTCTCTCTTTCAACAAGCTTTCTTGCACTCTCAATCGTAGGTTCTGATGCAAGCCCATCGTAAACATCAACCTGGATTCCTTCTTTCTCGATTGTTTCTTTGATCTTCTGAGGAATCCCAGTTTTCATAACCCCCTTGTCCGTAACCAAAAAGATCGGGTTTTCTCTGGTTCTAAGACGTTTGGCTTCTATTCCAACAACGCTGGAAGCACCCGCTCCATAGACGAGTGAGCCCACATTCATGAAATATGTGACTCTTGCAAGGGGCTGAACGAACTTTTCAATGCTCATGAATAACGCCACGTGACCAACCTAGGGCGACAAGAGAGTATTTAAGCATAAGAACAAAGGCATTGAGGCATCACATCTCGTCGGCTCCTATCATTTTAGGGATGTTGAATGTCATGCAGAAGTCCAGCAAAGAACAGCTCAGATCAATTCTTGAGCCAAGATCTGTAGCCGTTATTGGAGCATCATCAAAGAGTGGAAAGATCGGACATGAAATTCTCAAGAACATCGTAGATGGCGGATACGCCGGACCGATCTATCCTGTCAATCCGCACGAAGAGTTCGTTCTTGGATTGAAATCTTTCAAATCGATAATGGATGTACCTGATGATGTGGATGCATGCATCATAACAGTACCTCCGCACTTGGTCGCTCAAGTGCTCGATGAATGCGGCAAGAAGAAAGTCGGGGGAGCAGTGATCATCTCAGCTGGATTCAGTGAAATTGGCAATTTCGATCTTGAAAGACTTATCGTAGAAATCGCTTCGAAAAACGAACTTAGAATAGTCGGCCCAAACTGTGCGGGAATAATCAACACCCAGAACAAACTCTACGCCACAATGGAATCAAGAATAGGTCCAGGCAGCATCGCATTCATGACTCAAAGTGGGGCTCTAGGAGGAGCTGCACTAGCTTGGGCGAGACAAGAAAGAATAGGCATGAGCAAATTCATAAGCTACGGAAATCGATGCGACATAGATGAAGCTGACATACTCGAATACTTGGTCGAAGATGATCAGACCAAGGTTATCGCCGCATACATCGAGGGCCTGCGAAACGGAAGGCGATTTCTAGATTCTGCAAGGGATGCATCCAAAAAGAAACCTGTGGTGGCAATAAAGAGTGGCACTTCCAGCGAAGGATCAAGAGCTGCTCTCTCACATACGGGAAGTCTGTCAGGTTCAGACAGAGTTTATGATGGAGCTTTCATACAAACCGGAATAATCAGAGCTGAGGAAATAGACGATCTATTTGACATGTCAAAAGCTCTCTCTTGCCAACCGGCATCAAGAGGCAAAAGGATAGCCGTATTAACAAATTCAGGCGGTCCGAGTGTGATGATGACTGATGCACTAATAAAACTGAATCTGGAAGTTCCCGAGCCCTCGACGCAAATGAAAGATGCCCTCACATTTCTACCAGAAATATGTAGCAGGAAGAACCCCATCGATCTGACAGCAGAGGCAACCCCAGAACAATACGGGAAGGTTCTTGAAACAATTGCGGAATCTAACGAATACAACATTGCCATTAGCATGTTTGTACCACCTGCCTTCGTTAAGTCTGAAGAAACTGGAAGAGCTGTGGCTGAAGTAGCATCAGACATGTCCAAGCCAATAGTGGCCTGTTGGATGTCAGGAGACTTGGTAACCGAGGCTGTGCAAATACTAGAGGGCCGACACGTTCCAAACTTCCCAACCCCTAGACGGACAGCAAAAGCAGTGTGGGCTCTGGTTGAGAGAGGAACATATCTATCCAAATCACGGTCAGACCTATCGTAGTCTCAAACTGGACAGACATAGTCGATTCAGGTGCATTTCGGGAACCCCAAAGGGAATAGAGCGACTTGAGAAAGCTGTCCAACAGGTTCCCTCTAGGATTAAATGAGTGAATCGTCCAAATCCAAGGAAGTGATCCATTTCATGAATCAGTTGGACTTGGCGTCCAATATCGAGGGAAACCGGCTGTTCCTCATGGGAAATCAAGCCCTGGCCAGAGGAGCCATTGAGGCAGACGCAAGATTCGTAACCGGATATCCGGGTACGCCATCATCAGAAGTCATAGAATCGATCCTCCCAGTGGCAAAGAGTCTTGGAATAAGAGCCGAGTGGGCGGTGAACGAAAAAGTAGCCCTCGAAGTGGCCGCCGGCGTAGCTTTCACGGGTCTTCGATCACTCGTTACGATGAAGAGCGCGGGACTGAACGTTGCCGCTGATTCTCTTCTATCTATAGCGTACAGCGGTGTTGATGGTGGGTTTGTGGTCTATGTGGCCGATGATCCTTCATGCCATTCCGGGATGGAAGAACAGGATAGCCGTTTCTACGCTAATCTTTCTCTTCTGCCAATGCTTGAACCTTCCAACCCGCAAGAAGCCAAGGATGCGATTGTGGAAGCTTTTGAAATCTCTGAGATGTTGAAGCTACCGATAATTCTGCGATTGACAACTAGGATAGCACATTCATCCGCAAACGTCAGACTTAACCAAATTCGAAAGATCGGTAGAAAACCCGCATTCAAGAAAGATGTGCGGAGGCATACCAGAGCTTCGCCGATATGGTGTATGGAACAACATCAAAGCATCAACAATAGAATTCATGAATCGAAGAGGGTCTTCGAACAACTCTTTCTTAACAGATTCATTTCGAAGGGAGAAGAAGAGTTCGGCATAGTCGCGAGTGGAGTCACGTGGAACTATGCAATCGAGGCTGTGAAGCAGTTCAGACTTGACAACGTAGCTCTCTTGAAGATAGGCGTCGCTAACCCCTTACCGGACATTCTGATCAAGAAGCTCCTGAACAAGAGAAAGGCTGTCTTGGTCCTAGAGGAACTAGAACCATACATCGAGCTGAACGTTAAGGCGATTGCATCAGAGCAAGGGACTGGAGTAGTGATCCATGGAAAGATGGATGGGACAACTCCGAGAGTTGGAGAATTCTCACACGAGACCGTGAGAAAGGCCATTGGAAAACTTCTAAGAAAGGATTTCACATCTGAAATGCAGCCTAGAAAAGCAGAAGACGTTCTTTCAGTACGGGAGATACAGTTCTGTCCCGGCTGCCCGCATGCAGGGACATATCTTGCAATCAATCAGGCTCTCAATCGTTTGCGTCTGGGAAAAGAGGGCGCCATCGTTACCGGCGACATCGGATGTACAATTGTGGGTATGAACAAACCCTTTGAATCCTGTTGGACTGAGATCTGCATGGGAGCTTCAATCTCAGTAGCAGCTGGACTCCGGTATTCCGGAATTGAGAAACCTATTCTGGCAACCATAGGCGACTCAACTTTCTTTCATAACGGACTGCAGGCACTCATCAACCTTGTACTAAGCAACACCCGGGTAGTTGTGGTTGTTCTTGACAATCAGATTACAGCTATGACTGGACAGCAACCAAGCCCTTCCAACTATCAGAAATACACAGGAGACTATGCGAAACCGATCAAAATTGAAGAGATCTCTGCATCTTTTGGGGTAGAATTTGTACGTGTCGTAGATCCATTCAATCTGAAGGCAACTACTGAAGCTCTGATCGAAGCAATCAATTTCGAAGGTCCTTCAGTTGTGGTAAGCCGAAGATCATGCGCACTGGATGCGAGACGCAGGAAAATTATTGAACGTGCGGGCTGGATCGATCCTCAAAAATGCACGGGATGTCTTGCTTGTATCAAGTTGAGCGGATGCCCTGCACTTGCCATTAGCTCTGACAAGAAAGTCGCAATAGACGAATCACAGTGTGGCGGATGCACAATTTGCGCCTCCATATGCCCCTATCATGCAATAACTCCAGGAAGGTGGAAGATCTGAACGAGTTCAATGTGGTGGCAGTCGGGCTAGGAGGACAGGGCGGTATTCTGTTATCTCAACTTATCGCT
>CAYGZB010000071.1:0-5544 GCA_964354325.1 uncultured Candidatus Bathyarchaeia archaeon | reverse complement strand
ATCTCCCATGCACTGAACCACTCATGTTCACTTCCACATGCCTTATCGTAGAGCGATATCAAAAATCTGAAGCTTTCTGCCTTGGTTCTTTGAAAATCGGATGCCACGGTTGCATCGTATGAACAGTCTCGTGAGAGCGCGAAAAAAGGGTTGTTAATCTGAATTTGATGTGGGATTTGGTCAAGCTCGTGCGGCAGGCTAAGTGTTGATTCACATGCAGCGAGTAACACGGGGATTACCCGTGAAGGCTACCGCAAACATGCTGCGTTGGTCTCAAGCGAGACACGGCCTGTTCGAGTTGCCCTCGATGTCAACTACATCGGTGTTATCTTGATAGCTTGCGTTGGGCACTGAATCTCGCATGCCATGCAGTTGATACAATCAGATTCTCTGACAGGATCAGATTTCTTGTTTGATGTGCCGTCTCCATTGCAGACAAATGATCTACAGCCACATTTGTCCCATGAACCCCAAGTTTCTCAGGAGGTTTCACTTCGCCCCAAACATCGTGGCCATTATGCTGGTCATTCTTGTCCAGTTTCTTGGAAAACTCAGGATCTATAGGCATATCTTATCGACCAACGCGGAAATTCCCTGATATCCCTATTAAGTGTAGCTCACAGGAAATGAATAGGAACTAACAACGCAGTTGGAGAAATGTAAGTTCGAGTTCAAGATTGTGATACCACAAGCGAAGACGTAAATATCATGAGTCCAGATCTTATGCGTGGTGTTAATCTTGAGTGCAAACCCCAAAACTACAGTTTCTCTGATTAAGGCCGATGTCGGATCAGTAGGAGGCCATCACAAAGTTCACCCAAAACAGAAGGAGCTCGCCAAAAGCTGCCTTGAAAAAGCCAGGAAAGATGGAACCATTCTTGACTACTACGTCTTCAATTGCGGGGACGACCTTGAACTGCTGATGACCCACAGAAAGGGAGAAAACAATTCAAAGATACACGAACTAGCTTGGAATACCTTCAAGGAAATAACCGAGAAGGTCTCGAAACCTCTCAGACTCTACGGAGCTGGGCAAGATCTCCTCGTTGAGGCTTTCAGCGGCAACGTCAAAGGCATGGGTCCAGGTGTAGCTGAGATGGAGATAGAAGAAAGGATTGCCGAACCCATAGTGGTATTCGCGGCTGACAAAACAGAACCTGGCGCATTCAACCTTCCCCTGTACCGAATATTTGCGGACCCAACATCATGCGCAGGTCTTGTGATAGATCCTGAGATGCATGATGGTTTCACGTACCGCGTGATGGATGTTATCGAAAACAAAACTGTCGATTTGGCCTGTCCGGCTGAGATGTACGATCTGATGGCGTTGATCGGAACGACAAGCAGATACGTGATTGAGAGAATTCTCCGCACAAAGGATGGTCTTCTAGCCGCTGCGGCTAGCACAACAAGACTCAGTCTGATAAAGGGAAGATACGTTGGAAAGGACGACCCGTGCATGATCGTCAGGTGTCAACATGGACTTCCAGCCGTTGGAGAAGTCCTTGTACCCTTCGGATTCCCTCACCTTGTTGCAGGTTTCGCCAGAGGATCCCACATAGGACCGCTAATGCCCGTCGGCTTGGACAACGCGAGATGCACATACTTTGACGGTCCGCCAAGAATAGTTGCCCTGGGATTCAACATAACTGACGGTAGATTAGTGGGTGAAGACAATGAACCATCAGACATGTTTGCAGATGTTGCGTTTGACCGGGCACGACAAGTCGCGAACGATGTATCTGACTACATACGAAGGCATGGCGAATTCATGCCAGCACGGTTGGGACCAGAAGAAATGGAGTATACTACTCTACCATCCACGCTGGAGAAACTAAAACCACGCTTCAGACCTGCGACCTAGAACTGACTTTTCGCAACAAACTCTTTCGTGGGAGAGCTATCTCTGAGGCTCGATGACCACTTTGAGAGATTCTCCGGCACTGGCAACCAGCTCAAAACCACGGCTGATCTCAGACAGCCCCAGCCTGTGTGTAATCATCTCATGCGGATTGACCTTGCCTGAGCTTAAGAGGTTCAGCGACTCTTCAAGATCACCTGGGCTGGCGCCATAGGATGTTACGAGGCTTATTTCATTCCGCCAAAAGTCCGCCATGGGAACCGTGACGTTTGTTCCCGGGGGCGGAACAGCAAAGAATAGGATGGTCCCGCCTCTTTCAATTGTCTGGAACGCCTGAGAGACTGCAGAAAGGGCGCCGGTGCAGACTAAGATCTTGTCTACCAGTCGGCCTTCATTGAAATCTCGAACAAAACCGGGGGTGAGCTCGCCGGAGCTGACTGCCAAATCTGCTCCAAATCTCCTAGCTGCTTTCAAGCGATACTCACTCACATCGCTTGAGATGCATCTTATGTTTCTAGATTTTGCCAGTTGAAGGTGAAGCAATCCCGCAACACCAACACCCAGTATGAGCACTGCGTCATCCGACTCGATATGAGCCAATCGCTGACCCCTAATGACGCATCCCAAAGGTTCAATGAACGTTGCATCCTCGTACGACAATGAATCGGGTAGTCGATAAGTTCCAAGTTCAACGTTCAATTGTGGGATTCTGATGTACTCGGAAAATCCGCCGGGGTCAAAATTTGTCGTATGCAGAGTCTCACATGCCGTGTGATGCCCATCTAGACAGTAGCGGCATTTGTTGCATGGAACATGGTGCGATACGAATACTCGGTCTCCAACGTTGAATCGCTTGACGTTCTCTCCAACTCTCACAATCTGCCCTGAAATCTCATGTCCCAGCACAAGTGGAGCTTTCTTTGTCCTGTACCATTCTAGGACATCGCTACCACAAATCCCACTTGCAAGAACCTTGACCAAAATCTCGTCTGGCCCAATGCTCGGTATCGGTACGTCTTGAAGTCTTACGTCTCTGTTGTTGTGGTATACTGCTACGCGCAAGGCAAGCATCCGGGCTACTCTTTCTCGCCAGCTTTGATTGCATTGAACAGGTCGTAAGCATCGTTCACAGACATATTCTCATGAACTATGCCGCGCACAGCCTTGATCATGCCTACAGGGTGCTCTGACTGGAAGATGTTTCTACCCATGTCGACACCCACCGCTCCTCCATGAATGGCGTCATAGGTGAGTTGAAGTGCCTCTCGTTCAGGAAGCTTCTTTCCTCCTGCGATTACTATGGGAACAGGACATCCCTCCACGACCTGCTGGAATCCTTCGCAGTAGTACGTCTTCACGATATGTGCACCGAGTTCCGCGGCTATTCTGCAGCACAGTGCGAGATAGCGTGCGTCTCTGTTCATCTCTTTGCCAACCGCTGTAACTGCCAACACAGGTATTCCATACTCTTCGCCTTCGCTGACCAAGTTGGCAAGGTTCAACAGGGTCTGTTTCTCATGCTCGGAGCCCACAAAAATCGACAAGGCAAGTGCCGCCACGTTAAGGCGAATGGCGTCCTTGATCGATGTTGTGATCTCTTCGTTAGACAGATTTCCCAGAATGCTAGTGCCACCCGACACTCTCAGTACGATAGGAGTGGAAGTTGAAGGATCTATTGAAGTTCGCAAAACCCCACGCGTGAGCATCAATGAATCAGCATGGGGCAGGAGTGGTGTGACGCTTCTGCTTGGCACCTCGAGACCACTTGTGGGTCCTAAGAAGTATCCGTGGTCAACGGCCAACATCACTGTGTGGCCAGTCTTTGGCTTGATTATTCTGTTAATCCGGTTCTTCATTCCCCAATCCAAATCTACGCACCATTTCTATGCTGTGATGACGCTTTCGTCACGTTGTTCTTGTCTGGTTTCACAATAAGATAACCTGTCTCTATCAGCCAATGATGAAACTGCCACGTTGTGAACCTGCAGGCGGTTTTGCAGGTCTGTCGTATCTTCTCATACTCAGTGGTGCGTTCATTCAGTGAATTCAAATCCATTTGTATCGGGCATTCAATATCCCTGCAGAATTCTCTCTTCTGATAGTCTACGTATCCAGGTATTGACATGTAAAAGAAAGGCTCCAGGATGTTCTAATATCCCTTTTTCTTTGTCGTCGAGAACTACTCCACTTGATTAATTGCTCATGATCCACTATTTCCACTGGTCTTTGCGAGTCTATGCGCCGCAAGGCACAGAAATATGGCGTAGATCTGGGTCTCGTTTCTTGCTTGAGATGTGCTTCTTCAGGCTGCGGAGGTTCCGCCGGCGCGAGAAGAGGTTATGGGTATTGGACTCACGATAATTGTCTCCGTACTAGTTACTCCGGGAATCTTTCGCACCCTGTTGAACACTATTTCGTCAAGGCCTTGTATGGATTCCACGCTGACCTTGAAGATGATGTCACAGAACCCATAGGTCCATGAGGCGCTTGTGATTTCTTTGACTCTTACAATTTCCTGTGCTACCGTGTTCTCTTTTCCCGGATCAACCTTCACAAGAACGTATGCAGTCACCATGTGCAACACACCCAAACATGTCGAATACTACTGCACAGATTCTAGCATAAGAATGTGACTGAATTCAATTCGTACGTTCTGTATGGGTTTCCTGTTACAATTCTGGAACGAATTATGTTTCTGTAGCGAAGATAAATGTCACTTGATTCAAGAAAGACTGCTGCTCACAAGATTGTGTCGAGGTATTTCTTGGGGTCTTCGTAAAGAATGTTGCCGACGACGATTGTTGAGTATCTTGCCATCTCCTTTGCTCTTTCCCGAGAGTCGATTCCACCGCCGTAGAAGAGCGTCGCTTGACGAAGGGTCTCTCGTACACTCTTGACAAGTTTTGGGTTCCCGTAGACGCCGCTGTACTCGATGTATACTATTGGAAATCTCAGGAAGCCATCGGCAAACGAACTGTAGGCCTGTACTTTCTCGGTTGACAGTCTTGTCTCGCACTTTGTGACCTTGGCCACGGCAGATCTCGGGTTGAGGACTATGTAGGCTTCGGGAACTATCTTCTCCCAGGGAACCTTCACATGAGATCTTCTAAGTTTCTCCAGCCAGTCCACATGTGCCTCAAGATACCACCATCTGCCCCTTGAGTTTATGACTGCTGGAACGAAAACGTAGTCGGTGTCGAAAGTGACAGCCTGAGACTTTACGGGTTCCAAGACGATCGGAATATCAGGTTGTCTCACGGTGGCCAGAAGTCTCTTTACCCTTCTTGGCGTAATTCCTTGAGTCCCACTGATCATTATGGCGTCTGTCCCGCTTTGTAGAGCGGTCTCGACGAGTTCAGGTGGGTTTCTGCGGTCAGGGTCAAGTTTCGTTATGTGTTTCCACTTGATCCAGGGTTTGGAAAATAATCCTAGAGTATTACCCACGAACTCGTTCACACCTAGATTTCTACAATCCGAACTGCGACCCATTAATACTTTGGGTAGACACGCCTACCCTCAGTATTCTATCAACGACTAGAACTACATCATACAAACAAAGACAATTGGTCCTAGATGTTTCCAGAAAGAAAGATGGAGTGATGCAGACTCGTCCGAGCCTGCCTACGTTTTTATGCGGTATGTCCTTGGGCTACCATGGCGTCTGCAACTTTGAGGAATCCGGC
>CAYGZB010000070.1:2019-5752 GCA_964354325.1 uncultured Candidatus Bathyarchaeia archaeon | reverse complement strand
GTCTCTGAAGGATCTTTGCCGTTTCAAACGGGAGAGAGAGTGTTTGTTACCATCGATCCACATGACTGCAATCTTTACTCTGAACCACCACTTGGATTAGCCAAAGAGTTGGAGGCTTACTAATTGCCCCAAATTAGAGTCGTGAATGTCAGCAAACGTTACGGAAGTCTTACAGTTCTCGAACACGTCTCACTCAACGTGGAAGACGGCGAATACGTTTCCATTATTGGCCCGAGTGGATGCGGAAAGACTACCTTGCTTAGATGTGTCGCTGGAATAATCGATCCCACTGAAGGAGAGATCTATGTTGACGATAAGTCACTGGTAGGCGTTCCACCTGAGAAGCGTAACATCGGATATATGTTTCAAGAGATTGCGCTTTTCCCACATATGAATGCGAGAGAGAATGCGGGCTACGGTCCTCGTGTAAGAGGGCTTTCAAGACGTCGTGTCCGAACAATGGCAGACGAGGCACTGGAGATGGTAAAGATGAGTGAAAGATCAGAAGACTACCCGAATGAGCTTAGTGGAGGGGCTAGGCAAAAAGTCGCTCTTGCCCGTGCAGTGGGGTCTGCGCCTTCCGTCCTGCTACTCGACGAACCTTTGGGGTCTCTTGACGCAAGCGTTCGATTGAGCCTTCGTATGGAGCTGAGGAGACTTGCGAAAGAGCTTGGACTTACAGCAATTCATGTTACTCACGACCAAGAGGAGGCAATGTCGATCTCTGACAGAATAGTCATTATGAGGGCGGGACGGGTTGTTGAAGTTGGAAAACCTCAGAACCTGTACTTGGACCCGAAACAAATATTCACAGCCAACTTCCTTGGTGAAGCAAACTTCATGAGAGCTCGTCTGACGGCCACTGGAGAAAACGGTGCCATCCTTGACGTTGGGGGAGAAGAACTAAACATTGAATCACGCACAGTTCCTAGAGATTCCGTAGTCGCAATTAGACCCCAATTCATTCGTATTACCAAGAGACAAATTGAGGGCTCCGGTTGGAGAGGTAAAATAGCTGAGAAGACATTTCTTGGGGACGTGGTTCGATTTCAAGTGAACCTTGAGAATGGCTTCAAGATCACGGCTCAGATGCCCCCGACGGCTCAGGATGTTGATGCAGATGTTGGAGACGAAGTCAGCGCAAACTTTCAAAGAGACAAGCTGCTAACATTTCCTTGTCCAACCGAGGGTTTAGAGAAGGAACTTTCAGCATGGTAGTAGGGAAACAAGAATTGACAGAAAGATTTGAGAGTTGGTTTGCAGCACGTCGCAGAATCAAAGCAATCGAAATGATTGAACTCCTGACCAAGATAGCGACCAATTGCGTAGATGAAATGACAAGATGTATCCAAGCTGCTTCAGATGGTAAGACCACAGAGACCAAATCAGCGTTCGAAAGACTTCGAAGCAAAGAACGTGAAGGGGACAACCTCAGAAAGTCAATAATAGACGAGCTAGCGAGGGCAAATCTCCCGGGATATGAACGAACCAGTCTTATGCGTCTAGCCAGGCAGATAGACTGGATTGCAGATTGGTCATTGGAATCAACGAATATACTAACTCAGTTCAACTTCGGGCGAATGCCAGAGGGAGTTCGAAAAATAGTCTCTCAAATGTCGAGAGCTGTGAAAGACTGTGCGGTCAATGTCGAAGATTGTATCAGAAAACTGACTGCGAAACAGATACGTGCTTCACTGGATGCCGCAGACGCTGTCGAAAGATTTGAAGAAGAAGTTGACAACCTGCACATAAACGCGAGAGGCGAGGTCAGCAAAATCAACGATCCAAGCTTGGGAATGGGGGCGGTTGTGCTGCTGGTCTTCTTTCTAGAAGCCCTCGAGAATGTTTCTGACAGATGTGAAGATACCTGCGACCAAGCTAGAGTGATCGCGGTGCTTCACTCGCAGAGTTGAATCAGTTCCACAGATTCGACAATCTTCGTGGAATAGACAGCTGAGTATGAGAGATAGCGGATGCTACACCGCAAAGGAGACCTGCTACATTGTACATGGTAGAACCATAAACGTGAGATAAGTGCAGAACCGAGAGATCTAGTCTTTTATCGCTTCCAGAAAACTCACAACATTCCAGAGTTTAACTCGCGTGTAGGGCGGCATATTTGGATCCTGAGAAATCTCATCCAAAATGGCTATGGCGTTAGAAGCTCTGACGCCCAGTGTGTACTGGCCAATCTGCAATGCGTCCATGGCTTCCTTGGCGGCTCTTCTTATGTTTCTTGGAGTTGTTGTGTCCTGCGATACTTCACCTAAGACGACGAGAGCCTGCTGTACCCTAGATTCATAGTCGGCTCTTCTCTTCGACGTCTTTGATCCGGACATTGGAGCTCACCGCTCAACGAAACCACAGTTCAAACTCACGGTTGTCAAAACCCTCCTAAAGAAGTATCGGTTTTCCCTAAGGTCATCCGCTGGCATTCTCTCGTCTCACTTGCCGTCCAGAAGACGAGGAGAATAGCAATCCTACATTTCCAGTCTTCTAGCTTTCAATTCTGGAAGTGCCCATACAATTATTACCGCCGAAATGAGACTGAGCCCTGCCCCCAGATACAATCCGATATCCCATCTCGAAATGGATGCAAAGTAGCCCATCAAAACCGGAGCTGGAAAGGCAAGCGCTCTTCCAACATTGTACAGAAAATTCAAGGCCGTTGCACGAACTCGAGTAGGAAACAACTCTCCGTAGAGGGCTCCATATACCCCAAAATATCCCGCGAAAAATACGTTCATAGCGACAGAGACAAAGATCTCCCACAAAGTTCCGGCTCTCACCAGCAATAGAACAGATGCCACGTAGCCGATCCCCCAAATCGTGAAGGCACTCCTTCTTCCAATGCGGTCACTTATTGCTCCACCCAGAAGATGACCAGGCCAGCCAATGACTAACCAAGCAATACCTACAATGTTTGCCACGGCAACAAAGCTCTCTCCCTTCTCCATCTGCAGATACGCTGGGGCCCACGACCAAACCGTGTAGAAACCAAGTTGGCCAAGGGTTGTAAGAAAAAGCCCCAACACCGTACGCTTCACGAGGTCTTTCTCCCAAAGCTGAAGAAACGTGAATCTTCCACTGACCTCTGCTATTTCCTCGGGCAGCCTGTGATGGCTTTTCAATAGTCTGAAATCTAGCCACATCTGAGACTCGCGCATCCAAACCTTCACTGGAACCACAAGAAGAGCTGGAGCTATCAGCGCAGCAAAGCCGATCCTCCACTGTGGGTATGGTGAGTCCGGGACGATCATAGGAAGGAATGCAGCTATAGTCATGCCCAGTGGGTAGGCGCCTTGAATCAGTCCTGAAACTAGTCCTCTTACTTTCTTGTGACATATCTCGTTCAACATAGACATACCTATGCCCCATTCTCCACCACAACCCAAACCAACGATGGCCCGAGCCGCAACCAAAATCGCTATGTTTGGGGAGAACGCGGTTATCGCGGATCCGATGGAAGAGACTGTCAGTATCATCATCAGCGTTCTCTTTCTTCCAAAGTAGTCCCCAAGGATTCCAAACACTAGTCCACCTATCCCGGTGAACACTACTTGGACAGAGAATATCAGCCCCAGAGAGATTGCGTTAGCGGCAAAATCCTGAGCGATTTCTAGCATGTAGAAACTGAACAGACTGAGGCTGAGAATCTCACTGACTCTGGCCAACAGCACCATCGATAGAGTGAGATTTCTTTCGCGGGTCGTGTAACAATCGCAGTAGTCTC
>CAYGZB010000070.1:0-1919 GCA_964354325.1 uncultured Candidatus Bathyarchaeia archaeon | reverse complement strand
ATTGTCGACTCGTCTTGATGTTCAGAGTGAAACTCCGCTCTCTTTTTTAGTTCCGGGAACATCCTACAAGCTCTCGTGTCGAGGCCTTGTATTGAGCGACGAAGTAGAACGCATGGCCGACCTACTCAAATCAGGGGCGACTATGCTGTCGGACACGTGTCCTCAGTGCCACAGTCCACTGTTCAAGGTCAAGAATGAACTATTGTGCGTCAAGTGCAACCGTCCCGTGGTGGTTGTGAAAGCTACCGAGGACGAGAGCTACGTCGTGGCTGCCCAAGCTTTGGGAAAACTTGAGCAGACCGCGTTGATGAAGATTAACGAAATCAATTCGTCGCTGAAAGTTGAGAATGATCCTGCAAAGATTGAGAAACTGCGACTGTCACTCTCGGATTGGCTTACGGTCGTAGAGAGAGTTAGAAAACTGAAGAGCTAGCCTTCACGACTCTTCTTCTCTGTACTTAGCTGAAACAACCTCTCTAATCCTATGGGACTTTTTCTTTCCTATACCATCAACGTTCTGGAGGTCCCTTTCAGATGCCGAGAACACTTCTTCAATCGTTCCGAAAGCCTTCAGTAATCTCTTCGCCAATGTGGTCTCAACAAATGGTAGCCCTGCAACAATGTACTGCTGCACTTCGCATAGACTCGGAGGCTTCTTTTCGGATCGGACACGAAGTGGACGTTTCTCTCCCACCTGTTCTCTCCTTGCAATCGATAACAGTAGCAGTGCTGTCTCTCCAGCTGTTCTGGTCCAGACAATGGGTATCTCATAGTCGATTATGAGACTGGAGACGGCGCCCATGATGGCCTGAGGTCGAATGTTACGATGTGTATAGAGGGTCTTACCTTCGATCAAGAACAGAGGTTTCTCGTATGAATTTTTCAGACTAATGGCTTGGCTGAAAAGTCTACCATCTATGATCGAAGCTGAAAAGTCATTCGAAGTTTTTCGTTCAACAACGACCCTTTCAGAGAGTACGAAGTCACCAACATCGAGAGTCTTCGAAACAAGTGCTATTCCGTAGTTGTTAAGTTCCCTTATGACATCTGAACCCAGTTCTCTGTTGTCAACAATGATCGTAACTCTCTCACGATTCTGGCATCGTTTTGTCTTGGAAACACTGATGTATGAGTCGAGTCTCATCTCAGGTGTTTCTTTCTCAGTGAAGTCCATCAAGTCTTTTGTAGATCTACTCATTAGAATTTCTCAACTCTGAACCAAACAATGACCGTTTGTGTCCTCCCAAATACCCGCCACTATTCTCTGGTCTTGTCAGATCGAGTGAGTCACTTACTGATTGTCTCATATACGTGATGCGCCAAATTCACGTTCCTAGTGATGTGAGCCCAATTGGCTGAATCGAAGGAATCAAGGCTTGTCTACAGGAGAGGGCGTAGACCTAAGGGTTTGGTGCTTAAGCGGAAGAGACTAGATCGGTCCAGCTTTCAATACGTGGGGTTTCCGCAAACGATTCATGGGAGAGCCATTTTGACTTACGACGTGGACAGCACAACCCTCCAGAGAACTCTCATCAGAATCCTGAAAGAATTCAACAAGTTGAGACTCGACACCTCAATCAGTCTGGCTGACCGCGAAGGTTATTTTGACGGCGAAATCACCTTCAAAGTAGGCGTTGCAAACGAGCAATACTTCTGCTACTTGGACAACTATCAAGAGCGATCAGTAAGTGAGTTTCTAACCAAGCAAGGCACGCTACCCATTCTCGACTTTCTAGTAGTGGCTAGGTACCTCCTGAAAGATCAGGAAAGGCATCCTATCCGAACTGACAGCTATCTGGTGCGCTTCATTACATCTGAATTCCAGATGGAGGTTTACCTGTCTCATGAGAAGGGGATTCGACGACTGAACCCGGACGAGCTCATAACTATGATAGCGAAGGAATTGAACCGACAGCTCA
>CAYGZB010000069.1:0-5764 GCA_964354325.1 uncultured Candidatus Bathyarchaeia archaeon | reverse complement strand
ATGCTTCAAAACGAAGTAGCACCGGTTCCGGAAAATCGTGATTACAGTACACAGTCTGAGGAGAGGACCTACGAGTAACAATCAAACAAGTGACCCCTACAACCTCTACCTGCAACTCTTGAATATGTATGGTAGGCAACACTGGTGGCCTGCGAGAACGAAGTTCGAGGTCATTGTCGGAGCAATCTTGACACAACAGACAACTTGGCCAAACGTTGAGCTGGCAATAAGAAAGTTGAGGAGAAGAGGATTTCTGAATATGCACAAGCTCACAAACACGCCGATGAAGACGCTTTATCACCGCGCCCATCCCACGGGTTTCTACAGACAGAAGGCGAAGAGACTGAGAGACGTTACACGTACTCTGCTCAAGAAGTGCGATGGTAACCTTAGCATATACTTCAAGAAACCCCTGGAAGAAGTGAGACAGGATCTCCTTGACATGAATGGGATAGGAAAAGAGACAGCTGACTCGATACTACTCTATGCTGGAAACAAGGTGATTCTTCCAGTAGATGCGTACACTCTTCGCTTGATGGATCGCGTTGAACGTCGTAGAGGCGATTATGATTCCATTCAATCATATCTTGAAACAAAGCTGCCGAGAGAAATTGACGTCTACAAGGAGTTTCATGCCTTGATAGTGGAACATGCAAAAAGAACCTGCAACGGCACAAAACCACGATGCACGAAGTGCAGTGTCAACCCATGTCTGTACCATCTTCCACGTTGACCTGCAATACAGGCAACAGCCCTACTTCGCGGCAGCTGACTTCCTTGTCACGCCCCAGCACAACTTAATCGCATCGTAAAGGTGTCTGGCGACGCTTCCGAAAAAAGTATTTCAAGAAACGTGACGGGTGACAAAGAAAACCCTTTATTACTCGTGCATAGGTGTTACGGGCAAATCTATCAATACGGAGGTGCCCCATGAATGGTCAAAGTTGTGGTGGATCCAAACAAATGTAACGGAGACAGCATCTGCGTAGGCGTGTGCCCAGTTTCTGTCTTCGAGATGCAGAATGGCAAGTCTGTCGTGGTAAATAATGATGCCTGCATCCTCTGCAGAGCGTGCGAAACGCAGTGCCCAACTCAGGCAATCACGGTCACTGAATAACTCAATTTGGCGACACACGATCGTATACTTTCCTTTCCTTGGTTTTTTGTTCTGAAACAACCCAAAACGATATATGTTTAAAAGACAGATACGGATTCTTGTCGCAGTCCGCGTTAATTCTCGGCAGGAGTAATATTGTTGGATAAAGAGCAGGTCTTGGAAGTGCTCAAGAAAGTCTATGATCCAGAGTATCCCATGCCTATCACCGATCTCAAGATCGTAGAGAAGGATGACATAACAATAGCCGACAACTCGATGAAGGTGGAGTTCAAGCCAACGGCACCATACTGCCCCATGGGCGGAGTTATTGGAATCATTATCAAATATGCTCTCGAAGCCAAGTTCGGAAGCAACGTTGAAGTCAGAGTGAAAGCGGGAACACATGCTCAAGAGTCTATGCTCAACCAGCTATTTTCTGACAGAAAGAAATACGAGGAAACCGTTGAACGCCTAAAGTCGTCTGGAATGCTAGAGAGATGCATAGCCCAGTAGAGGATCGTTGAATCAAGACCAGCTTCTGGTATGAGCCTTGGCGGAAAACCGCCAGACGCGATTTAAAGGTCATCACGCATAATCTAAATACCCGGCAGAAGTGATAGTGCGCAACTCCGGGGATAACGTTTGGCTGAGATTTCCCAGCAAAAGATCCTATTTTTTGACAAACGTGTCTGCACCGGCTGCAGACTCTGCGAACTGGCCTGCTCCTTTGCAAAATTCAACAGTGTATACAGCTACGAAAGAACGCACATTAGGCATATTGTCGAATTTGACAAGGCAGAGATAGAATGCAAGTATTGCCAACATTGCGAAGACCCATTGTGCGTGGCTTCATGTCCTGCCAATGCAATTCACAAAGACCTGAGCACAGGTATTGTCAGAATCAACCCTCTGGAATGTATCGGATGCCAGACGTGCAACATGGTATGTCCGACTCACATACCAAAGTTCTATCCTGATCTTAGGGTTTCAACGAAATGTGACTTGTGCAACGGTGACCCAGAATGCGTAAAGTATTGCTCGCCATGGGCAATATCGTACGTGACAAGAGACGAGGCCGATAGACTCCTTGAAGATGTCTATGGCGAAGGGAAATGATCTCATGAATACTCTTCCAACAGCTTTGGTCAAAGAAACGGAAGTAGCGAAGGCTCTGAGAGAAAAATTGCAGGCTGACTTCGTTGACGAATCGAGAATGTTTGGAGATAGACCAATTTTTCTGGTTCGGAAAGACGCCATCATTCAAGCGGTGAAGGTACTCGTAGACGATTTTGATGCTAGACTCTTGACCGTCACAGCCGTGGACAATGGAGTCGATTTCGAACTCATTTATCACTTGGCGATCAAGAGTTTGGTTGTGAACCTGAAGACGTTGGTCCCCAAAGAGGATTCGCAGGTATCCTCGATAACAGGGATAGTTCCAGGCGCGATTTCAGCTGAGAGAGAGATTTGGGACCTTTTTCAGATCAAATTCGAAGGAATATCCGACGCGCGTGCATACATCGCTCCTTACGAATGGCGAGATGCAAAGTCACCTCTTAGAAAACCGTTGGCCGGTATCGTCGGAAGTTATCAAAAACCCACGGTTGAAAAACTCATGCAGACTGGGCAGGTACTTCCAATAACTTCAAGCATAATCAAAGAGAGAGAGAAACTCAAGCTTCCATCTATACGATCAACTCCAAATCAACCTGATGCTGTTAAGGAGATTCGTACAATCGCTCATGAAGTGAAATTCGACAAGAAGACCGGCTATGATCTAGACAAGAACAAACTCAGGTACTAAATCCATGGAATCAAGAAAAGAATACGCGGTTTACTGGGGCTGTTGGATACAGGCAAGAATGCCAAGCGTTGAATCGGCGTGTAGAATGGTTTTCGACAGATATGGGCTTACTGCCAGAGATATGGAAGGCGCTTCATGTTGCCCCGACCCAGTAGTCACGGAAAGGCTTCAACGTGAGCTTTGGTTATCGCTGGCTGCAAGGAATCTCTCAATAGCTGAAAACATGAAAATGGATATGGTCACGCTTTGCAACGGATGCTACGAGACACTATTCGAGGCCAGAGACACCCTCAGAACCAACGATCAACTGAGAGGAGTGGTCGAGAAGACCCTGGCAACCGTTGGAAGGACTATGCCATCTAACCCGGGCCTCCGACACATAGTCGAGGTTCTAGCCCAAGACATAGGTATCGAGAAGATCGAGAGGTCAAGGACTGACACGCTCAAGAAACTTAAGGTCGCTGTACACCCTGGGTGCCATCTATACAGGGCACACGATCGCGAAACATCTCAACAAAAACCAAAGATGTTTGAAGATGTGGTGGCTGCAGCAGGCGCTGAGCCCATCAAGTATCGCCTAAGGAGGTTCTGTTGCGGGTATCCACATCGCGTGGTCGAAGAAGAATTCTCACTCAAGGAGATGTTGGCCAAGAAACTGCAGAGCATCTGGATGTCGGGAGCTGACTGCATAGTTGTTGCATGTCCAGCATGCAACATACAGTTCGAGTTTGGGCAACTTGAACTAAAGAGAAAATATCAATTCGACCTCGACGGAGGAGGAATCGGCATACCCGTCATTCACGTCGTAGAACTGGTTGCTCTAGGTCTCGGCATTAAGCCGGAGGAGTTTGGAATGACGAGCCACAGAGGTCCCATCCAGAATCTGATCGGAAAACTGAAGTGACTTAAGACATGCCTACAGTAATTCCAATCGGCCCATTTCATCCAGCACTAAAAGAAGCATCATTCTTCAAGCTTCAAGTCGAAGGAGAGAAGATAGTTGGCGGTGACGTCAAGTTTGGATATATGCATCGAGGGATCGAAGATCTAGCGACACAAAAAACCTACCACAGTGTAATCTTCTTGGCCGAGAGAGTCTGCGGCATATGCAATACGGTCCACTCCACGTGCTACACGCAGACCGTTGAGGCTCTTATGAACATCGAACCGCCAGACAGAGCTAGGTATATTCGGACAATAGTCTTCGAGACTGAGAGACTTCAGAGTCATCTACTGTGGTTTGGAGTTGGAATGCATGAAATCGGCTACGACACAGCTTACATGTACATGTGGAGAGAAAGAGAACACATCGTGGAGATTCTTGAGGCCATTTGCGGAAAGAGAGTCAACCTTGGAATAAACACACTCGGCGGAGTTAGAAGAGACATAACGGTGGAACATCGAAGATTCATAGAAGCCAAGATGGACATCATTGAGAAATCTGCCAAGAAGATTGCCAAGATAATCACAGAAGATAGAATACTGAAGGGCAGAGTGAAAGACATCGGCGTTCTTACAAAGGATGACGCTAGAAAACTCTGTGTTGTTGGCCCTACCGCAAGGGGCTCCGGTGTTGACATAGACACAAGAAGAGACGAACCCTACGCTGCATACCCCAACGTCGAATTTGAAGTGCCAATAGAGGAAAATGGAGATATTTTGGCTCGGACTTTGGTTAGACTGAAGGAGATCTTCCAGTCAATAGGAATCATTCGTCAAGCACTCAAGAATTTGCCCGAAGGTCCACTATCGCTGGAAGAACTACCCTACCCGCGAGCTGGAGAAGCATTTGGCAGGGTTGAAGCTCATCGTGGAGAACTCTTGTATTACATCAGATCCAACGGGTCAAATCGACCAGAACGAGTCAAGATTCGTACCCCCTCAGTGGTTAACAACAATGCACTTCTTCCCATGATGCTAGGAGAAACGATAGCCGACGTTCCAATAATACTCGCTAGCATAGATCCTTGCATGTCATGTACAGACAGAGTCACACTGATGGATACCGGGAGAAACTCCGAGAGAGAGATACTACTCTCGGACATTAGAAAACAGTTCAGGTGACAGAAGTACGGCGTTGAAAAAGAATATTCTTTTGGAAGCTCTTAGAAGCTTGGCAAATCCGTCCACCACGAAATACCCAAAGCAACCGTATGTGCCGACGGATGGGTACAAGGGTGCTGCAGAATATGACAAGGACAAGTGTGTGGGCTGCGGGGCATGTGCTCAAGAATGTCCCCCGGGAGCCATCACGTACGAGGACACTGAAAGCACTAGAAAACTGAGATTGAACTATGGGATGTGCTCTTTCTGCGGACGATGTGAAGAGATCTGTCCCTGGGATGCAATACATCTTACAAAGAAATTCGAGTTAGCAGTGTATGACAGGAAAGATGCCGAAACGGGTATTGATGTTCCATTCTTTGAGTGTATCGACTGTGGGAGAATATTTTTGCCAGAACCTCAGATGAGAGCTTCACTTGAGAGAGTTGAGAAGACGTTGGCGAAGTACAAGATTCCCAAAGAAGATTTAGTTCATCTCATCTCGGTCTGTCCTAGATGCGCTTTCTCAGTCCAGAATATACCTGAAAGAAGAATGTTCATGAGGAGACTGGTTGAGGCAAAAGCAGATGCTTAGGGGTATTCAATCTTTCGCGAAAAGAAAGTCGCCTTGGGTGATGCATCTTCCCTGTGGCGGATGCAACGGCTGCGACATAGAAGTGATAGCGGCTCTCACTCCTAAATATGATATTGAAAGGTTCGGCGTGCTCCAGAAAGGAACCCCAAGACACGCGGACATACTGCTGGTCACAGGCATTGTGACTCATCAAATCAAAGATCGTCTGAAGAGAATCTACGAGATG
>CAYGZB010000068.1:0-5907 GCA_964354325.1 uncultured Candidatus Bathyarchaeia archaeon | reverse complement strand
ATTAGAGAGTTACACGAGAATGGTGAGAGAAAGTGACCGTAGAATGGTCAAAGATAGAAGAGAAATGGCGGACCGAATGGCAGAATCAACGTGTCTTCGAGGCTGACCCAAACCCAGCGAAACCAAAATTCTACATGACCGTGGCATATCCATATCCCAACTCTCCACAACACGTAGGCCACGGAAGGACCTACACGCTCACTGATGTTCACGCCCGATACAAGAGAATGAGAGGATACAACGTCCTTTTTCCAATGGCATTCCACTACACTGGAACTCCAGTGCTGGCCATAGCAAAGAAACTGAGCTCCGGTGACGAAGAACTACGTGAAACCTTCATCAAGATACATGGAGTGCCAGAGAATAAGGTCAAGGAATTCACAGATCCATTGAAGATAGCACAGTACTTCCATCAAGAGATCAAAGAAGGAATGAAAGAGATCGGTTACTCAATCGACTGGCGCAGAGAGTTCACGACAATCGATCCAACATATAGCCGATTCATCGAGTGGCAATTCACACGCCTCCGCGAAAAGGGTTTGATTACTCAAGGAAGCCATCCCGTAGGATGGTGCCCAAACTGCGGAAACCCTGTTGGGCAACATGACACCATTGGAGACGTTGAACCGGAGATTGGCGAATACACGATTCTCAAGTTTGAACTGGACGGCGTTTTCTTACCCGCGGCTACGCTGAGAGCTGAGACGATATTCGGAGTTACAAATATGTGGATTCGCCCTGACATTGACTACGTTAAGGTAGATATCGAGGGCGAAGAGTGGATCATAAGCGAGGAAGCTGCAAAGAAGCTACTCTTCCAAACCCGAAAGGTGACAATCAAAGAGAGAGTGCCAGGACGCGATCTTCTTGGAAAGACTGTCAAGAATCCGATGACTGGAAACATGCTTCCAATACTACCAGCAGCATTCGTTGATCCAAACAATGCGACCGGCGTCGTCATGTCGGTTCCAGCTCATGCTCCCTATGACTATCAGGCCTTGGAAGATCTGCGACAAGATCCAAAGGAACTGGAGAAGTACGGCTTTTCGACCAGCAGACTCAACGAGGTCAAAGCGATCTCGCTGATTGAAGTTGAAGGCTACTCAGATATTCCAGCATTGGACGTGATAAAACGGTTCGGCGTAAAGAATCAGAACGATCCTTCTCTTGAACAGGCAACGAGCGAGATATACGGAAAAGAGTTCCACGCCGGAAAAATGAAAGCAAACACCGGGAAGTACACGGGTCTTCCTGTTTCAGTCGCAAAAGACCGAGTTGGAGAAGATCTAATTCGGGCAAAGAAAGCCGACACGATGTTCGAGATCATCAATAAGCCGGTTAGGTGCAGGTGCGGAACTGAATGTATCGTAAAGATGTTTGAGAATCAATGGTTTATCAACTATGGAGACGGCGATTGGAAAGCTCGCGCAAAAACGTGTCTAGATCAGATGAGTATACTGCCCGACGAGATTCGATCAGAATTCGAGTATGTGTTCGGTTGGTTACAGGCCAAAGCTTGCGCTAGAAAGTCTGGACTAGGCACGAGACTGCCGTGGGATAAGGAGTGGGTGATCGAGAGCCTCTCGGACTCGGTCATATACATGGCGTACTATACTCTGGCGAACGAGATAACCAAGAACCATGTCAAACCTGAGAATCTCACGAATGAAGTCTTTGACTACGTATTCCTAGGCAAGGGCGACCCGACAGACGTAGCGAGTTCCTCATCTCTAAATCTCGACATACTGAAGGAGATGCGAAAACAATTCTCATACTTCTATCCCCTCGACACCAGACAATCAGGTCGAGACCTTGTTCCTAACCACCTATCATTCTTCATATTCAATCATGTAGCCCTCTTCCCTACAGAACTCTGGCCCAGACAGATTGTAGTGAACGGAAGCGTCCTCATGGAAGGAAAGAAGATGTCAAAGTCTCTGGGAAACATTCTTCCGCTTCGTCAAGCGTTGAAATCATTCGGCGCAGATCCGCTAAGGTTAGCGATTCTCGTCACTGCGGGACTTCTTCAAGACGCCGACTTCAGTCCAATCCTTGCAAGGACCCTCTGTGAAAGAGTTGAACGGTTCTACACGTGGGCTAAGGAAACGATTGCTCTCGGCAGAAAAACTCAGACCGAAGAGGTTGGGATAGATGAAAAATGGCTGAGAAGCAGACTGATGAGAGCCATCGAATCAACTACATCCGCTTTGGAGAAACTGAAGGCTAGAGAAGCCATCCAGACAGCGCTATACTCACTAGATCAAGACGTTCAGTGGTACACAAGAAAGAAATCCGCGAGTCATTCAGACTTCACTGATGGTGCCTCTGTCGAGATTTTGAAAGAAGTTCTTGAGACAAGGACAAAGTTGCTCGCACCCTTCACCCCGTACGTCTGCGAAGAGATATGGCATGACATGGGCAAAGAGGGACTGATAGCGAATACATCTTGGCCAGTCTACGATGACAGTAGAATTGATGTCAAAGCCGAAGAGACCGTTCAAACGGTAAAAAACGTCTTTGAGGACACATTAAGCATCGTGAAGGCCACGAAACGACAACCCAAACAGGTCTACTACTACTCTTGCGCTTCTTGGAAATGGAAAGTCTACATGGAGATTCTGAAGAAAGCTCAGTCGGGACCCTTGAACGTCTCTCACCTGATGAGAGAGTTCATGAGTGATGATTCCATGAAAAAGCATGCAAAAGAGCTGGCGAAGTTCGTTGCAAAGTGTGCTGATGATATCTCCAAGATGGCGAAAGACGCCCGAGATGTCAAGTCTACCACAGGAATCATAGACGAGTACATGACGCTTGAAGAATCTAAGAAATTCTTTGAGAAAGAACTCAACGCTCACGTCGCTGTCTACAACGAGGAGGACCAACAGAAGGTTGACCCGAAAGATAGAGCACGACTGGCACTTCCATATCGACCAGCTATATACATCGAATAATGCGAGCCATTTTCACGCGACCGCGGAAAGTTTAAGCCCATCTCAACATTAACACGTGGCCACCGGGCTCGTAGCTCAGCTTGGATAGAGCGCTGGCCCTCTATATCCAGCATGAGGATAGCCGGAGGTCCGGGGTTCGAATCCCCGCGGGCCCGCCAAAAATTTTGTTCGGGTCCTTTTCTTCTTGCCTAAAAATGGTTGGAATATGAGCTCGAAGTATAGAGCTGGGAATGGAAATTGAATTTCAGGTTCAGACCCCAGCATCTTGTTTCTCAGTTAGGCGGCTCAAGCTTTTCCTTCAAGATTAGCATCATGAGTCCATTTTTGACTCTGATTTCGCTTTGAATCCGCCGGGACTCACTACAATTTTTTTGCTGGAAGCGGTCGCAAGACTAGTCGGTTCGGATCCTACTGGATTCAAACTTCAATTCTACAGAATTGAGAGAAATCGAATTTGAATCTCCCGGGGGATATCCATGCATATGCACGAATTTATACCAAAACCCCCCTTTTTTGCAACGTGGGCTAGCTCTCAGATAGAGAGTTATTTCAAACAAGACTGAGTTGACGTCCTTTGCAATGTAAGCGAAATATGTTACAATAACCCATAAATGTAACTTTGCCTCCCACCACTACCGCTGATGGGATTGAAGTCTACATCGTGGAAGCTTCTCATTGTAGGCATTCTCATCGGCATAATCGTTGGTTCAGCGGGTGTCTCTGCTCTATCTCAATATTTGGCACCAACTCCCAAGAAGATCGTGGTATTTGCTGGAGCAGCTAGTGCTCCAGTTCTAGAGGAAGCGGGAGAAGTTTTCGAGTCGCGACATGGAATCAAGGTAGAGTTGCGTCTCGGGGGCTCGGGAAGCATTCTTTCGGCTATGAAGATCTCAGAGTCTGGTGATTTGTTCATTCCAGGTTCTCCTGAGTTCCTGATCGAGGCAGCGAAGTCAGGGGTGGTGAATATGTCCACAGGATCTCCAAAGATATTCGCTTATCTTGTTCCTGCCATTATTGTGCAGAAAGGTAATCCTAAGAATATATCGTCACTAGAGGACCTCGCAGGACCTGGACTTCGACTGGGTATTGGAGATCCAAAATCGGTGTGCGTAGGGTTATATGCTAAGGATCTCTTGGAAAGAGCTGGTCTTTGGGAAAGTGTTAGCAGAAATATTGTTGTGTATGCTCAGAGCTGTGATGCAACAGCAGCTTTGATACCAACAAAGGCCGTTGACGCAATCATTGGCTGGCATGTTTTTCAATCGTGGACACCTGACAAAGCTGACATAATCTGGATATCACCAGATAAGATTCCGAAAATTGGTTACGTAGCTGGAGCTGTGTCGAATTTTGTCCTAGACAGACAGTCAGCTGAGGCCTTCCTCGATTTTCTAGCTTCAAAGGACGCCCAGTCAATTTGGGCCAGATATGGCTATTTTGCCACAGAGGAGGATGCTAAGATACATTCGCCGATTGGCGAGATTGAATCTCTCTGGTAGCCCGATATGAATCAAGAAAAGAGAAGCACTTTCGGAATCTTCTCAAGTGGATGCATGATTTTTCTATCCCTGTTTCTATTGGTCGTCATTTTCTCGGCATTTATTTTCACGAACCCCACAATGCTAATCTCAGCTCTTCTATCAAAGGAGATTCATTTTGCTGTTGCTTTGACGCTTGTGACAGCGAGCTTAGCTACGTTGTTGGCCTTGGTCGTAGGCATTCCAGCGGCTTACTTCTTGTCTAGAACAGAGTTTCCTGGGAAAAACGCGCTAGATGCATTGATCAATATTCCGATAGCACTACCGCCTGTGGCGTTAGGAACAGCATTACTGATCTTCTTTACAAACACCTCAGTAGGTTCATTTATTGACAACTCAATTGTCAGATTCGTCTTTGAGGTCCCGGGGATAATCTTGGCCCAGTTTAGTGTTGTGAGCGTACTTGCCGTACGATTGATGAAGCCTGTTTTTGATGGAATAGATCCTCGGTACGAAAAAATTGCCAGAACACTTGGACAAAGCGAGTTCAAATCCTTTGTCAATGTGACTTTGCCTTTAGCTAAGAATGGTGTCTTTGGCGCTGCGGTACTTGCTTGGGCCAGGGCAATGGGAGAATTCGGCGCCACGGTTACATTGGCAGGTGCAACACGATTCAAGACCGAGACGCTATCGATCGCCATGTTTCTGAACCTTTCCATTGCCGATCTTGACAGCGCTATGGCGATCATCTTGATCTTGTTGGTGTTGACTGTATTGGTGCTCTTTGTCTCCAGAAAGATCGTGTACAGAGGTGACATGACATCCTAAGGGTTTTGGATCTGTCCGTGAAGTTGGGCAACTTTGCGCTAGGTAGGATCAACTTCGAGGTGGCCAGCGGCGAGTGTATCGCTCTTGTCGGTCCAAATGGATCGGGAAAGACAACACTTCTAGAGTCAATCGCTGGGATTCATCAAATAGGAAATGGGAGAATAGAAATCAACGGGACTGATGTCACCCGACTCGCTCCTGAGAATCGAAAAGTGGGTTATGTACCCTATGACTGCCTGCTTTTTCCTCATCTTAGAGTCGATCAAAACATTGGGTTTGGTCTGAGAAACAAAGATGCAGAAGTCAAAAGACAGATCTCAGAAATGATGGATTGGCTTGATATTTCGCACCTAAAGGATCGCAGTACTAAAGGTCTGAGTGCGGGAGAGAAGCAGAAAGTCGCTTTGGCTAGGGCGCTGGTAAGGTACCCAGATGTTCTGTTGCTGGATGAACCATTTTCCGCAGTTGATGCAAATTCACGAATACAACTTGTGGAAGACCTACAGAGAATTCTATCTCAAGCCCGTAGCACCTACAACCTTGCATCCGTCTATGTATCACACGACCTTTCCGAAGCCCAGTTGATGGCAAACCAAGTGGCAATCATGAATAGCGGCAGCATCGAACATGTTGGATCATGGCAAGAAACG
>CAYGZB010000067.1:0-5916 GCA_964354325.1 uncultured Candidatus Bathyarchaeia archaeon | reverse complement strand
CCTCGAGAGACTGCAGGAACTTGTGGGAAAGCCGTTTCAGAGAATAGGCTTGTCAGCAACCATTGGAGACGTAGAGGCTGTTTCAAACTTCCTTGTGGGAACCGGTCGAGAAGTACAGATCCTGAAATCTGCCGATCTAAAGAAACTCCATGTAGATGTTGAATTCGTAACTCCATCGAAAGCAGATGTTGACAAAGCTTCCGAACTGGGAATCCCACCTGCAACTGTAGCCCGAGTCAAGAGAATATGCCAGCTGATAAACGAACACAGATCGAGTCTAGTTTTCACAAACACAAGAGAACATGCAGAGGCGCTGGGTGCTCAGATACAGGCCATCTGTGGTGAAGTCCTGGTAAGGGTTCATCACGGTTCTTTGTCAAGAGAAATACGTGAAGAAGTCGAGCAAAACTTTCAAAACGGCATTATTCGAGGTGTGGTGTGCACCTCTTCTCTGGAATTGGGAATTGACGTAGGCTCTGTCGATTTCATAGTTCAATTCATGTCACCGAGACAGGCTACTAGGCTCATCCAAAGAGTCGGAAGGAGCGGTCATAGAGTTGAAGCCGAGTCGAGAGGATGCATAATATCTGCCTGGGCTGATGACATTCTTGAATCATCAGTAATTGTTGACCACGCTGTACACGAGGTTCTTGAACCTGCAAAGATCCATATGAACGCGTTTGATGTCTTGGCGCATCAGATCGTGGGTCTAACGCTTGACATGAGACTGGTTCCGCTGGAGGATGTTTATCGAATAGTCAGAAACGCGTATCCTTACAAGGATCTGCAACTCGAAGAGTTCACCGACACCATAGAAATGTTGGCGAGCCAAAGACTAGTCAGATCGTTCGATGGTAGACTCCGACCAGCTTTTCCGAGAGCTTTCTCCTACTACTACCAGAACCTCTCTGTGATACCTGACGTCAAACGATATGTGGTATTTGATTTCATCAGGAAACGTAGGATCGGAACGCTAGACCAAGAATTTGTGGCTCGCAGGTGTCGATCAGGCTCAGAATTTGTAATGCATGGTCAAACTTGGAAGGTAATATCCGTAAACGAGGAACGCTTGTCCGTGGAAGTTGAACCGACCAACCCAAGTCTGATAGCGATTCCCAGCTGGGAAGGAGAGATCATACCTGTCGATTTTCTGGTCGCAACAAAGGTTGGCCAACTCAGAGAAGACTTGACACGACAAGAGCGGACTGGTGGGAGAGTTACACTATACGAGAATTCACATGCCAACGAGTTGGCCGTCACCAAGGTTATGGAGACTCTAAGAGCTCAAGGAAGCGAGTATCCAGTTCCCTCGGACAAAAAAATCGTCGTTGAGAATTTCGAGAACTGCACCGTGATCCATTCCTGTTTTGGAAACCTAGTAAATGAGACCATAGCTACCGCGTTGGCAACGCTTCTAACTGCAAAACTCGGAGTAAATATCGCCACGCAGACAGACGCATATCGGATAGCAATGATCAGCCCACACAGAATCGAGCCTACTCTTATTGCAAACGAACTGCGGCGACTGCTGCCTAGTGAACTTGAACCTATTCTGAATGAGGCGATCGAAAGAACTGACCTATTTGCGTGGCGAAACTGGCATGTCGCAAGACGATTTGGAGCGGTTCAGAAGACCGCCGAATACAAGTTGTCAAGAGGCAGACTACTAGTTGAAGTATACAAGAAGTCCCCGATAGGAATTGAAACAAAGCATGAGATCTACCTTGAGAAGTTGGACTTAACAAATGCGAAATATGTGCTTTCGTCCATTCAAGATCATAGTATCTCTCTCGAGGTTGCAGAGCAGAAAGGTGGCATGTGTTCTCCTCTTGCCCTTCCCATGATAGATAAGATAGTTCCACATGGCATGCTCAGACCCGCCGTTCCAACGGCTTCACTTGTAGAAATCATCAAGGAACGTTTGACATCTCACACCGTTAGATTGGTTTGTATATTCAACGCCGACTGGGACGCAATCAGGGTCGTGAAGACACTTCCAGAGAGGATCAAATGTCCCCACTGCAAGTCAACCCTGGTGGCTAGCACATATACTACGGACAACGATCTGATCAAGATCTCTAAGAAGAAAAGGAAGAACAGGAAACTTGACGAATCCGAGAAAGAACATTGGGATCGAGCTTGGAGATCAGCTAGCCTAGTCCAAGTATCGGGCAAGAAGGCTGTGGTTGCGATGAGTGGAAGAGGAGTTGGACCTTTGACGGCCAGCAGAATCCTGAGAAAAGCTTTCCGAGGCGATGATGAGTTCTACGTAGAGATTCTGAAAGCTGAAAGAGAATATGCACGAACCAGACTCTTCTGGGACTAGTCTGATTCATAACTTGATTCTCCACGGGCACACGAAAAAAACCAAGACGTACAACACCATTGATAGAACCTTTTTTAAGTGCAACATGGAACAATGCTTGGTGGGTAAGAGTAGTTGGCCGTAGCTTTTGTCCTGGTCAACGCAGAACTTGGAACCGAGGAAGACGTTATTCGTGAAATCAGAAAGCTTAGTGACGTAAAAGAAGCACATTTGGTCTACGGAATGTACGACATCATGGTCAAGATTGAAGGCCCATCTGTTGAAGGAGTCAAAGAAACAGTAAATACGAAGATCAGGAAGATGGACAAGATTCGTTCGACACTTACAATGATCGCCCCATAGAACATCGAACCAACTCATGCAAGCATTCTTTCTTCTATTTTTGGTTGAGTTTCAAGAACGGTGACATATGAGACCAATGCAACCGCTCACAGAATGTCCTGAACAAAGCAAGATTACCGAACGATAGGAGTCTCAAGGATTCATGGCAACCGAAAAAGTTGTGCAAAGAATACTCGCACAACGCCCCGACATCACCAGAGACCAGCTTGAAGACATGATCAACAAGAAAAGAGAAACCTCTGGCGACCTTCTATCTGTTGAGGGAGCAGCTCATCTTGTGGCACAAGACCTTCTTGTCGCGACCGGTGAGAAGAAAACCAAAGGGCTGCAGATCTCGGATCTCATTCCACAAATTGGCGATGCCACTTTAGCGATGCGCGTTATCGGAGTTTGGCCGAAGCAGAACTTCAAGAGAAAAGACGAAAGTGAAGGGACATTTGTCCGACTTCTTCTCGGAGACAACACTGGAACGATTTCTTGTCTTGTGTGGAATTCGGAAGTGGTCAAGACATTCCAAGAGAAAGATTTTGAAGGAAAAATTGCAGCGGTGTCTCATGGATACACTCGTCAAGGACTATCCGAGAAAGTCGAGCTCCATATTGGCAACAGAGGTAGCATTTCGTTGCTTGCTGATGAAAAGGCCACAGATATTCCGAGCGTTGATAGCTTCGTGAACCCTCTCAACAAGATCTCGGATGAGCTTGACACGGTCAGTATTCAGGGTACCATCAAGACGACCCCTATCGTTTCCTCCTTTGAGACGGGGGGAGCTGCGGGAACAGTTCTTAGAATGTTGGTTGAGGACGACACGAGCGTTATCAATGTCGTAGCTTGGAACGAGAAAGTTGAAGAATTGAAGACTTCACGGATCGGCGACGACATTCGCATACTGAATGGGTCCGTGAGAAAGACTTCAGACCGACAATTTGAAGTGCACTTGGACAAACGAAGCCTGGTAAGATTACTGAACAAAACAGATCGACGATCGACGTCTGAAAGCTCCAAGGCATTAGGTGACATTAAGCCCACAAATGAACCTGTGAGTGTTTTTGGTCAATTATTGAGTTCAGAACCCGTTCGCGAAATAGAAACAAAGTCTGGGGAGAAGATTCGCGTCTCGAGTATACTTATTGGCGATCCAACCGGAGTCATTCTGGCAACACTTTGGCGCGATAACTCAGCCCTAGTTGAGACCGCGAAGAGAGGTTCCACAATACAGATTCAGCATTCTCGGGTAAGAGAAAGACTTGGCGAGCTCACATTAGATGTTGGCCAATCCGCGAAGGTCGTTGTTAGCACAGGGAAAGAAGCCATGACTGATCTCCCTGTAACAAAGATCAGTCAACTGAAGAGGGAGACAAGGCCGGTTGTTGTTGAGGGAATTGTGGCTGAAGAACCATCAATGAAAACGATTGAATTGAAGAATGGAAATAGAACTCGACTTGCATCATTCAGAATAGGGGAGAATGGTCACGCAGTAAGAGTGTCTTTCTGGGGGGACCAAGCTGAGGTTACGGTTCCACTGAAGGTGGGCGACAAGGTAAGGATTATAGGGGCAAGAGTAAAAGAAGGATTCACAGACAAATGGGAACTCCACTCAAATCGGTTGACGCGACTGGAACTTGTCCGAAAGGGAAATGTCGAAACAGGGAGCATCCAATCTTCTGATTCTATTCTATCTTGAAAGAAGAACTTAGAAAACCTGTGATCAACATGTTATCCATGAAGGTTGGAAGAGACGTCTTCGATTACATCAACACGGTCAGGAACTCCTCAGTTAAGCAAAGAATGAAGAAGAGAGTCCAAGAATACATGGTCAATCCGAGCATAACTGAGCAATTTGAAAAACTGGAGGAGAAACTGTTTCTTGTGATAATAGCAGCCGAGTGGTCATCAGAAGCTCAGACCTGCGTTTCGGACCTCGCCAAACTATTAAAAACCGCGAACAACGCAAACCTTGTCGCCAAAGTTGTAGATTACGACAACAACCAAGACATTGTTGAAGAACTTTCTGTGAAACGTGTTCCCACCGTGATTGTTTACGATCGACAACAACGTGAGCTAGGAAGATATGTGGAAGGCATCTCAAGATCTCCAAGTGTAGAAGAAGAGATAATCAATATCATCGAGAAATCCGACAGAAGTATTCCAGCGGCAACTCAAGGTGCTTGATGAGGAGACGTCTGACGTTCGTCGTCGAGGCCTACGCTCTTTCCACATCGAATTCTTTCTAGAGATAATCTTAAAAGCGGCCCACATAACGTCATGGATTTCATCGGAGGAAAAAGAAGATCCAAAATTGGTGGAGAGGCAATATCCGTACAAGCACATAGTCGCCACGTTTTTCGGCTGTGAAGCCGACCTCCTCGATAAGGAAGCTTTCCTCAAAACTTCTCTTCTCGCCATAGACAAGGCGAACATGGACCTTGTGAATGTTCCAAGAAATCCGTTAGTGTACAAAGTTGACGAAGATATTATGGGAGGTGGAGTCAGCGTGAACGCACTTATCACGACCAGCCATCTCACGGTTCACTCATCAAAGGACTACTCGGCGGTTGAGTTCGACTGTGCAACTTGTGGGCCAGAGAGTCGACCCGAAGAAGCTTTCAGAATGTTTCAGGATTTTCTGAAACCGACTAAGGTAAAGATTTGGTACAAGAAGGGAGTAGAGAGCCTCTAGGAACCGCAACGTCTGCGCTACGGCTTCCTTTTCCTCACTCTTTTTTCTCTAAGAGGATCTCGATTGTAGATATGCTGGTAGGTTTGCCATCAAACCTAGTAACCTCTTCAGATCCCGTCAGTACAGATCTGATCTGAAGATCCTTGACAAAAGATCTCCGAAGCATCTCGACAACATCAACTGCTTTCGAAATAGCTTGACCCCGCGCCCGTACCATAACCTGCTTCACTCCATGATTTAGAAGTGTCACGCAAGCCACAACGTAGTTCATAACCGGTTTCTTGCCGATGCGCACCATGTTGCCCTGATCCATTCTAGATCTCCTATTCAATGAGTTGAGTAGCGATGGTTATGGGAAGGCGGAGATTGGTATCGGAACGTTCATCTTGCCCCCTGAAGGCTATAAGAGTAGCGTTGGCAGATATTCTGAGTAGCTAGCCCTATGAAAGCTGCCGAGCAAAAATAGAAAAGAGCCTAGCTATACTACCCATCCATTCGCTGCAAGGTAAGATCATTTGAAATCAGCTGAAAACGCCAAGAGAGACATTCTGAAACTCTACGATAAGGA
>CAYGZB010000066.1:0-5970 GCA_964354325.1 uncultured Candidatus Bathyarchaeia archaeon | reverse complement strand
CTCTTCATACCTGTCGGGGGACCTTTTGACATAAGTGTCGAAGGCAGAAAAGTTGTTGTTGAAAAGTTTACAGCAGAGTCGGTGTTGCAGGGTGCCCATGTTTATGCTCCTGGCGTCGTGATGTGTCGAGGTCTGCAGCGAGGAGAACATGTGACTGTTGTGGACGATCACGGACAACTCGTTGCCAACGGAACCGCGAGAATGAGTGAGAACCAAATCCTGACCTTCAGGAAGGGGCTGGCCATAGAAGTCACCAAATCAATCTATGATGTTCCAAGTTTGAGGGAGACGGCGGAGTTCAAGGAAGGTCTGATCTATCCGCAGTCTCTTCCAGCCATGACAACCAGCAGGATTCTAGATCCCCAGCCAAGCGAGACCATACTCGACATGACATGTTCACCTGGTGGGAAACTAAGTCACATATGTCAGCTGACAGAGAACAAAGCATCCGTCATAGGTATAGACCGCAACAAACGAAAAACGTCAATCGCACATGACACTCTTACGCGACTCGGATGCAAAAATGTCAGCCTTATTGTTTCAGATTCACGATACCTAGACGTTGATCACCCACATATCACGGCAGATCGATGCTTGGTGGATCCTCCATGCAGCGGTCTTGGAATAGTGCCCAAACTCTATGAATATGTCAGTCAGAAAGAGATTGAAAATCTTGCAGACTATCAAAGACAGTTTCTGAAAGTGGCTTCGAGAATAACAAGAATCGGAGGGACCATTGTGTACAGCGTTTGCACGATCACGAATGAAGAATGCGAAGACGTTGCACGATTCGGTGAAGAGAAATGTGGACTGGAACTTGAGAGACAAAAGATCCTCCTTGGATCTTCCGGGTACGCATCGGACTTTCAGCATGGAGAATATACGCAACGATTTCATCCCCACCTCCATGGCGGAGGATTCTTCATTGCTCGCTTCACGAAACGACGATCTGCATGAAGCTCATGACTGTTGAGCTTTGTCAAGCGAACATTTTTTGGTGACTGACGTCAAGACTTGAGAGAGTCGACAATGAAGTTTTCTGAGAGTGTCTTAGCGAAAGGGAGAGGAGCGAAACTTGAGGTAAGAACACTTGACTCAAGAGGCTCATATGTAATCTGTAAGTACCTGAACCCTGAGACTCTAAAGCTCGCTGACAAGAAAGTGAAGTTATCCCTGAAGAACGAGAAGGGCGAAGTGACGGAGTATTTCATCATTCCATTGAAAGACTCAAAGCGATCGCTTATGGTATCCGCCGAGAAAGAAGAAAAGGAACGTAAGGTGTGGAACGAAGCCAGCGGACAAGAAGAGGATCTTTGGAAGTAGATATTCTTCGGATACTACGCAACAGGAAGCAGTTCGATCAGTGAAAGTAGTGGAACACCTTCAACTCTATCTCTTCCTGTCTTGTTGACAAGAACCGCAACAGACGTTGACTTTGCCCCTGACTCATCCAATATCTTCATGGCCGATTTGATCGTCTGTCCACCTCCAGCGATGGTATCAACGAGTAGGACTTTCCGATTCTTGGGGTTGCAGAACGAAGTGTTTATGATTCCCAGCTGTTTGCTCTCACCGCCTCCTCCGTAGACTTTGATCGCTGAGAAAGGTTTACCGAGTTCCTCTGCGACAACATACCCAAGAAGCATCCCGCTTCCTCCAATTCCCGCAATCACTTCAGGCTCATCACATTCTCCTTTCTCAACCATTTCATGCACCAAGTCCGCAAGGGCCCACCCTGCTAGAGAGAGTCTCCTGACACTCGAGCCAATATGATTCCAATCAACAAATACGTCGCGCGGAGCCGGTTTGCCCACCTTCTCTTTGCCACGCATCAGAAGCCAAACAACCGTGTCGGCTTGAACCCCGAGTTCCTCAGCAATTTCGTAGGTTGAGAGACCTCTAGACTTGAGCTCGTCAGCTTTTCCAACAAGTTCCTCGAGTCTCTTCAAATATGCCACCAAGCACGAGATGTCTTTCGGCGGATATTCTTCCGTGTCCACAGTTTATAAGGTATCTCTGCAGACACATCTGAAAAGTGCGTTTGATTCAGTGAAAAAACTGATGATCACTCAGGCGAATGCAAGTGGGCGTAGACTTCTCAATAACTCAAGGTGAAATTCGTGGGCCCTTCAATCTGCATCATACAATGCAGAGTGGACAAACATCTGAACCCTACTGGCGGCGACAAAACGAGACTTACCGGGACGTAGATTTTTTTAACGGTCAGCCGGCTTTGCTTGACGTCTATCCAAGTGGTGATCCTGACAATGCATCTCTTCAGATTCACGTGACGGGAGAGCATCTTGACGAAGAGACCTTAGAATCAATTAGATCATACTTGGTAAATCTGTTCAGACTCTGCGATGATCTACCTCTATTCTACAAGAAGTTCAGGAATGAGAAGATTTCACAGGCTTTCAAAGAATTTTGTGGCTTAAGGTTGATGAAAGCCTCTAATCCTTTCGAAAGTCTCATCTGCTCTGTCTGCTCTCAGCATTCCTCAGTTGAGCAGTGGAACAAAACGATTCGTTGTATTCAGACTTTTTTTGGACAGCTTATCGATCTTCCAGATGGTCAAACCTTCCATGCATTCCCATCTCCTGAGACACTTGCCAAAGCATCAACTGCAAAACTGGAGGGTTGCCAAGCAGGCTACAGGGCTCAATACATACTCTCAGTCTCCAAGAAGATTGTAAATGGAGATCTCAACCTAGATGAATTGAGAAATGCTTCATACGAAACTGCGAAGAATGAATTGATGGAGCTTCCCGGGATTGGACCGAAGGTGGCAGATTGCTTTCTGCTGTATGGCCTGGGTCAGACTAGAGCGGCTCCCGTCGACATTTGGATTCATCGGATAGTACCAAAGGTATACTTTGGAGGGGCGAAAATGTCAAAGGAAGAGGTTGGAAGGTTTCTCAGAAGCAGGTATGGAGAATGGGCTGGGTTGGCACAACTGTACCTTTATCATTACGGTCGTATGCGATCAAGCAAGCTTTTTCCGCCAGAGAAGAAGCTAGTTTGATTGAGTTTCCGACCAACGTGTCTTAAACGCAACTATTACTGCTTGAGAATCAGCGATCTCCTTCTAACACGACGTCTGAGTTCTGTGCCACAAACTTCACAGTTCTGTCTTGAACGGTCCTGGGGATATTTCCTGTAGCATGCAGGACAAAATAGAATCCAACCAAATCTTCGAGATATTCCAAAGGTAGCCAAAGACGCATATGCAAGTTTCAGATGTTCAGCCACGTTCTGAACCGCATAGTCATCACTGACTATAGTAGGACTGTCTCCTTCAGATCTCAGATCCACGGCAAGAGCAAGCACCTGAAAGTCTGTCTCAGAAAGAGCGAACTTCTCGCCAAGATCCGATGATGCGTCATGAACAGTCTCAAGCGACTTCCCCGTGGGGGTGCGAATAATCAGTTTTCCAGTCTCTATTGAAGCGTTTGAACGAAGAGAGGCAAAACTGCGCGATGACAGTTCCTCCAAGACCGTTGGAACAGAGAATGTCGGCGTGGAAACAGATGATGGACTGAAACCCATAATGAAAGCTGAAGTGTCGAGGACAAGAACATGTGTGCCCAACGTCTTTTCACTAGAACGCTAAAGGAAAACCTTGAACAATTACTGTTGACAAACATCGCGCCCTAATATATATTGAGACCGTTTCAAAGATAGAAATCAACCCTCACGCAACCCTAATCTCCCTAGGCTGCAGTCGCTGAAGGCTTCTGGAAAGAAGCGGGGTCTCGAATCTGACAAAGACAGCTTTGTTCTTGGATCTTCTTAGCCTTAAAGGGGTTCTGGGATAGAGTCTATGTTGATATCGACCGTCCAGGATGACTTCTCCTTCAGGTCGCTCGTCAAGAAGAGATATCTCAACGGTTGATCTTGAAGAGATTACTATGGGTCTTATGGGTTCAAGAGAACAAACGAAAACAATCACAAATGCCTGTAATGTATTATCCAAGATCGGCCCTCCCGCGGACATGGCATGTGCTGTCGAGCCTGTGGGGGTGGCGACGATTACGCTGTCGGCTCTACACTCGACCAGCTGACGATTGTCTAATCGAAGACTGAAACGAAGCATCTTTGATGGCGACGTCGAGGTGACGAGGGCTTCGTTCAACGCATCGGCCAACCATCTATTGCTGAGGCTAACCGACAGCTTGGAGTGATCTTCGAGTTTGTGTCTGCCCAGAAGATATCCATCCACGGCCTTTATGGCGTTCGCCGGTTCCACTTCTGTAAGATATCCTCTCCGACCCATGTTCACGGAGAGAATTGGGGTGTCAGGTTTGGGAATGTTTATGCAAGTCCTAAGTACTGTCCCATCTCCTCCAACCGTTACGATTAAGTCCGCATTCATCTCTGAAATCGGGCAGCCTCCGTCCCAGTTCTCCAGACCGGCCAACTTCGTCTCTGGCATAACTGTGAGTTTTTTCGAGAGAATGAATTCGTAGATCTCCTTTGCCTTGGCCAAAGCCTCGCGGTTATCTAGACGTGACACTAGGCCAATTCTCTTCGTCATATCGATCATTTGACTACTGTATCGTCTGTTTCAATTATAGGTTTGCGAACAGTCCCTTCAAGACTCGACTCTTGAATTGACGTTACGATATCCACACAAAATGAGGATTTATAGTCGTGCAAGTACAGCAACATTAGTTGATCGAAGTTCTTTTGCTCGAATGAGTTGGATGAGCTTGCATCGTACCAACACGCGTGTCAAAACCGGCTGCATCGCTTTGGACAGGTTACTGGATGGTGGTTTGGGACTGGGCGAAGTAACTCTTGTATATGGTGAGGCAGCCACTGGAAAGACCAATCTCGCATTGCAGACATCAGCTCATACTGCCAGAAACGGTGGCAAGGTGATCTACGTAGATTCGGACCAATCGTTCTCGCATCAACGCTTTGGTCAGATTGCTCCAGAAATCGATGAGCAAAGCCACAACATAGTAATCTTTTCTCCTGATACCTTTTCTGATCAGACCAAAATCATTGACAACCTGGAAAAGTATGTGGTTGTCAATACACGTCTTGTTGTCGTGGATTCGGTGACTACGCTCTACCGCGCCACACTAGCCACAACTGAAGAGAGATTTGCGCTCAACAGGGAACTAAATCGTCAACTCGCTTACCTGACATCATTGGCCAACACTCACAGCATTACAGTGCTCGTTACAAGTCAAGTTCATGCTCGAATCAATACCCAGATCGGAGGCATAGAACCAGTAGCGAGGCGGACACTTTTTCATTGGCCCCAGACAATAATGCGCATTGAGTCGACCGCAAAGAGGAACGTGAAACGTATAGTAGTAGAAAGAAGTCACTCGAAGAATGTTTCAAACATAACATGCTATCTGACATTGACTGAAAGAGGTTTTGAATAGACGAAGACTTATCTTTTGAGTCAATGATAACACGCGACCCAGTAGGCCAGATAGAACATTGGAGATTATGTTAACGACCGATGATCTTCTCTCAGCTCTCCTGTTCATGATACCTGCCTATGTAGCCAACTCAACTCCAATAATTTTTGGGGGAGGCAAAGCCATCGACTTCGATAAGAGGTTCATTGATGGCGAGAGAATACTTGGCGCAAACAAAACGATAAGAGGTTTCATCAGCGGACTAATATTCGGATCTCTAGTAGGCATCGTTGAGGGTTTTGCCATGTCACAGGGTATGATTCAAAGCGCTTTCTTGATACCATTAGGCTCGTTGTCGGGAGATCTCTTCGGTGCATTTACGAAAAGACGATTGAAACTTCGGCCAGGATTCCCGCTTCCGCTGATGGATCAGCTCGATTTCATTTTCGGAGCTCTACTCTTCTCTTATCCATTTCACGCTTTGAGTTTGAATGCAATCTTTATTGTACTTCTCATAACGCCGCCACTTCATTTGGCGACGAATAGTATTGCTTACGTACTAAAACTGAAGAAAACTGCTTGGTAAGAT
>CAYGZB010000065.1:0-6005 GCA_964354325.1 uncultured Candidatus Bathyarchaeia archaeon | reverse complement strand
GACTTTGTTCCCATGCCGACAGATGTTCCAGAACTCTTCTCCCCCATCATTTACATCATACCATTGCAGCTTCTGGCCTACTACATATCCACTATGAACGGTCACGATGTTGATCACCCCAGGAATCTTGCCAAATCCGTTACTGTGGAGTAGTCACGCTCCGAGAAAGGATACTTGTCTGATGATGGAGAAGAGGAATCAATGAACCTCGAAATCAAGACGTAGGGGGGTGAATAATGTCTATCAAAGTGAAGGAGTGGCTTGAAAGATTTGGGATCGAGACAACCCATGAAGAGAGGTTTGAGATTGACCGAGAGATTGAATTCACAACTGGAAGGTTATGCGATGAAGGCATTAGCCAACTCACAAAGGAACAGTTCATTGATATTGTGAACAAAGTCAAGAAACGAAAAAGAAGCCAGCGAGACTCTCAAATTCTCGCCGAAGCTCTTGCCTAAGATGAACGCCCAAAACTCACTGTTTCGTTCTAACGGACTGCAGTATTCCACCGAGAAGCTGTTTTCTATGAATTGCTTCTATGACAAAAGCCATTATGAGCATCTCGAACCATGCCTTCGTGAGAATCGACAATACAACCGCATCTGTCATGAAAGTTGCAAGCTGTGGAATGAAGTACACGGTGATATATTTCAAGAAAACATAAGTGAACAGAAACTCTGGAACGAATCCCAAAATCACGGATGCAAATGGTCTGAATCTTTTTACGAGGAAGCCGAATGTGAGTCCCGTTAAAGCTTTGCCTGGAATTATTGCAGCGCCCAGCAATGGGCCATACCACCCCGTAACCCCGAATTTGTAGAAAGGTACCAGCGCTACCAGCGCACCTGTTACGAGCCCCCAGCCAGGGCCGCAGTACATAGCCGCTACAAATGTGCCTATGTGAGAAAGGTCCACCGCAACTTGGGGATGAATTGGAGCAATGTACATTGACAGTAAGGCTAGGACATTTCCAAGAGCCCCCATCGTAGCAACGATTGCTACGCAACGCGCCTTCTGAGGCTGTTTGACATTTGGCATACGATGAACCGAGACGCTCTAGGCATAATCATCTATAACAGTTTGGGTTATTACTCGCCATTGAGTAGTGTGGTTCTAAAGCTTCCTTCTATCAACAACGTCTTCGGAACCGGGTCCGGTTCCAACGAGTGCAACAGGAATCCTTATCTCTGATTCGACTTTCTCAATGAACTTTCTCGCTTCCACCGGGAGTTCTTCGAAGCTTCTTGCGGCCTTGCTTTCGGGGAAGACCACGTCCAGTTTTGTTATTGCGGCTTGTGTCGCTCCATTCAGACGCACCGCTTTCTTCGCGAGGGTAAAGTCGAACGGAGCCGCCCTTCTTTCTCGTCTTGTGACAGTTCCAAACTCAAGCCAACCTTTCTTCGCTACATCATCTCTGGAAAGCTGGCCATCCAACGGCCCCTCTCCAACACGTGTAACAAACGCCTTGAAAACAACTATCACATCGGTCACCCTCGTCGGACCCAGTCCGACATCGGAACAGATCGCTGAAGCGCATACATCCTTGGCGGTGCAGTATGGATATGTGCCATGATACAAGGAAAGAAATGTGCCCTGAGTTCCTTCTATCAGAACGTTTGATCCCCTGTCTAGGGCATCGTTGACTTCCAGGGATACATCAGCAAGATACCTTGACAATTCAGGAAAGTCGCGGGCCAACGTTGCCCTTCTGAAGACTCTGTCGGAGCTGCATGTGCCTATGCCACTCTTTGTTGACCCGATCTTCTGCGTCAGATGCAAGGACTGAATCTCTTCTTGAATGTGCTTCTCTTCTATTATGGCGCATTGATAGTCGACTCCCACTCTGTTCTCTGAATTGGTGTTCGCCATTTCATTGAAGAGGACCTTCGGGTTCACGAGGACACCGGGACCAATCAGAAGTCTAGCCTTCTCATACACGAATCCGCTTGGAATCATCCTAAGTGAATATGTTCTTCCCAAGTGTTCTACAGTGTGACCTGCGTTTGGTCCAGCGCCACCTCTGGCTATCACACTTGGTTTATCTTTGAGCGCGAGATGCGCCATCAGTTTTCCCTTTCCCTCATCTCCGAAGAAGCCACCTACTACAACGTTGCATGTCATAGGGATCGCTCAGTCAGATGAACCACATTGAGTATAAAACTTTCCGAGACGACCAGGCGAGATTATCAGTTCGCCCGTCGTCTATCGTCACTGCGTGGGCTGAGCACGCTCTGAATTTGAAAAGATTCATCATCTGCTCTACCGTGGATTCCCAGTCGAATATAAAGAGATGCCAATCTCTGCGACTATACCGAGAGGCACAAGCTGAGGGTTGATTCGCCCGGATAAACGAAGACTTAATTCAATAGGGGTTCCTTGTAGCGTCTCATCTTTGGTGAAATTGCGAGATGGTTGAACGGAAGATCATCACGGCGAGGGAAGAAGAGAGTCTGGACATAGAAGTTGGAAAGGATCTGATCAAAATGAATGATCGGCTGGCCGCTCAGAATCTTGAGATCCTGAACAAACATGGGGTCATCGCCGTCGATGTTATGGGGTCGGTTGGAGCAGGCAAGACAGCTCTGATCGAAAGTATGGTGGACAGACTGAAGGGTAGAAAAAGAGTCGCAATGATTGCCGGTGATGTTACAACTACCATAGATGCTGACAGAGTAGCCAGGCATGGTGTGCCCTCGATCCAGATCAATACAGGTAAAGAGTGTCATTTGGATGCGAACATGATCCGAAAAGCCATAACAGAACTAGATCTGAAAGCCTTGGATTTGATCTTCATTGAAAACGTGGGAAATCTAATCTGCCCCGCGGACTATGCCCTTGGATGTCAACGCAGGTTGGTGGTGGTGAGCGTTACGGAGGGCGAATGGATGATCGTCAAACATCCATTAATCTTCAAATCTGCCAATGTTGTGGCTATCAATAAGCTAGACCTAGCGACAGCGATGGGTCTGAATGTTGACAAATTGGCTGAAGATGCGAGAACGATCAATCCAAGGATACTTGTTGCGAGAACTAGCGCCAAAAACGGTCAGGGGATAGATGAGCTTCTCGCTCATCTTGGACTTTGAGCGGAGCAAAATTCCACTACTCACTAGGTGTCGACTCTTATGTTCTTGATATTACAGCTTCTTCCTTCATCGACTTCGGTGTCAGTGCTTCCACATCGGGGGCATTTCAAGAGTTCGATGACATCAGGCGACTCCCCAATCTTGTCCGAGGAGATCTCTCCCCTGTAACCACAACCTCTGCAATTCAAGTTCATTGGCAATTTCGTAGTGTTCAGTTTTGCATTTTCTGCAATCGTATTCTCTGACAAAATATGAAACGAGAACTCTAACTGCTCCGGATTCAGCATCGTCAACATGCCAATTTCAAGATTGACTTCGGTTATACGTTTAGCTTTGTTCTCGACAGCGACGGCCAGCACTGTCTCCAAAATGCCCTTTGCAGTTGAATATTCGTGCATTGCTACTGACCTGTCGTCTCACACCTACAAACAAATAGCCCTAGGTACTATCTGTCGTCTAGTCTATCTCCCGTAATGAATCGGAGGTTATCATCTTGGACTTGTCTGATGTAGGCTAAGCCAAGAGGGGTCAAAGACGCAGATTCTTCGCAGTCACCTCTTGAGATCCTAATAAACAGCCTGCTCTCCAGATCTTTCAGGTTGCTTACATAGTTGGATCTAACATCATCCGACAATCTGGCCTTGAGGTTTCGGAGTCTGATTGTTCTATCGCCAACTGCCCCAGATTTCCACATGTAGAGCAATATCTGTCTTTTTTCCGGTGACAGGTCATCTTCCGTCGGCGGTGGTTGCATGAGGACTACCTAGGCTTACGGGGATTTAGCCGTGACGTTGGAACTCTGGCGTTTTCTTATGGGAACATTAATATACCACATGCCCCCGATCTACTGATACAGGAATACGAAGATGAGCCCCAACAAGGAATCGTCCGCTTTCATGGAAGCCATAACGAAGTCACCTCAACTCAGAGTCCTCAGCATTCTCGCGGAGAAACCTGAAGAAGAACTGACAAAGACGCAGATTGCTCAGAAAGCACAGATTGGAAGAACAACATTATACAGGGTTTGGGAAGAACTCGAGAAGATGCGTGCCCTCTCACCCTCTAGACAAGTCGGCGCGGTCACTCTGTACAGACTCAATCTTGAGAGTTCAACTGTTCAATCGATACTGACAATAAAGAAGAGACTGACCAGTCTGAGAACAGCGGTGGAAAGGATAGATGAAATTCGCTCATTGGAGAAGGTTGGCTCTGAACAGTTCGGTCAGGCAATCCCATCAAGTCCCAACGTCTTGGTAAAACTCTACGAAATGGATGCATTGTCAAAGGATAAGGCAGTAAGTCGATCCTCGCTAAACGCCACGTCAGACGAAAATGGGAAATTGGCGGGTCTGTTTGACGCAAAACTCGTAGAAGCGGATGAAGATCGTGTCTTTCTTACACCTCTAGGTCAGATAACGGCAAGAGGCGCAGTTCAGATATGGAAAGGGAAAGAAAGAGAGACCATTGATGAAGCACTCTCCTCGATCAAGACAGCTCTGAAGCTTCTCGGCCGTGACATGCAAGAAGTGGAAAGCAAGACAGGAAAGCGTCGCTAGCTTCAAGAAAATCATACTATCTTTTTCTCCAACTACCCCCCGTAGAACCTTCACGGTTCTCTAGTGTTCTCCATGCTGCTATTGGAAACACTGCATCTAATTGAGACGTTTGCCGCCTGCGGACACGATGCGGAATGCGAATGCCCTCGACATCCGGTATACCCAAGAATTTTAAGTGTGATCGTTGAAGCGTCTGTTTGTTACGAGGTTGTTTGCGTGGTCAAGTACATTTTTGTAACTGGCGGTGTTATGTCTGGTATTGGCAAGGGAATAATCACTGCGTCAATCGGTAGAATTCTGCAAGTGCGTGGGTATTCTGTCACAACGATAAAAATCGACCCATACCTGAACGTCGACGCTGGCACGATGAACCCCATCGTTCATGGAGAGGTCTTTGTCACAGAAGACGGTGGGGAGATTGATATGGACCTGGGAACATATGAACGGTTTCTTGACATCAACCTCTCAAAAGACCACAACATAACCACGGGTCAAGTCTACCTCTCGGTCATGGATAAAGAGAGGCACGGGGATTTCCTTGGAAGATGTGTTCAGATAATTCCACACATAACGGACGAGATAAAACACAGAATCATGAGTATAGCTGACCGAAACAAAGTCGATGTGATCATCACGGAGATAGGGGGAACGGTCGGTGACATCGAAAGCCAACCATACCTCGAAGCTGCCCGTCAGATGAGAATCGAGCAAGGGTTTGATAACGTCCTTTCATCTCATGTCACCCTCGTCCCTGTATTGGATGTGGTTGGGGAACAGAAGACCAAGCCAACGCAACATAGTGTCCAAGAGCTCCGTAGAATTGGAATTCAACCGGACATGATCGTGGCTAGAAGCAAGACGCCACTTATGCTTGGACCGAAGAAGAAAATCGCACTCTTCTGTAACGTGGAAGAACGGGCGGTGTTCAGCTCGCCCGATATGAAGTGCATCTATGAATCCCCAAGAATTCTGGACGAGCAAGGCATGGGCGAGTATGTCCGTGAAAGGCTGAGGCTGACTTTCAGAACCCCAGACTGGAATGACTGGCAGAAAGTGGTCAGTGCCTTCACAAATCCTAAGTACTCAACCAAGATTGCTATGTGTGGAAAATACGCCGAGCTCGCCGATTCATATGTAAGCGTCAACGAAGCGCTGAGACATGGTGGAGCTGCATGTGACGCAAGAGTGGAGATCGACTGGGTGGAAACTGAGCTTTTTGAGAACGACCCCCAGAAGACAGGACTACTCTCAGAGTACGACGGAATCCTAATACCCGGAGGCTTTGGAGCAAGAGGAACAGAAGGGAAGATCAAAGCGATTGAATACGCCCGCGAGAACAATATACCATTCTTGGGCATCTGTT
>CAYGZB010000064.1:0-6054 GCA_964354325.1 uncultured Candidatus Bathyarchaeia archaeon | reverse complement strand
TTATAATCATATGAAGTGGTCTAGTCTGAAAACATGGCAGATCTCGCGGGTTGGCTTCTCGGCCTTCTGAGAACAGTCGGAAACCCGTACGTGGGAGTCTTCTTGGTAAGCCTAGGAGGCAATGTGCTACCGTTCTTCCCGATTCCATATCTCATAGCGATATTCACGATAGCAATTGAGATGTCGAAGATCAACATCTTTTTGCTCACTTTTGTTAGCGCTCTTGGAGCTACCCTCGGGAAGTTTGTGGCTTACGGTGTGGGATTTGGAGGCAGACTGACTCTCGGGGAGAAGTACAAGAGAAGATTCAATGCCCTTCGAATAGCGTTGGGAGGCAGTCCCTTCGTAGCCGCTCTTGTTTTTGCTGCGGCTCCCCTCCCCGACGACTTGATAATGATCCCTCTGGGAATGATCAAATATAGTCCGATCAAAACCTTTCTTGCCGTTCTTATCGGAAAGTTCATCTTGACTTTTGCAATAGTGTGGTCTGCTAGATTCTCACGGCAGACAATTGCGTGGCTTATTGGTCCCGAGAACCAGATGATCTGGGTTGTTTCCATAGTCGTTGTAGTTGTTCTAACAGTGATCATGATAAAGGTCGACTGGGAAAAGATCATAACGAGAAGAGCCCTCGAAAAGCTTGAGATGAGCAAACCTCATTCGGAATGAAATCTTGCTATCATTTGCAGTGGGAAGATCCAAGCAATAGATATAAGAGACAAGATTGTCTGTCATGCGTGTCATCTGGCGGAGGACTAAAGCAAAAGTCTGAACCTCGGCCAGGTAATGTCAGTCCTACAAATATTGGAGAACTGAAGTGAGATCGGAAATGTCAAAGGCGACCAAGAAAGTACGTGACAAATGGCGAGCAAAAGAGTGGTATGCGATATTCACTCCATCATATTTTGGTGAACAGAACGTTGCCAATATTCCAACTTCAGACATATCCAATCTGATGGGCAGAGTGATCGAGAACACGCTTTATGATGTTACCGGAGACTTTTCTCACCAATCCACGAAGCTTCGTTTCTTGGTAGTGAACGTTAAGGGCGATAGGGCTGACACGATAATGAAAGGACATGAGTATTCACCAGACTACCTAAGAAGTCTGGTCAGGAGAGGGAGCAGCAGAATTGATGGCATATTCAAAGCAACCTCCAAGGATGGCTACACTACGAGAATATCGGTTGTGGCATTTGCCCGTGGAAGGGTTAAGATGACTCAAGAGCACATGATTAGAGACCTAATGAAAAACATCATTGATGAAAAAGCTAGAACCCTAGCATACGATCAACTCGCACACGAGATGGTTCTTGGCAAGATAGGCTCAGATATCTACAACGCCGCAAAGAAGATAGTGCCCTTAAGACACGTGGGAGTTAGAAAATCGAAAGTGCTTATTATTCCCCCAGGTGTAATCGAGAAACTTGGTGAAAGGGTAGAGTCACCAAAACCTGAAGAAAAGATCGTCGCGGAATAGAAACACTGGGCCACATCAGCCAATTTCAGGTCCAACATTCAAGTCTGCGATTCATGAGAGCTAATTAGGAGCCACTGACCTGGATTCCTGCATCTGATTGATATTATGAATCATACATTATTCCATTTGTAGACTCGGGACGAATGGTAGGTGGGGAGATTTGCCGAGACTGTTTGGAACATCAGGGGTCAGAGGGGTGATCAATGCCGAAGTGACCCCGAAACTCGCATCTAAACTTGGTTTGGCTGTCTCGCGTCTGGTTGGTGGAAAGAAGATTGCAGTCGCTCGAGACACGCGAAGATCTGGAATAATGCTTCTTTCGGGTTTGTTGTCAGGAATAATGGCTGGTGGCTCAGACGCAGTCAATCTGGGAATTGTCCCAACACCTGTTCTCGCGTTCTTGACGCGTGCTCTTGGTCTTGATGCTGGTGCAATGATCACGGCAAGTCACAACCCGCCAGAGTATAACGGCATGAAACTCTTTGATGAAGCAGGCATGGCGTATGGACCTGTTCAGCAGTCAAAGATGGAAGAAACCGTTGAAAGTGGATGGAAAGGTGTGGCTGGTTGGAATCAGGTCGGGGGTATTGTAGAGGCCGATGAAACAGGCCGCTACATAGAAATGATTTGCGGTAAAGTCCAACTCAAAAAGAATTGGAATATTGTGGTAGATCTTGGTTGTGGAGCAGCATGTTTTCTCGCACCTGAATTGCTTCGACTTCTTGGGTGTCATGTAACGTCCTTGAACTCGCAGCCTGACGGTTTCTTTCCTGGCAGAACGCCAGAACCTTCTCCGGAGGCTCTAGCACCACTTTCCATGTTAGTCAAGGCTAAGGGTGCCGACATTGGAATCGCGTATGACGGAGATGCTGACAGGGTGTCTTTTGTAGATGAAAGAGGTTCCTTCGCGTCCTTCGATCGTTCCCTAGCCGCGATGGCCTCTTATTCCCTGAGAAGAAGTGGTGGGGGAACTATTGTGACACCGATCGATGCTTCCATGAGCATGGATGATATTGCCGTTAGAGAAAACGGCAAGGTAGTAAGAACTCCTGTTGGTGATGTTGAGGTCGCTCGAGCGATTAAGGAAAGAGGCGCGATATTTGGAGGAGAGCCCTGTGGTGCGTGGATATTCCCAGAGTTTCACATGTGTCCTGACGGAATACTCTCGAGTATCATGTTCCTTGATGCGATTGAGACAGAGAACGTGTCGGCTTCAACATTCCTGTCCAGAGTTCCAGACTACCCTGTCCTCAGGAGTAAGGTCAACTGTCCATCAAATGACACATCCTGCATTATGTCCAGGCTGAAGGAGAGACTTCCTCCACGATTTCGAGAAAAAGTTGAGGTCTTGACTCTTGACGGGATCAAGGTCTTCACAAGTGACTGGTGGCTCCTGGTCAGATCAAGCGGAACCGAGCCCACGATCAGGATTACTGCGGAAGCCAAGACTCAAAAGAAAGCAGAGGACCTGCTAGAACTAGGGCTATCTGAAGTTTCGAACACAGTGAGGGAGATCTGTAATTGAGGGCTGTGGTGCTAGCTGCAGGTCAGGGAGTCAGACTTTGGCCTCTCACCGAGAACAGACCCAAACCCATGATACCAATTGCTGGAAGACCAATCATATCCTACGTTACGGAATCGCTGAGGAAAAATGGAGTCACGGACATTCTTGTTGTTGTAGGGTACAAGAAAGAAGTTGTACAGAATTATCTTGAATATGGGAAACGGTTCAATCTGCACATTGAGTATGTGGTTCAACCCAAAGTAGCCGGGACGGCTGATGCAGTAAAACTCGCAGAAGACTATGTTGGGAATGAACCGTTCATAGCCGTATATGGGGACCAATTGATCTCTCCCAAGTCAGTGGAGAATGTCTTGTCAACTCATCAGGCATCTCTTCATGATATTGTCATGGGTGTCGTACCAGTCAACAGACCGGAGCACTATGGCGCTGTCTGGGTCGAAGGATCTAACGTGAAGAGAATAGTCGAGAAACCACGTGCAGGAGACAATGCAGAAGGCTTGGTCAACGCGGGATTGTATGTGCTTAATCATGAGATATTCTCGGCAGCACGCAAGACGCGAAAGTCAAAGAGAGGCGAATTTGAATTGACAGACTCCCTTCAGTCGCTGGTTGCTCAAGGAGTCCAAATCAAAGCAGCACTTCTTGACGCCGAATCCTGGATTGATATTGGTCGACCATGGAATGTTCTTGAAGCCAATGAGCGAATTCTGAAATTGTGTCAAAATGACGTCCAAGGGACGGTTGAGAAAGGCGCTGAAATAACGCCTCCGGTAATCATTCGTGAAGGTGCAATAGTCAGAAGTGGGGTCGTGTTGATTGGGCCTGTCCTTGTGGGCGAAAGAAGCGAGATCGGACCTTACTGCAGGATCAGACCGTTCACAACCATCGGAACAGACGTGAAGATCGGCCCAAACTGCGACATTAAGAACAGCGTAATCATGGACGGTTGTAAGGTGCCACATCTCAGCTATGTGGGCGACAGCGTGATCGGAGAAAAATGTAATCTTGGTGCAGGTACCAATGTCGCCAATCTGAGATTTGATGATGCCACAGTGGAGACCCCAATACGTGGCAAAATGGTTGATAGTGAAAGGCGGAAGTTGGGAGTGATTCTGGGGGACGACGTCAGAACAGGGGTGAATTCGAGCCTGATGCCTGGAGTGAAGGTTGGTTCTCGAACTTGGATTGGTGCAGGCGTCGTATTAGATGGAGATGTACCCTCGGATACGACTGTTCTATTGAGACAACAACTGATTAAGAAAAGGAAAAAGAAAGAACGAAAAGCGTCAACCTCGAGCAGGACAATAACTTGACAGAAATCGATACAAGCGAATTCAAACGTCGCTTTCCTAACTTGGCAAAAGAGATAGAGCTAGGCAGCGGAACCTTTGATGTCGATGGTGTAAACGGAGCAGACATCTTCAGGAAAGCGCGAGACTCATTCGCAGGATATATGCCAACGGCCATTGACTACCTCAGACGATGCGACGACGAGAAACAAGCAGAGGAAACCATAGACTACCTAGAAAAAAAGGCAGAGATCACCGGCGAAGAGGCTGGTCAACTTAGAAAGAAGTTGAAAGAACAGGGTCTCAGAAGCTTTGGCACAAGGAAAGAGAATGATTACTATCTCAAGAAATCCGGACACGGTTAGCCCCTCTTCTTCGCGCTGACTATTGAAAGGACATCACCATCTTTCACGATGTAGTCTTCACCGACTCTCATCTTCGACTTGGCCTCAATAGCGTAGATAAATCCTTCACCCAAGTCTGAATGGATAATTGACGCAAATTCCTTTGCAGTGGTACCATCTGGCACAAGATATGCGTCGGGGAGAACTCGTCCCAAGTGATCGGTCAGTTTCTCAGGATCTTCGACGGGGTACACGGTGACCATCTTAAGGAGTCTGAAGTAGGCCGTGTTTATTGTTTCTTGGACCCCCGTGGATGACCATCTTGTCAATATCTTTTCTCCAATCGTCTCAAGGGCACGTTTCTGTTCTTCTTTCAAACCCTCTGGTTTCAAGATGTTGAAGCTGGAAGAACCCGGTGTGTAGTTGGTGAAACCTTTCTCGCTAGATCTTCGAAGGGCGAGTTCAGCTTCGGCGCAGCACGGAATCACATTGTAGCCAAGCGTCTTGAGGCGTTCAACGTTCTCCTCAGCGGTCGGCAAATCAATTTTGTTCGCGGCCAATATCATAGGTTTCGACAGAGATCTTAGCTCATGTATAAAACGACGAAGATCATCTTTTTTCCATTTCAGTGGTTCATCTGCATCGAGACTCAATCTCTTGAGGGCTTCAAGCAGATGACTCTTGTTTATCGCAAGTCCACTCAACCTCTTTTCCAGTGCAGGTACAAGGCTGTCTCCTGAGGATTCTATTTTTCTGGCAATTTTCTCCCAGTCCTTACTGACTATCTGAAGCAACCACATATCGATTTCTTCTTCAAGAAATTTCACATCGTCGATGGGGTCACGCGTTCCCGGCGTGCAGACTTTTCCCTCGCTGTCAGTTGCCCCTGCCGCGTCAACTACGTGAATCAGAGCGTCGGCTGTGCGAATTTCATCAAGAAACTGGTTTCCGAGACCTTTTCCAGACCAAGCTCCGGGAACAAGTCCAGCGACATCAATCATTTCCACTGGTATCAGACGAACACCGTCAACGCAAGCTGAGTTGGCCGGTTGATCTTTCACGCCAAACTCTTTGCATACGCATGGTTTTCTAACGTATCCAACGCCACGGTTCGGTTTTATGGTGGTGAACGGATAGTTTGCTATCGGCACTGATACGAGGGTTGCCGCAGAGAAGAACGTGGATTTTCCAACGTTTGCCTTTCCTACAACGCCAACCATGTAGCCCATTCGTAACTCACGGATACCCATGAGATCATAGTAGATATTTCTATCGTCTCACATAAATTCTCAATCTCGATGAGCGTTCAGGAAATTACACATTTCGTGCACAAAAGCTTATGAGAACGGTCCTTTGCATGACCTACTCTAAGAACTGATCGAGCAGTGAAAAAGTGTTCAACGTAGCAATCTCGAG
>CAYGZB010000063.1:0-6065 GCA_964354325.1 uncultured Candidatus Bathyarchaeia archaeon | reverse complement strand
AAGTCATATCTCATCAGTCCGAGAGGTATCACGATCGGGTCGTCGGGGATTGGTGTGGCTGCGGCGATGAACGCTCCGAGCACACCCCATTTTCCAATCATCTGGCTGTACTTACTTAGTTTGCCCTTGGAGTGATTCATTCGCTTGCCAAAAAGGGCCGCAATGGAGTAGTGAACAAGTTTCGCTAGCGTGGCGGCTATGGCCACGATTAGGGCGACGGCTATCGGATTGATGGTTGTGAAATAGGCTACCGCACCCGCCAGAACGAGGTTTGAGGGAGAAGCGAATGGAATTAGGTTTATGGCGAGAACTAGCAGTAGAATTCCTAGGTAGCCGTAGGACATCAGAAATCCAAAATCCAATAGTAGTTCATCGTTTTGTCGTAGCTCGTATGCCAACCAATCTTAAAGTCTATCGGAGTCGAGACGAAGAACGATTGATCTCAGGATGTCAAATTCTAATTGCCTTTTCCTCTGACGAGTGATGTGATGACTCCGATGGCTGCGATGAACCCAGAAACTAGAAAAGCTCGTCGAATTCCCTCAACGAAAGCTGAAGCCATCACCGTTCCATCAAGACCCGGCAGGTCAAGGATTAAATTTGAAATGATCTGCTGGGAAACTGCGGTTGAAGCTACAGCTCCCATGACGGCAAGGCTCATAGATTGACCAACGAACCTCATCGTAGCTAGCGTTCCGGCGGCCACGCTTAGCCTGTTTTTTTCAACAGCGCCCATTACGGCGCTCGTATTTGGTGAAGAGAAGAATCCCATGCCTAAGCCTATCAGGAGTAATCTTGCCACGATGTCAAATCCAGTTGAATCAATACTTATCGTGCTGAACATGAAGAGGCCGAGCGATATCAGAACCATCCCGGCCGAACTCAGTAGGCGTGTACCGAACTTGTCGGAAAGCCAACCACTTACTGGAGAAAAAGCTGTCATTACTATTGGCATCGAAAGTAGAATCAGACCAGCCTGCGCGGGTGACAAATTGAGAATTCTTTGCAGATAGAATGACATTAGGAAGGTCACCCCGAAGAATGAAGTGTAGTTGAGAAGAGCGCTAGTATTCGCCGAAGCGAAAAGACGGTTATGAGTAAACAATGAGATTTCAAACATGGCATTCTCGCCAATCTTCTTTTCGACCAGAACGAACAGAATGAATGTGATGCCACTGGTCGCAAACAGACCCGTGATATGGACGGAGCTCCATCCATACTCGGGTCCCAGTGTAAGGGCAAGTAGTAGGGCACTGAGACCGATAGAGAATGTTCCACCGCCCAAGAGATCGAATTTCTCACTTTTCTCTGGATTTGTCGATTCCTTGAGTTTGAGAAGAGACAGTGCGACTACGAAGATTCCGATGGGGATGTTTATGAGAAAAATCCATCGCCAACCCAGGTTCTGAACTAGAAATCCTCCTAGAGTAGGGCCGACCGATAAGCCCGTGTAAACCGCGGTTGCGTTAATGCCTAGGACTTTTCCTCGCTCTCGATTGGGGAAGACGTCTGTGACTATGGCGGGAGATGTCGCGCCGATCATAGCTGCGCTTAGCCCCTGCACGGCGCGAAAGACGATTAGCTCAACTCCAGTTCTTGAAACCGCGCAGAGTCCAGAGGCCACGGTGAAAAGCGCGAAACCAGAAATGAACAATGTTCTCCTACCTTTTGTGTCAGCGAGTCTTCCGAAGATCAGCAGGAGGGCTGAAAGGAACAGGAGGTACGTGGTAGGTATCCATATGATGGTTGTGAAGTTGATGCCAAGGTTTGATGCAATTGAAGGTAAGGCGATGCTTACGATGCTGCCGTCCAGAGGTGTCATGAAGGATCCGACCGTCGTGATGAGCAGCACGATCCATTTGTAAGAGGTATCGGACAGGTTTCCGTTTGACATAGGTTCTTCCACTTTTCCGTTGGGTCGATCCATGGGTTACTTGAACGGTTTCAGTTCATTGATCTGATTCTGTCTTGGGACGCATTTTCCAGTTAGAGTGGGCTGAGAACACTTTTAAACGACATTGAACTTTCGAATTTGCTACGAAGACTTCTATTCAAGGCTCCGAACGCGGGATAGAATTGAGATCGAAATCTAGAATCGTCATGAAATTTGGTGGCTCAGTATTCCGTGACGCTGAAGGATTCCACAGCGCCGCAAAGTACATGATTAAGTCAGCTCGCGAAAAGAAGCCGATCGCCGTTGTTTCAGCTCCAAAAGGAGTAACGGATCTGCTAACCACTCTGTATCTAAAGCATGATCAGAGAATAGTATCTGATCTGAAAGACGGATACAAGAAGATTCTTCGCAGTATTTCGGACGACAAGGTTCGACTTGATGCGACTAAGTCAATCGATCGAGAACTGCGTGATCTAAAGAAGAAGATGAGCTTTGATCAGCTTGTTTCCAAAGGCGAGAACCATTCTGGAATACTGCTCGCTCATGTATTGAGATCATTAGGACAAGAATCAGAATATGTTGACGGCTACAGTGGCGGGATAGTCGCGAGTTCGAAGGGAGTGGTCAGAGAGAACCTTAGCGTACTGAACGTAGGAAACAATCTTGGCAAGTACTTGGGGCCCGACAACCATATCGTTCCGGTGGTTGGAGGTTTTGTTGGGAAGGAACTGGAAACGGGAAGATACAAACTTCTGGGAAGAAACAGCACCGATGTCACGGGAGCCATAGTAGCCGCGGCCATAGGTGCCGACTATGAAATTGTGAAGGATGTGCCTGGAATCTATTTTGTAGAGCCCGAGTTCGGAAAAAGCGATACTATTCCATATCTGAACTATGACGAAGCCGGAGAGTTGACTTGGAGAGGCGTCGAGGTTGTTCATCCGGTCGCGATTAGAATAGCGGCATCACACAACACACCTATCAGAATCAAGAATCTCACGGAGAAAGAATCAACGCTGATCTCTGGCAAGTCAGTCACAACGCGGGAAAGACCTATCGCAGGAATCTCCGCGAGAAAATTCTATTTTCTGACAATCTCAGACGAGCAGATGAGTACGGAAGAAGGGAGAGGGTACCTGAGTAACACGACCGGTGCCTTGTCGAATTGTGGGGTCGATGTCTATGATGTCGCGACATCAGCGAATGTGATATCGATGACCATCCAGCAGTCTGATAGTGTGGTCAAAGGAGAGAAGATAGAATCTATTATGAAAAGGGCTCTTGAGGAATACGGCTACAAACCGACAATTCAAGGAAGAAGAATTGGTGCCATAAGCGTCGTCGGAAAAGCTCTGAGATATAATACGAAGATAATCAGTAGTTTGATGAGCTTGTTTCTCAAGAGAGGTATCAATATACTGATGATATCAAAGAGCAATGGGCAAAACATAATTTTGGGCGTAGACGAGTCAAATCTGGTGAGAAGCATTCGGGCGATCCACAGCGAACTCCACGGGTAAGTCGTAGCCGAGTTTTCTTGGTCAAACCGCATTAAGTAGACAGGATCGCCAAGGATCCCGGCAATAGACATCTCCAGACAATTAATGGTCAAGAAATGAGAGCACGTAAGTATGAAAGGCAGAATTCTGGTCGAGCAACTGCTGGAAGAGATCAAGAAAGAAAATGGACATCTACCCAGCGATCTACATGTTACAAGAATGTGTGGAGCTCTAGTAGCAATATCCAATGGCGAAGTGATACATGTAACGGATACGGAGATGAGGTATTGTCCTCTGTCGAGTTCGCTGTATGATGGGATGGGCCCGTTTGATGAGCATCCTGAGCTTTTCAAGCCAGAAGTATCGAAGACCGTAGGGTCGAAGATTTCGCGATTTGGCCACTTCACGAGTGGAAGAGAACTTTGTAGAATGGATGTGGCAATTCCTTTCGGAGCGTCTGAAATGATAATGTATGCGCTTGATAAGAAAGGAGCCGACGCGGCTGTTACTGTCTGTGATGGCGCTGGGACCGTTGTTACAGGAGAACCAAGTCTGGTGCAAGGGATAGGCGCTAGAATGAACGGTCTCTTCTACACGTCTCCTATCAAGCAAGTGATAGAGACAATTCAAGAAAGCAATGGCTATGTTGTGAACGCGAGGACTGCTGAGATTAACCAAATACTTGGAGTCAACAAGGCGGCTGAACTTGGCCACAGGAGGATTGTAGCAACCATTAACGGGTTTGCAGGTGAAGACCTGGCCAAAGTACGATGTGTGGAGAAGGAAACTGAATCATATGTCACGATTCTAGCGGTTTGTACGACTGGAGTTGAAAAAGAGAGAGCAGAAGAGATATTGAAATACGCAGATCTCGTTTGGAGCTGCGCGTCGCTTCACGTAAGAGACATCCTTGGAAAAGAAGCGAGACTGCAGATCGGCGTCAAGATTCCAGTGTTCGTTCTGACCCGAAAAGGAATAGAGTTCGTCTCACACTACTCCACAAAAGGCTTCGAAGACTACATAAAAGAAGGAAAGAGATACGTCATCGTCGGTCATCCGAAACTTACCTCAAAAATACACGACTGGAAAAAGATTAGGATGGGCAATTTCAAGACATATCTTGCTGAGATAGATGAGCTCCCTCTAAGAGTCGAAGACGAGCCGAGACCTCTTCTGTAAAATTCGTGAATTCGAGCTACATATTGAAATTCCAAAGGAAATTGCGAACAATCTGGAACGGTAGATCTAGAGTCACATCTTGACCGCGCTAAATGGATTCGGGGAGACCAGTTTCCTGACGTGTTTCATAGTGTGGTTTACGTCGAGAACGCATTACCAGCCACAGCGCAGTGATTACTGCGATTCCGTTCGGAATCATAGAAAGTATGAGTTGGGTCAATCGGCCCATCAGGGCTCTTAGACTCGTCAATATCCCTACAGAGTGTATGGCTGCGAATACCGTACGACGCTTGCACTGCCACAGTCGAGATTAACAAAATAAGCAGTGATAAGGAAAGTATTCTCCCGACTCGATGAATAGGGACATTTGAACATTGCATAGCATATTCGAAGTGTTTTGTGAGAATATAGAATTTTGCACTATCAGATTACACCTAGATGCCATAAGAAACACAGCTGCGATTGATGAATCCGCATCCACCTCCAGTTGGAAGCCAGCGTGATTCTTAAGAGGAGGTTACAGGTATTGCTTTTTGATCCTTCATGTCAAGCGCTGAAGAAACTGTAATCAGAACTGAATCTGGATTCGCCGTCAAAGAGAAAGGAGACAAAAAGTACAGGTTCAATCCTCCAATGGGAACACTCACTCTGACAGACAAGCGGCTTATCTTTGCTCAATCCGGTGCAGGACTTGCCAAGCGTATGGCCGCTCAAGGACTATTCGGAAACATTGCAATGAAAGCCATGACAAAAGTCAAACCAGAAGAACTCGACAAAGCCCTTGAGAGACCAGACAGCTTTCAACTAAACCTCCAAGACATCCAAGAAGCAAAGAACGAGAAACAACTCGGAACACGCCTACTATCAATCCAATGGAACGCTCCAGGCAATCCCAGGGCTCTCTTCTACAGGACTTCTACAAGCCTGGGTTCCGCCTTCAAAGGATTCGACGAATGGATCAAAGCAATACAAGACGCAAAAACGTCAACGCCAACTTCGCAATCCGAGAGTGCGGGAAAATTCTGTATTGGATGTGGCCAAAAGATAGCGGAAAACATAAAGTTCTGCCCAAAATGTGGCAGCCAACAGTAGAACTATTCGGCGTCGTTGCAGTCGTGTGGATTGTACTCAGAATAAGAGAACTAGCGTAGCAGCGTAAACGACTCTCTAGTGCGGCCAAAATGTGTCACAATCGTCCTGTTTGACGACAAGTTCCTGCATATGTGGTGGTAGCCCGGGGGAGATTCGAATTCGGGGTCTTTTCTCCCGTCGGCGGGTCGCCTTTCGCCTTCAATGCGATCCAAAGCCCGCTATGCCTAGATGGACCACCAAAAGTGGTCCTTTGTCCACTACACCACCGGGCTGAAAAAGATTCCTCTAGACGCGTTCTATTAAACGTTTGAAGTAACGTATTTGCTCAGATCCACAGAGAGCTGTACCATGACTATTGTTTCAGGTTGAATGGTTTTCCCTCTTCAAGTATCTTCTTTGGA
>CAYGZB010000062.1:0-6081 GCA_964354325.1 uncultured Candidatus Bathyarchaeia archaeon | reverse complement strand
AGATTCATCGATCGGAGTCCTCTGTTGCTACTGAAAAGTATAAAAACGTCAAGGAGTTCTAGTAGCGAGGTTCCTTTCGGGGAACCAAGAAATGAATTGCACTAGCCTTTCTGAGAGCTAGTAGCACTCTATGTTGGAATGGGATTAGGAAGATGCCGCATTACAAGACAACAGCAGAAATAATGAAGATCATACAGAACAAGGACCAAATCCGAAAGGCGTAGGGATCTACGCCCGGACAATATTGGTATCATTGCTCATGTTGATCATGGAAAAACCACGATGAGCGACTCACTCCTTGCTGCTGCAGGAATGTTGTCGCCATCAGTGGCAGGTACCGCTCTGGCCCTCGATTACATGGAGGAAGAGCAGAAACGACAGATGACGATTAAGGCCGCCAACGTGAGCCTCCTTCACGAAAAGGATGGCAAACCTTACGTGATCAACCTTATTGATACGCCAGGGCACGTTGACTTTTCTGGAAGAGTAACTAGGTCTCTTAGAGCTATTGACGGAGCAGTTGTTGTCGTTGATGCTGTTGAGGAGGTTATGGTTCAGACCGAGACGGTCACTAGGCAGGCTGTTGAAGTAAGAGTCAGGCCTGTTCTTTACATCAACAAGATAGACCGTCTTATCAAGGAACTCAAGCTCACTGCTGAGCAAATTCAGGAAAGGGTTGCTAGGATAATAAAAGACTTCAACGGTCTAATCGAACTGTATGCTGAACCTGAATTTCGAGAGAAATGGAAAGTCAATTTTGCCACAAACACAGTCGCTATGGGGTCAGCTAAGGATAGATGGGGTTTCACAAGCGAAATCGCTAGAACCAAGGGCGTAAAATTCTCGGACGTTGTGGATGCCTACAACGCCGGGACTGTGGAAGAACTCCAAAAGAAAAGCCCGCTACATGAAGCCATACTGAATATGTCCATTGCATCGATCCCTCCTCCACACGAAGCTCAAAGATACAGAATCCCAAAGATCTGGCATGGTGATGTGGACAGTGAAATTGGCAAGGCGATGATGAACTGTGACGACAACGGACCAGCGGTAATGTGCGTTGTAAACATAGTAGTCGATCCTCAGGCTGGAGTGGCGGCGACCGGCAGACTATTCTCAGGAACGCTGAAGGAAGGCGAAACTGTTCACCTCATTGGAGCACGTTCCGAAGCTCGTATCCAGCAAGTCTGCATCTACATGGGACCTTACCGAGAAGTGATCGGTTCACTCGGAGCCGGAAACATCCCGGCAGTGCTGGGTATCCAAGCTGCCAGGGCAGGAGAAACGATAGCCAGTACAAGTGATGTGATTCCATTTGAGGCAGTCAGCTATGTTACGGAACCCGTCGTCACGATTGCTGTGGAGCCAAAATACAGTCGGGATCTGCCCAAGCTCGTTGAAATCTTGAGGAAGCTCACAATAGAAGATCCCAACCTCGTTACCAAGATAAACGAAGAGACGGGCGAGTACCTGATATCAGGAATGGGTACGCTTCACTTAGAGATTGCCACGACCCTCATGACGAAGACGGGTCTGGAAGTGACAACATCAAAGCCCATAGTTCTATACAGGGAAAGCATAAAGTCATCAGCCGGACCAGTTGAGGGAAAATCACCCAACAAACACAACCGCATACAACTTAGCGTCGAGCCTCTTGAAGAAGAAATTGTCGATATGATAAGAACAGGGAAAATCAGCGAGTACATGGACAAACATGCCATGGCCAAGATTCTCAGAGAAAAAGGATGGGCGACCGATGAGTCAAAAGGAGTCTGGGCACTTGATGAAACATGCAACATCCTGGTTGAAGTCACTAAAGGTGCCCAGTACGTCCAAGAAGCTAGGGACACGATAATATCTGGTTACAGGTGGGGTGTAAAGGAGGGTCCCCTTGCCTACGAACAGATGAGGGGATTGAAAGCCAAGATAACCGACGTTTCACTTCACGAGGACCCGGTACACCGTGGGCCTGCTCAAATAATGCCTATGATGAGAAGAGCCTTCTTCGCAGCTTTTCTCTCTGCTCAACCAACTCTTCTAGAGCCGATTCAGAGAATGACTGCTAAGATTCCGCCGGATCTACTGGGAGAAGTAACTAGCGTCATATCGCAGAAGAGGGGAAAGGTCGTATCTGTTGACCAGAAAGGTCACCTCATGTATGTGGTCGGTGAACTTCCTACCGCCGAGACTTTCGATCTCTCGGAGACCCTGAGAGGCGCAACCGCCGGAAGAGCTTTCTGGGGTCTGGAATTTGCGAGGTGGGCTCCGGTGCCAGCCTCAATGCTTACACAAGTTATACAGGACATCAGGAAGAGAAAAGGTCTGCCACCTGAGCCACAGAAAGCACAAGACTTCGTTGACTAGTATCTTAAGCAGATTGCACTCGCATGATCCCAAGAAACTGAGGCTACAACAACTGGGGGCGCATTGATGAGCGTTGCTCGGCCACCTCAGGAGCCGCGGGCATTTTTAGAGACTAATACTGGAATCCATGAAAAAGATACTATTGTTTTGGTTGATGATGAGCCGACTATGGAGGCTGCTGTTTGATACTGCATCTCTTGAAGAAAGACATGTCCTTCTGAACGCATGTTCAATCTTTCGCAAACAATATTGTCAGCGCACGGCATAAAGGAACTGCCCACTTTAGTATTCGCCCACCATCAATTCAACATCGTGCTCATAATTTCTTTAGGTGGACCAACAAAACTGACCATTTCAATGCGCAATTAGAGTCCAAGAGACATTGTTTTTATGGAACGCTTCATCCATAATACTTCGGGAGTTTTCTTGCACCAAGAAGAACACGTCGCATATATTCTCATAAGAGTAGAATCGGGCAAAGATCTTGATGTGTTCAATAGAATTCGTGGCCTTCAACAGGAGTACCCGTTGGGCGAGATAGCAATGCTATACGGTGACTATGACCTTATTGTCAAGGTACGAATAACTAAGACTGACGATTTGGAGAATTTCGTTTTCAAAGGCCTCCGCTCAATATCTGGTATTACCGAGACCAAGACGCTGATAGCTCCAAGACTAATTGAATTCAAGTAGGAGCGCCACACCCGCTCTCTCTTAGATGACAAATCACTCAGCAATCTTACTTCTGGTTTGATCTTGCTGAATGATCTCCATTCAGCCAGGTTAGCCCTTGATCTTTTTCTGAGATTGCCGAAACAGGAGCTGTCAAATTATTGAAGGTAGGTCGATCAATGGAAATCGAATCTTGCCCTTTTTTCAGCAATGGAGAGTATTTCCCAGCAATCTCTGTCGTCAATCGCAATTGTCTTTCATCAAACCCTGCGGAATTTAGTAACTTCATTAATTCTTCCATGTTTCTCACTTTTTCAGAATTCTTCTCGATAGATCTGATGATGCGTCTAGCATCATAGTATCCAACGGAACTTCTCAGCTCTCTGTAGACAGTCCTCTTAAACAGAATTCCGAGTTTCATAGACCCTCTTCCTTGAAGGTTTTTCTAGCGATTTTTTGTTCGACTTTTCCTAGGCCGAGTAGTATTCCGTGTATCAGGGCTTCTGGCTTTGGGGGGCATCCAGGAATGTAAACGTCGGTTGGAACGACATTGCTGACGCCGCCCATCGTTGCGAAGCTATCATGCCATATTCCACCTCCACATGCGCAATTACCAATTGCCACGACCAATTTGGGATCAGGCGCAGCCTCATACGCGTTAAGGAATGTTCCGACGGATTGCCTGGTTACAGGCCCCGTTACTAGCAAGATGTCGGCATGTTTGGGAGATGAGACACGTTTGATTCCAAATCTTTCAACGTCGAAGTATGGCGTGAGTGTGTCAACTATTTCTATATCGCATCCATTGCATCCACCGGTATTTACATGGAATACCCATGGGCTCTTTGCTAGCTTTCTAATATCGTCAAGGCTATTGCTGGTATTTGCTCTGTGTTCGTTATTCATGTCGAGCTCCCCTGTAGACCTCAGCTAATACTTCGCTCCAATCTTTCCTTCTACAATCAGGACAGAGGAAAATCATTTCTGTGAACTCTTCTCCATAACCCTTTACTAGTTCAGAGTATGCGGAAAGTGTGTTCTCCAAAACTCTGTTTGTAGTGAAATAGTTTCCGCAGCTCTTGCATTTGGCAAGCGCGAACTGCAATACTTCTTCAAGATCTTCCCTGTTCAGAGAGGCGAGCTCAAACTCTTCGAACACTCTTATGGCGTCTACCGGACAAACCTCTTCGCATGTTCCGCACATTATGCATTGTCCGTAGAAGAGTTTTATCGTCCGAGTACCCTCGTGGTCATCCATAACCAATGCGTTCGGTGGACAGGCCTTAACGCAAGCTCCACAACCGATGCAATCATCGAAGTTAAGTTCAGGCTTTCCTCTCAGACCCTCGGGAACAGGTGTCCGATCTTTGGGATATCTGTAAGTTACGCGTCCCCTGGTGATTCCAATTTTGAGCAATCTTAGAATGTTTTTCATTGATTATCGCTTCAAGAGATCTTTGCTTGACAGTATTCTTTCTTTGCCACTATTTGCATCGACCACCAGCACTCTTTCGGCGCATGAAATGCACGGATCTATGCTCCCTATGATTATTGATGCGTCAGCCAGTGTATATCCTTCCAGCATGAGTGGCGTTGCTTGGAGGTTTGCGTAGGTTGGAGCTCTAACACGCCATCTGTACACTGTATCCTCTTTTCCAGTTATGATGTAATGAACGTCTGTTCCTCTAGGGCCTTCTACAAGTCCCACCGAGGTTACTCCTGGAGGAATATAATCTAGAGGAGTATGTACGGGGCCGTCTGGGAGTGATTCCAAAGCTTGTTCTATGATCTTTAATGATTGCAACACATCGTGGGCTCTCACGATAGTTCTGGCTAAGACGTCGCCTCCAGGCTCCACCGGACTCTCAAAGTCAAGATGCGGATATGCTTCGTATGGGTAGTCTCTTCTAGAATCTATGGATATGCCGGAGGCTCTGGCCACGGGCCCCATCACTGAATACTTTTTCGCATCTTCCTTACGGAGGCAACCAACGTCCTTAAGCCTCTTCTTCAGCGTCCCCAAGTTCAAAGTGGCCCTAAGCAGTTCTTCATACTCCTCATGAATCTCAGAAACTAGTTTGAGGGCCTTTTCCTTCTTATCGGCTCTTATGTCTCTTCTTACTCCACCAGGAACTATCATGCCGTAGAGTTTTCGATTACCAGTTAGCAGCTCAGCGAGAAACATGTCTTTGTCTCTGACTCTCCAGAACTGCATAAGTCCAGAATCAAAACCAACCATGTGAGAGGCAACGCCAAGCCACAAAAGATGGCTATGCACCCTCTCAATTTCCAACATGACAGTTCTGATCCACTTAGCTCTCTCAGGGGCTTCAAACTTTGCCGCTTTTTCTAGGGCTTGAGTGTAAGCTTCTGCGTGAACGGATCCACATATCCCGCATACTCTCTCTGCCATAAACGGTATTGTTTCGTATGTCAACCTTGTTTCAGCAATTTTTTCCAGGCCTCTATAGTTGAATCCTGCTCTTAGATCTGTGTTGACTATTCTCTCACCATTCGTAAGAAATCTAAAGTATATTGGTTCGTGAATCGCGAAATGGTAGGGACCGAATGGGATTATGTTGAACATTTTCCCATTTTCAGGAGCTTCAAAAGGATACCTCGGTTCGGCTTTGTAGGGTGGACGTGTGTCATGTTTGAAGTTTTTCCTTAAGGGATAGATATCTTCTGGCCACTCATCTGAAAGAAGGAGTTTCCTTGGATTTGGATGACCGATTGGGTTCAATCCCAAAGACTCCTTGACTTCCCTTTCGTACCAATCAGCGCAAGGGACATATGGCGTGGCTGATGGAAAGTTTTCATCGCCCTTTCTTATTCTAGCTCTAAATACGACAAGGACGCCTTCTTCATACCATCCCAAGATGTAGTCTATTATGAAGTGGTCAAGAGACTCTATGTAGTCGGTTCCTGTCATAGTCATGAAGTGGCCTCCGAGGGAGTTGTGCGCGTAATCCAAGATTTGCGGAAGATCTGCTTTTTTTATTTCCATAAGGTGTGTTTTTTCACGAAGCTCAGTGACTTTTATGA
>CAYGZB010000061.1:0-6192 GCA_964354325.1 uncultured Candidatus Bathyarchaeia archaeon | reverse complement strand
TCTTGACGGCATCATATGGTTCATGAAGTATCTCAATTTTGGACTTCGTTTTCTTCGCGTTTTTCATTGCGGATTGAACGTACTTTTGGTTGGGTTCGAAGCCTTGTGGAGAGGCTGTGCTCACATGCATTCCAAACATGGAGCATCCCACCAAGAGAGAGTTGCAGACATTGTTTCCATCACCAATGAATGTGAGCTTCAATCCCTCCAGTCTCTTCTTTTTCTCCCAAATAGTTAGGAGGTCGGCTAGTATCTGGACGGGATGCGACATGTCGGAAAGTCCGTTTATGATAGGGATATCAGCATGTTTCGCCAGTTCTTCTAGAGTCGAATGTTTGTACACTCTTGCCATAATGCCATCCACGTATCTGCTCATGACGCGAGCTGAATCTGCGATGGTTTCGCCTCTTCCTAGTTGGAGCTCGTTCCATCCAAGGTAGAATGCGTGTCCACCTAGGCTTTCCATAGCCACTTCAAATGACACTCTTGTTCTTGTGGATGGCTTCTCGAATATTAGGGCAAGCTGTTTCCCCTTCAGTGCGTTCAGAGATCTTTTCTTGGCGATTTCTTTCTTGAGCATCTTGGATGTCTTGAGGATTTGCCATAATTCATTCTTGGAGTAGTCTTGAAGTTCAAGAAAGTCTCGTCCACGAATGGCCAACTTTGTCACTTCGAAGGCTAGATTGTGATATCATTTATAAAATGTTTCAGAGCGGGTTGGGTTTAGGATCTTTTACGCGAGTATGTTCTTGATCACAAAGTCTGAGCTGAAGGGGGTCAAGTCGTCGTATCCTTGTCCTATCCCCGCGTAGATTACAGGTTTTCCTGTCATGAATGTTGCTGAGAGAGCTGAACCTCCTCTTGCATCCGCGTCGAGTTTCGCCAAAATTATCGCATCAATTCCAATGGCATCATTGAAAACCTTTGACTGCTCAGCAGCATCATTGGCCGTTAGGGCATCTACTACCAGGATCTTCAAGTCTGGGTTCGATACGCGAACTATCTTTCTCATTTCATCAAGTAGGTTTCGGTTTGTTTGCATTCGTCCGGCCGTATCGATAAGGACAACGTTGGTTCCGTGTGAACGCGCATAGTTTATCGCATCAAAGGCGACAGCGGCGGCATCTGATCCATACTCATGTTTGATTGTCCTAACTCCAACTCTCTGGGCATGCTCTTCCATCTGTTCAATCGCGCCGGCACGGTAAGTATCAGCACAGGCGATGACTACCGATAATCCATTCTTCATTAGTAGCTTGGCGATTTTGGCTATAGTGGTTGTCTTCCCTGTTCCATTCACTCCCAGAAAGACAAAGATAGCCGGTAAATTCTGTGCTCGTTTCTGTTCGATCACACCCAGTAAGTTGATTTCTTGCTTTGGAGTCATAATCTCTCCAAGGCTATCTTTCAATGCGGAATTTACTACACTCTGTTTGTCACTAAACCTAGGGACCAAGGTTCCACGTATCTTCTCTCTCATTAGGTCACATATGCGTTCAGCAACGGGGACAGCCACATCATTCTGTATGAGATCGAGTTTGAACTCGTCCAGATATTGATCGAGACCTCTTCCATCAAGTTCGGACTTGGATACTTTCTGAAGGACGCTGCTGAAGCCTGTTTTCAACTTGTCAAACAAACCAGATCAACGGAACACGGTTCCAGACATCAACTCGTCGTGTACGTTCTTGCACCTACTTAAGCGAAGCTGCCGGCAAATGTCGGTAGAAATATTAACCTAGTCCATTGCATCTTGAGTTGTGAATCCTTTGATCCGAATCTCCAAGAAGATTAGATACAAATCAGAAGAAGTGATGGAGAAAGCGGTCAAGTATTTTTCAAAAGAACTCGGTCTGAAAGTGACCGATCTCAGTCGGTGCTGCGCCTACTTCGAAGGTTCCGAAGGCTATGTCAGGATCACAATTGCGGAGAATGGAGAAAGCGACTTGGAAGTGGAAAGTCGTGAGTGGGAGTATCAAGCAAAAGAGTTCTTAAACAGAGTTTCCTAGATTTCCGTATCGGAACGGTCCCGTCCCTAGACTATCTGTATGGCTTCTCCGCCTTTCTGTTTAATCAGTTCCGAAATCCTAGATCTATCATTCTCAAGTCTCGTGGCAACTTGACCAAGTTGTTGTTGTACTGAATTCCTAACCCTCTCAAGTTCTGCTTGTCTATTCTTAAGTTCAAAGATCGAATCGTCTATGTTCTTCTCTACGGCCACCCCGGCTCCAATTCCCATTACGATCTTTTCCGTATCGACAAGCTCAGTTTTCACAAATGAACCTGCACCCAAGGGTGTCAACGTCTCGTGACCCTTTGGCTTTCCCTTTATTCCTTCGAGTGACTGGTTGGCCATGTATACGTCCGCCAGAGACGCGTTTATCATCTCAAGTCTAGCTTGATATATTCTCGCAGTCTCCTCAAGATATCTCTGCTCAACTAACAGTTCCCTGAGAGGCTGATCTAAATTGGCCATTCCCTACTTCGACTCCACTTCTTGAACTTCAACTACTTTGATGTCGAATCTCTTGGCTTTGTGTCTGCTGCCAATCTCAGAATAGATCTTTTCCAACGCGTCGGAATCTTTCAGAGCCTTCACGTCTTTTGTGAATGAGATTCGTCTTCCTTTCTTCTTTAAGTATCCCGAGATCTTGAACGTCTTGACTTGATCCATCCTTAATGCCTCTTAAAGCCGATTGTCTCGTCTGATTAAGTTGTTTCTGGTCCATTGTGGCTTCGCAATAATAAAGTCTGTGTAGAGATTGATCTGAGAGAATTGACGAATCACCATAACGTGCTGCTACAAACCCATGGTTTGACTTATCTCCATGAGCTCAGGTCCCGAAGTCAAATTTCCCGCTATTGCTCCGTTACTATTTGCCAATAGACCAGATCTTGGGTAGGGAACTCCTCCGTTAACGGTTCCAACACTCACAGGAACTTGAAGAATCTCTTGGATCTTCTCTTTCTCTTCTTCTGTGATTTTTGGATGCGCTATTGCTCCCTTGTTCGTTGCCACTACGAGAGATCCAACGAATGGCAGACCATACACCTCGCCTTTGACTGCTTCCACTTGGAGTGTCTTTGAGATTTTATCAATTATCTGATCTGGCAGTCTCGGATCGACCACTGCACCGTAGTCATTTGCCAGAACAAGGTTGCCGAGGGCGGTCCATTTACTTTGGAGAGTTTGAATTTTAAGATTTGTCGCTTTCTTCATTCGCTTCATTTCATAGTCGCGTATTGTATGTGGGACCAAGATGCCTTGAGAGTTGCCGGTGACTAGGGCTCCGATTACAGCGGATCCGCCAATGCTGCACTCAAACACGTCTGCATTCAGACAACTATGAAATCTTTCGATTTTCTTGGGAGATAAGCCAAGAGGTACAACGCATATAGTTTCGTTTGAAAAACCGTACACTCCGACATTTGGACTCCCGTAAATGTCGTCGAGGATTATTGGCAAGAATCTGATCCGCCAGAATCTGGTTTCTAGTGTCGGCGTTCGGACAAAAATGCAGAGTGCCTACGCTTTTGTTGGTGGATATATTATGACGTTTCCTTCCTTGTCCTTCACAGCCCTGATCTTTAGCTTTCGGGGAGGTTTCTCTATGCTTCGCGACCAGACTTGTTCATTTATTTCATTACTCATGATAACGCTTTCAACTTTCATGTGCCGCTTGACGAAATTCCTCAATTCGGTGATCGCTCTAGGAGTTCTATGTTTTAGGGGAGCTTTCCTCGCTTCTCTTAGGTTCACTGTATAGGCTTTCTCTTCCACGATCTCAATTTCTTCTTCCTCGGGTTTCTTTTCTTTGGTTGGTTTTTTTGTTTTGGCCGTGGTCTCAACGCTTTCTTTTTTTTCAACAGGTGCCTCTTTTTCTTTGATCTCATCTTTATCTGACATATCAGATCCTTCCTACACTTTCAGCTTCGTCCTTCTCCATTGTCTCCTTTTGGGGTGCCATCGAACTTTGCCCTGCGTTCTTGCTATTACCCATGTGGGGACGCTTCTTTTCTGTTTCAAGGCTCGGCCTAGCCTACGCTTTCGTGCAGTTGGTTTTACTCTTGCCAAGTCTAAATTCTCCTTATCTTGATATCTTTCCTTTGAGATTGAAGGTGTGTAAGTGCCTCTTTCAATTGACTGTCACTAATCGGAATTCGGAGTTTTCCGGTTTGAGCAAGTTGTATCAACTGTAGCTCAAGTTGATTTGCGAAATCTTTTTTTACCATCTTTATGTTCGCGAGTCGCTGTCGTGCTTCCGGTGTCAAGATGCTTCTCAGAATAGTCTGCTTTTGGCTCTCAAGTTCTTCTTGGGCCTCGGCTCTCTTCTCCTCTGAGGCGCCTCTCTGTAGGTTTGCCAGTCTTCTCCTTCTTAGGAGTTCAAGCTCTTCTTCGTCGATTTCGCTCATTTCGTTTCTCCTTTGGCTGAACTCCGAGTTTCTTTCATCATCTGTGAAGATAATTTGTTTAGCAGACTGACCCCGTCTTTCGAAAGTTTCCTTCCCTTCTTTTCTGCCTGCATCACCAACCCCGCTCTTTCGAGTTGTTGGAGAGGTTCTCTAATGCTCGATCCTCCGCTTGGCCTTACATGTTCGATTCTTCTACCCTTTCTTTTTCGGCCTCCATATTCGACCCTGAGTTTTGAGATACCTAACGGACCATGAAGGTAGAGTTTCCTAAGCAGTGAGGCGCATCTCATGTACCACCAGTCTCTGTCGTGTGGTGGGAACTCCCTATGTGAACCTGTCTTTGCCGTCACTGACCATGAAGGGGGAGTGACTTCTCCAATATTCTCCTTCAGGTGCTTTGACAGTCTATTCAGGAACGTATCAGCGGGGATATCATGTGCAGTTGGCAATTGCATTACACTTCTCTAAGCGGATGTTCAGAGTTTAGACGGGCTCATATAAGTTTTGACAGATCTAGTCTTAGACGCCTTCCTGTATAGAGTAAACGTTCTCCCCCGTATGTCAATAAGAGAAACAGACGTTTGCTTGGCTACGCTTTCCGCAATCTCCCTAGCCGACTCAGAAGACAAACGACTACTCTGAATCTTCACTTTCACCAGTTCTTTGGTCTTCAGTTGCATCTTGATCTGATCAAGGACGGCTACTGTAATTCCGCCCTTCCCAATCCAGGCTGTGGGCTTCAACGTTCCTGACTTGTCGAACAGTTTTTGCGAGACTTTCATTGAGCGCCCTTCTTTTCCCTTAGAGTAGGGTATCTCCTGTGCCTTCCGCAATCTAGGCATGTGATGATGACTCTGGTACCAGCGTCTGGACGTGTTCTCACTCTGCAGTTGAATCCCGGAACGAGCAGAATTCCACAACCTTTGCAGATCATATGTTTGTCCTCTCTCTGCATCCTGACCTGTGCCCTCATACCAATCTTCTTTGCTAGTTCAACATATCTTCGTGTCAGTCTAGAGTCCTTCTTGAGAGTCTTCGTGGCTAGGTCTAATAGTATCTCCATCCTTTCTCTGGCTATGTCCCGCTCCGCTTCTTTCCAGCGTTTCATGAATCTTTCATTCTTATATGATTGGTTGACAAAGTTAAAAGCTGTAGAACTTTGGCATTAACGTTCGTTCTCGCTGAAGCGGCTCTCGAGACTGTTCCCAAGGCAATTGCCAATCACCCGTCGGTGATTGCGAGGGCGAGAATTGAAGGAAAGCCGCCTAATCAAACACTGCTTGATCGAACATATCATCATAGCGCCATGTTAGGGCTTCCAAATGCTGAGAAACGTGGAAGACCCGACATAGTTCATGTAACACTTCTTCAGACTCTCTCGACTCCCTTGAACAATGATGGAGGACTAGATTCCTACATACATACAATCGATGACGTCGTGATACGGGTCAATAAGAGGATAAGGCTCCCAAGGAACTACGACAGATTCGTAGGTCTCATGGAGCAACTCTTCCTCAACGGTCGAGTTCCACTTGATGGTGAACCTCTTCTCTCGCTGAGGAAGATGAGTCTAAATGAATTGATTCAAACGATCAAGCCAACGGTGACCGTGGCTTTCAGTTCAGTCGGAATTACGACTGATCTACGTGACTTGTGCAAAGATCTTACGGGCGAACGTCAACCCGCAGTGATTGTCGGAGGTTTCGCTCATGGGCACTTCTCAAAGAAGACATCACAAATTGTGGATAAGACCGTGGCTATCTGTGACAAGCCTCTTGA
>CAYGZB010000060.1:0-6223 GCA_964354325.1 uncultured Candidatus Bathyarchaeia archaeon | reverse complement strand
TCGCCTACAAATATGACCGAACTGAGGATCTTCCTTCCAAATTTCTCGTAACTAAATCTCTAATCATGTGGTCCTCTTTGAGCGGACTTCCATAAGTCGTCCGAGTGGTCTTTATGCATTTCTATTCTAGCAGCATTGAGTGCCGGCCCGAAAATGCTTCGTGCTGCTTGATCTAGCAGCGCAATACTATATTGAAATATCAATTACCTACTACACCAATTGTCTAATGCTGGTCAATCTAGTGCGTAGAGTCATCATTGTTGTGGTTGTACTTCTTTCACTGATTGGATTAGGACTAGCCTATGTTTCACAAAGGCAATGGAACAACGTTACATCTCTGTACACCTACACGATTGTTAATGCCTATCATCATGACCAAACTGCGTTCACTCAAGGTCTCGCGTTTGAAAACGGAACCATCTACGAGGGAACAGGGCTTTACGGGAATTCATCTCTGCGTAGGACCGAACTAGAGACCGGGAAAGTCCTTGACGTTCGTGAACTACCTTCAGAGATCTTCGGCGAAGGCATCACTATCTGTGGTGACAGGCTGATTCAGATAACTTGGAAGAATCATTTGGGATTCATCTACGACAAGGAAACTTTCGACTTGATTAGAGAGTTCAGCTACTCGACCGAAGGGTGGGGAATAACCTACGACGGCGTCAGATTGATCATGAGCGATGGTTCCTCCACATTGTATTTCTTCGATCCCGAGACATTGGAGGAAACGGGTAGAATTGAGGTTCAGAGCAATGGTGAACCTGTAACGAGACTCAACGAACTAGAATACGCTCGAGGACAGATCTATGCGAACGTCTGGATGACGAACAGTATTGCCATAATATCCCCTCAAACAGGAAGAATTGTTGGATGGATAGACCTTGAAGGATTGTTGAATCCTGAACAACAGACACGCGCAGACGTCTTAAACGGGATTGCCTATGACCCCATTGATGATCGGCTATTTGTGACAGGAAAACTCTGGCCAACCCTATTTGAGATAGATCTTTTGCCATCGACAGTAGCGAATCACACTGATACTGTGTCTGAGTTCAGAATGGAGACCGCGCCAGTGGTCAGGAAACAGTTTTAACAGGAATATCGTCTACGTGAATGTCAGGCTCGTGATCGATTGGTCAACCTTGAGAACATCACTGGACATGATTTGAAGGAGTCCAAGTTCAGAGTGGCTGTTCTACCGTTGGGGTCGACTGAGAGTCATGGCGATCATCTTCCCTATGGAACTGATGCAATTGAAGCATCGGCGATAGCTGAAGATCTCTCAGGCAGGTTTCCAAATCTGCTAGTTCTTCCAACTCTGCCGTACGGAATGAGCGAACACTACTCTTCTTTTCCAATCGCTCTTAGCCTAAAATCTTCAACACTTGAGTCAGTGATCTCTGACCTACTAAATTCGCTATACAAACATGACATCAAACGTGTACTCATCATCAACGGTCATGATGGAAACATCGCGCCAATTGAGATGGCAACAAGAGAATTCAAAGTAACTCACAGCGACGCGAAAATAGCAGTGATAGAAGCATGGTGGGACATCGTCAGTCAACTCCTCCCGAAAAACACATTCGCGGTGTGGAATGGACGTGGACATGGTGGGGAACTGGAGACTTCCGTGATGCTTTCAATCCGGCCCGACTGTGTGAAGATGATATTCGCAAAAGGTGTGGTACCTGATCTGCCAGAACATGTGCAGATCAAATGGCTATTCCATGAGCTCACCAACACGGGCTCGACGGGCGATCCCACAAAAGGAACGAGAGAGAAAGGTAACTCGGCAAGACGTGCGCTCGTAGAATACTTGGTTGACTTCCTGAAGAAAATGGATCAGAAGGATTGGAAGTATGAGTCTTTCTGAAATATGTTCGGGAATGAATAGGCAGTGTCAAAGCTTCTTTTCTAGATGCATTGTGTCGAAAAAAGGCTGTGACTCACTTGACACTCTTCAGGAATTTCTGAACCACGGTTATGAACTTCTCTCTCTCTTCCCACATAGGAAGGTGTGAACTATTGGCAAAGGTAACCAGCTTTGACTTCTTGATTCCTTTGTGAATGCTTCTAGCCACCTTTGGAGATACCTCGTCGTATCTCCCGCCTGTAACGAGAGTTGGGATGCGTATCGTATGCAGTTGATTCGTGACGTCCCAGTATCTCATGTTGCCCGTGATCGTGAATTCGTTCGGACCGTTCATGGTGTGGTAGACAGGTTTGCTAATGTGCTCGAGACTATAGACTAGTTCCTTGGGCCATTCGGGCAATCTACAAAGATGCTTCCTATAGAAAACCTCGACAGCCTTCAAATATTCGGGGTTTTCATAGTCTCCAACCGCCTCATATTTCTTCAGCACTTCTACCACGTCTGGTGGAAGCTCAGATTTCATCCGATTCATTTCGGCAACTGTGAGTGGAACATTGGCCAATCCACCGATCGTTACCATGCTCTTCAGATTCTTCTGGTACTTCAGTGCATAAGCTATAGTCAACAAACCACCGTAGCTCGAACCGATCAGATGGATCTTGCCGAGATTGAGCGCTTTGCGCACTCCTTCAACTTCCTCAACCCCATACTCTATGTTGAGAAGCGCTGGATTCTTAGGAAGCTCAGAATTACCACAACCAAACTCATCCAAGAAGACAACTCGATATCCAAACTTAGATAGGTCAGCCAATGGGAGCATATAGTCATGGGTGGCGCCGGGCCCCCCGTGAAGACACAATACCTTACCTTTGGTTGATTCTCCAAAAGTCTTGTAGAACAGCCTAATCCCTTGAACCGTCACGTACCCTTCAGACGATCTAGGTTCCATGCCGATAAATGACCCGTTACATTATTTAACGGTATGTGGAAAGAGAGGATAACTTATATGACAACAATTCCAATGATGAGTCATGTCAAACAGTGTTCATTGTGCTCATATTCTCGTTAAGACAGAAAAAGAAGCAAACGCCGCTCTGGAAAGACTTAACAAAGGAGAAAAGTTTGCGAACCTAGCTCAGCTAGTCTCTCTCTGCCCATCAAAGAAGCGCGGTGGAGACCTTGGAACATTCACAAGAGGGAAGATGGTGAAAGAATTCGAAAACGCTGCATTCTGCCTTGAGAAGGGTCAATTATCACCAATCGTGAAAACGCAATTTGGATATCACATAATCAAAAGACTTGAGTAACGCGCCCGCAATGTTGCGAGAAGACCATCGCGGGATTATCAGTCAATTAGTATCATGCCGAACCACGTGAACTTATCGTCTTTGCTGTTCAGGATCTTCATATCATACTTTGCCCGCAGTGCCGTGGCAAAAACATCTATCCCGCAGGCTTCCATCGAAGGTCTCGAGATATCAGGTCTTCGACATATTCCAGCTTGAATGTCGCATACATCGCACAAGTCACACTCGCCGCCTCCCAAAGCCAATGCCTTACGATAGCCGCTCAGGAAGATTCTTCTCTCAAGCTCTGATAGATTCTTGTATATGTCTCCCACACGATGGGCTCCGTCATAACCCGCCACTGGTTTCATGCGAAACAGCAATGCACGGCTGTATTCTTTCAGTAGAATGCGGGTTTCTCCTGGTGTCGGCGAATGTGGTGGGCATTTCAACCAGTGCCCGTAGTCAGGGCAACCATATCGACATTTCCATCGAACCCATTCACCCAGAGCTATGTTCTTGACCTTGATCATCTTAGGGTCAATCATTCCCGATTCCGTGGCCAAATTCAATAATCTCTTGTTGTCCGAAGGTGTTTTCGTCATTTTCTACAATCACCGGCTGCCTAATCAAACTGGAACGGACTTTTTGACGCAGACTTCTCACGAATGCTATCTCTTTAGCTTATTCGCCAACGCAAGTGCCCCGTAAAGCACAATATCCTCTCCCAGTGTCGTTAGCTTGATTTTGGGCTTTCTATTGATGCTAGACTCGTTGATCAGCTTCCTGACTGGATTCAGGACTAGATTCGGGTTTGCCAGCGCTATTGATCCGCCTACCGTAATCACCTCTGGGTCATAGGCGGAGTTCACGTTGGCAAATCCTAAGGCGTTGAGGCGACCAATTTCATCAACAATCCGGGATGCCAGTTTATCTCCACATTTTGCGGCGTCAAAAAGTACCCGTGAAGATATACAGCCAAATTTGCCGTTAGTTCTCCCGTAGAGCAGACTGGACTCAACATCGGACCTTGGTTTGGATTCGAGTTCCAGTCTGACTAGGTTCGGGATGTTGTCACCTCCGCAGTAAGCTTCCCAATGACCACGCTTTCCGCAACCACAGAGAAGCCTTCTCGCCTGATCAATAGTGACATGACCGACCTCGTGGGCATTTCCATCCTTTCCCAGCAGTAGGTGATTGTCGACGAACGCTCCGCCACCAATCCCAGAGCTCACAGTAACATACGCCAGGTTAGCAGATTTTCTGCCTTCACCAAACACCTTCTCTGCGACGACTGCGGCAACACAGTCATTCACCAAACAGACTGGAACTCTGAACTCCTTTTCTAGCGGGTCGAGCAAAGGGATGCGGTCGAAACCGAGATGCGGCGAGTGAACGATTGCGCCGTTCTTCATGTCCAATGGACCAGCGGAGCCTATACCAATGCACGAAATCCTGTCGTTGTCTACCAGCGAGCGAATCATTCGTTTTATCTGAGAGCTCAGTCCTCTAGGCCCAGATAGTTTATCTGACCTTTCGTTCAGTCGGACAGCAATATTCCCTTTCGCGTTGCCCAACGCAATTCTGACATTGGTTCCGCCTACGTCCACGCCGACAAGGTACTTCATCATCTTTCACCTGACACTGTCTATCCGAAGCCTAGTCATTTTTTTGATGGGGACGTTTAAGGGTACTTGAGGGGTACTCAGTATCCCCGAGGGTTTTTGCCCTCCAAATACGTATTCAATTTAAGGCTTCCAAGCGCTCCCGATACTCCAAAAACCCTCCTTACCGCTCTCAAACCCTCTCCTGACCCTACTGGGATACTTCCAGATACTGCTGGGAGTGCTTGGAGAGCCCAAGAGACTGTAGTAGTAGTCTCCAGATTACACTTGTTACCCGGACTACGTTTGCATGGCCTCCATCCGGCTAAGCTATTATGCGAACCTTTGCAGGTACAAATAATCTAAAGAATACAGGGCCAGAGAATAGTATTCGTATTCAGATTGACGTAACCAAGATTTGCCTGTTTTTCGTTTTCACCAAGAGCATTTTTGTTTTTCACAATTATGGGTGGCGCATTCCCTAAATCTCCTTGGCACGAAGAGCTTGGGGAGGGATGAACGTGATATTCGTGCATGCAAGTATTCGGACAAGCGATATGGACAGGTCTATTGAGTTCTACACGAAGATAATGGGGCTTGTATTGCTGGACAGGCGTGAAATAGCCAAAAACAACGCAGAGATAGCGTTTCTTCAAGACCCTTATTCGAAAGGAGCCAAACTGGAACTCACGTTCTTCAGGAATCAGAAGAAGTTCATACAAGGCGAGTATGAAGATCGCATCTTTGACCATCTTGCATTCGACGTAGCAGACATGCAGCAAACAATCTCAATCATGCGCAAAGAGGAAGTGACTATCATGGATGAGCCTTTCAGACTGAGCGCGACAGGGCCTTTGATCGCTTTCGTGGAAGACCCGGATGGAACGCTGATCGAATTGATTGAAAGAAAGAAATGAGGGAATCGAGTGGCCTGGCGGCTAGAAGATCATCAGGAGTGTCTCACTTGACTGAACGCCTGGGATTGACCTGATCTTGTCCGTGATCAAGTCAACGAGTTCGTCCATGTTGTTGACTTGAACTTTCAATACTATGTCCCATCTGCCAAATACACCGTAGACCTCGTTGACTCCTTTCAACTTGATCAGTTTCTCCTTCGTCTCTTTGAACCAGGTTAGATGTTCTCCTGTTCCACCTACGAAGTTCATGAGAACTAATGCCATCAACAATAGAATAATCATCTTCTTTGTGCTTTATTATGGCTGCGTTAATTCTGTTCTTGGTCTGCCACTTATAACAGTATTCATAACCTAACGAATAGACATTCTGTGCGTGATTGCGGGAGGAAGAACAGAGTCAAAGAAACTCGAGATTGACTTCACTTCTTCACTTCACTTCAATGATATGGCCTCTATGACTTATATCTCGCTCTCTGAATGGTTGAATCTTGGTCTATGCCGTTGAAGGCTGTAATATTCGATCTTGATCACACGCTC
>CAYGZB010000059.1:2317-6502 GCA_964354325.1 uncultured Candidatus Bathyarchaeia archaeon | reverse complement strand
CTTTGCAGCATTGAGGTACTCAGTCTTCGCGCCATCGCCGCACCTATCTGAGTTCCACAGACAATCCCCAAAGACAAATAGAGTGCATATTCCGTTATGACATTCCCCAAAGTCAGGTGCGTCAAGGCCCCGGAGATTGACGTGAAAACCATTATGAAAGCAGAGACTGCAACCGCAATATGCATAGGCAAACCAACAACAATCATCATAACTGGAACCATCACGGCTCCCCCTCCAATCCCAAAGAAACCTGAAACGACGCCAGCCACGAAGCTGAGAATCAACCCTGGAACCACACGCGCCGAATAGTCAAACTCAACTCCTTTCGAGTCCACGAGTAGTCTATGCAAACCTGTCTTTGGCGAGGTTACGTAGTCCTTTCTTGTAAACTGCAGAGCCAAGATGACCAGAAAAACTCCAAACAGTGCCGTGAGAACTCTTGCAGTGACGAGTGTCGTAAGGTAAGCTCCCAGCACCGCCCCAGGGACCGTTCCAATGGTCAGCAAGATCCCGACCAGAAAGTCTACTCTCTTCTGTCTCCAGTAAGCGAACGTGGCCGATAACCCGGTGAAGATAATCATGACAAGACTTGTACCGATCGCTTGATGGGCTTCCACGTTGAAGAAATAGATGAGGATCGGAACGACTAAGAATCCCCCGCCGAGGCCTATCATCGCCGATATCATCCCAACAAGGACCGCGATGACAAGCAAGATGAGCTCAGGCAAATGATTCACCTAACGATCTCTCACGAGTACTCCAGCATTCTTGATCACAAGTAAATACCGTTATCGGAATAGTCCCCATATTTCGAAGTCAGTTCCAAGTCGATAGCTCTAAATGTTCATTCCAAAAGATGTAGGGTCTTCAATCGCTCCTGGTGAGCTCATTGTCATATGCCCAAAAGCAAGTAGATCTCAAGAAATTTCGGGCATTCATATTCGACCTTGACGGCTGCATCTACGTTGGAAAGAGGGTAATTCCCGGTGCCCGCGAAGTAATTGAACGGCTGAAGCAACTCGACAAAAAGATACTCTTTGCAACGAACAACGCCACTAAGACTCCTGAGGAATTTGCCTCAAAACTCAGAAGCTTTGGAATCAGAGCGTCTTCCAATGATGTCTTCACTTCGGCGACTGCAACTGCAATGTATCTCTTGAAAGAGTTCGGAAGATGCAAAATATATCCCGTAGGTGGGAAGGGTCTAACAAATGAGTTGAGAAAGCAAGGTCACCGTGTAGTTAGTCTTGGCAACGTTGACCAAGCAGATTCCGTGGTTGTCTGTCTTGATCTGCAATTCTCTTACAAGAAGCTTCTTGCTGCTTCGAATGTCATTCGGGCAGGTGGGAGATTCATAGCGACGAACGTCGACCCTGTGGTTCCTGTTGAAAACGGGTTTATGCCGGGCGCAGGCTCCATCGTCAGCGCTCTAATCACAGCAACCAACAGAGAACCATACGTTGTCGGCAAGCCTTCAAATTCGATGTTTGACATGGCCTTTAGGAGACTTGGAGTGCCATCTTCTGAGACCGTGATCGTCGGAGACAGGCTGGACACGGACATCAAAGGTGGAAATGAAGCTGGCGCCTTCACAATCCTCGTTCTTTCTGGCGCAACGACCACTGAGACACTGGAGGGAACAAGTGATCTTGGGCTCATACCATGTCTGACTGTGCCTGACATCGGTCACATGTTGTCGCTTCTTGCTTAGTGGGCAGCCTTCGACGGCATTAATCCTGGTGACTCTAGGCTCTGCAAATGAGCGATTGCCAGAGAATTTACGTAAATCCGTCGCAAAGAATGACAAAAACTGTTAAAAAGAGCGATCTTGATACAAGTACTTAACACTATTCTATGGGATGGCTAGTAATGAACATTCTGAAGCGTATTTTGATAGTGGTTGTCATACTTGGCATGGTGTCAGGCGCACTTGTATCCACCATTCCCGTAGCCCATGCAGTGACATTGCCTAATCACTTGGTCATCAACGAGTTTGAACAGGACGCCGTTGGAGGTGTCTACAACAGACAGTGGCTAGAGATATACAACCCCACAACGTCTGCAGTGAACATTGGAAACTGGAAGATTGTCAACGCTGTTGGGACTACCAGGACTATCACGGCAGATACGATTGTTCCAGCAAATGGATACTATGTCTTTCAGTTCACAGGGTATGTTCTGCTTAAGGTCAATGAGAGGATCACGCTGAAAAATGCTGATGGTGATGTTGTTGATGTTACCGCCAAGAAAAGCGATACGACGGACACCGGCTTCACATGGCAGAGGTATCCAAACGGTGTGGACGATGGTACTGAAGGCGACTGGCAATTCCGAGCTGGAACCAAATGGAGGTCAAACGGTGGCGAAACCGTTTCAATCAGTATCTCGCATTCTTCTGTAATGCTATTTGACGATGTGACTCTATCAGGTATTGTCGATCCCGGCCGCGTCGCCGATGTCCAAATTCAAGGGAGCATTGATGATGGTGCAAGCTGGGCCAACATCACGACAATGCAATCAGGTTCAACGGGAGCGTACTCATATAGCGTTACACCTTTCGATGTGGGAAGCTACAGATTCAGGGCGAGATTATTGGACGACAGTGGCGCAACGTCAAGCACAGTGTCACTCACCGTCAATAAGTTCCCCAGTGAGATCAGCGTATTTCCTATTAAGACAATAAAGGAAAGAGAATCAGCCCAAATTGTAGGGGTCATTTCACCTACCAAATCCTCCGCAACTGTGACTCTCAACATCGGCATGCCCGACGGAACCTACTTCACAAGAACAACGACAACCGACGCAGCCAGTCACTTCAACTATACATTTGTCCCAGACTCTGACGGCATTTGGAATGTGACAGCAAGCTGGGGCGGTGACGGCACAACCCAAGGCGACACAAGCCCGATCGTATCTTGGAAGGTTGACCCAGACGACTTTGTTGCGATGAACCTGCCATTGTTCTTGATTGTTCCTATCATAGCAATTCTCATGATACTCTTGGGCGTAGGCTTAACAAAGCAAGGAAAGAGGAAAGTCACTGGCACACCAGTATCACTCGCCCCAACAGTCAAACGTGCCCCTTCACGCATGCCTAGAAGTCTATTCTCAACAAAACCAAGAGCGATGTCCGCCCGAGCCTGCCCAAAATGTAGTTCATCACTGATCTACTCAGTACAATACCGGCAATGGTTCTGTCAACATTGCAGACGCTACTACTAGACAGCAGCCAAAGTACAACTCAGTTTGCGATCAAAGGGCTACAAGACAAACCAGACGAGCAACGACAACCCCAGGCCCAATAGAAGCGCGAAGGGAAGGCCTGGAAACATATCTCTTTTTTCAAGCATCTTGAATCCGGCGTAAGCACCAACAATGATACCAGTGGACGCTCCAATGAAAGGGAGTTTTCCAAGGTTCATCATGGCATTGCTCGCCAGCATTGAATAGAATACTATGTCTCCCATTCCGACAGTCAAGTTCTTGTATGTGCACACTGCGCCCACAAGACCTTCCAGATCAGTCTTCTCTGCGATTTTTCCGATAGGCCCCTTGTAGACCGCTATCAGATCGTACGTCGAGAGAGCCAATAGAAGCACTATAGCAGTTAACACTGGAATACTTAATCCAAGAAAGGTGCCCGTGAGTGAACCTATCGCGATGATCGCGACAAGCTGGGCAGTTCCACGCGACCTGTAGATCGCATAGGCTAAACCCAGCGTAACAAGCACTGCAAGAGGAAGCGCGGCTACGCTAAAGAATCCTGATTCCAGATTGTATATGGAAAGAATGATTCCTCCATACCAAATTGCCAAAATGAATACTGCAAGGATCAAGGTAGCCTTGATCAAATTCTTGACTATCTTCTCTCGACCATACTTGATCAAAATGTACATCAGCGTAGCCATCCCAGCAATAGGCACGACAAAGATCAGAGTATTCAACGTGGCACCTTGAGTAGTCTCAGGAAAAACCGTGATCGACTCTATCTCGACGTTCGATGCCACTATCAAATAAGTCAGAATACCTGTAAGAATCAAAGAACCGGCAACGGGCAGTAGGTGTTGCGGTTCAGCTTTGAATTCATTCTCCAATACTTTTGTTCACCTTGTCCCAGCACTGGTACAGAGCCTCTCTTGTTTCTGGTCGGTATCATATATGCTATTAGAAAGGAACCCTAGTTTT
>CAYGZB010000059.1:0-2217 GCA_964354325.1 uncultured Candidatus Bathyarchaeia archaeon | reverse complement strand
ATGGATAGACGCAGTGGGTCAGATCTCGTACGTTTCACCGGTCTTGGGAGAAACGGCTTCAAGTCCCATCTCCCGTGAGGCCCATGAAGATAGTTTGGTGCAGTTCTTCTCTGCACCATGCATCGTGAAGACTTTTGTCTTCTTGTCCAACTTCGCTAACCTTTTTTCCAGTTCGCTCTTTCCTACGTGCGAAGAGAAGTCAAACTGATCCACTCTTGCCTCAACTTTACTGGCTCTTCCGTGAAACATGAACTTCTTCTTCTCTAGGAGGATGCTTCCCGGGGTGCCAGGTATCTGGAAGCTTACGAGGAAGACTGCGTTCTCTTTTTTTCTCGATACTGATTCCATGTAGAACATTGCAGCGCCTCCCTTGAGCATGCCCGCTGGAGAAACGATTGCTCCCGGAGTCTTCACTGCTTTCCTACGGTCATTCCATTTTTCTATCCAGTTTGCGTTCCTAACTGCTCGCTTGAAGAGTTCTGGGTCGCCAAGTGATTCTACATTGTCCATGAAGACCTGAATCGCATCGAGTGCCATTCCATCCACGAAAACTGGATACTCAAAGTGATGTGCCGCAAGTATCGAGATTATTTCTTGGGATCTTCCAACGCCGAAGGCTGGGACGAGAACAGTCCCTCCATCCTTCACGACTTCAGATACTTTTCGAACGAATTCATCTTCCATCTTTGTTCTGTCGGGGTGATCCTCGTTAGCGTAGGTACTTTCAATAATCAAAGCGTCCAAGTCACTATAGTCTTGGTCGGCGCCGTTCAACAACCTTGTATTACCATCATTGAAGTCTCCAGTGTACAAGAGTCGTTTTCCATTGTTCTCTAAGAGAATCTGACAGCTTCCCGGAATGTGACCTGCATTGAGCAGAGTAATTTGAGATTCTCCGAGTGAGAATTGTCGTCTGTATCCAACGTTCACGCAATTGCCAATCATTGTCTGGAGATCTATGAACTCGTATGGAAGGTAGTATCCACTCAAGTGGATGAAGTCCTTGATTAGGAGATTTATGAGCTGGAACGTCGGTTCCACACCGTAGATCGGCATTCTTCCTCTGATGTAGAACAAAGGAAGAAGTCCACTGTGATCCAAATGAGCGTGAGAAATCACTATTCCTTTCAGGTCTTTCGGGGGAATATGCATCGGGAATCCTACTTCACGATTCATTATCACCCCATAGTCAAGAAGGATCTGCCCGTCACCATCTTGAATGGCGATCGCTGACCTTCCCACCTCCCTGCATGCGCCAAGAAACCGGATCTTCAAGCTAGTTTTTCACCAAACTCAACGCAGGATCATAGAACGTCGCGTCAATCTCCGACAAGAAATCCTAATTGACTTTTGAACTCGTACTTTTCATGGATAGGCATGGAATATCTCATATAAACTTTGCATGTGTTGAACTGGTTTCCATCAACATGTTTTTTAGGATATGCAAGGTCATACGTGGCAGACGCATTCAGGTGAACCCTCTGCCTGTTCAATTCATTGTAAACAAGAAAGACCTCAGAAACTGCACGTTGATTAGTGGTTTTCATGGTATAGGGGAGACTGGATATATCGCAGTCTCATATTTGGTCCACGCGCTGTCCGCCGAAAGGATAGGTTTCGTGAAAGTGGCTTATCCTCCTCCTTTCATAGCGACATCCGAGGATGGTATCGTAACGCCGTTCGAAGTCTACAAGAAGGGTAACATCGTAATCGTTAAGCTTGAATTCACTCCACATAGGTCTGAAGAGGCCGAATTCTCCAAGGCGCTCGCATCTTGGGTTGTGAAAGAGAAGTTTCGAGACGCAGTTCTTGTTGGTGGATTGGACTCAACATTTCGTTCGGGAGAGGGTGACTACAGGATAGTTCCAACACGGACCTACCTAGTGAAGTCGAAGAAATTCAGCGCAGCCACTTTAGATCCTGGTCTATTTGTGTACGGTCCATTGGCTGTGGCATTGAGTGAATTCGAGATTAACAGTTTCCCCGCAGTGGCAGTTCTACCATATGCAACCGCCGCCCGAGCAGAAAGGAAACGTACGACAGGATCAAGCCGATTCCGATGACTTTGACTTATCGGATGCCAACCGACGCAAGCCCTCTGCGATGGCAGTCTCGTTCAAAATCCGAGTCCCCGATTCAGGCTCGGTCCACCTGCGAGTTACCGGCGCCTACTACGACGAGGTGGTCTACACGCCCGACCACTACACCGAGGTGACG
>CAYGZB010000058.1:0-6512 GCA_964354325.1 uncultured Candidatus Bathyarchaeia archaeon | reverse complement strand
TCCTATACGGTTCCATACCAAAATACTACTACTGGAACTGGATCCCTAATGACATGATACTCTACATGTCATATCGGGGCGAGCTCTGGATGATGAATCCAGATGGAAACAACAAAGCCCATATTTTGAATCTCTCATCCGAAGAAATACCGGAGATATATGATGTTCGATGTTCTCCTGATGGCAAGAGACTCGCTTTCACAGCGGGAATATACCGTTACATGATGAGATACTTCTACCTTTACGAAGTCAATATTGATGGAAAGAATCTGGTGAAACTAAGTGGTAATGAGAGCTGGTCGCCATCTTGGAGTCCAGATGGTAACAAAATTGTATTCGTCAACGTGACTGAGAGTAATTTCCAATTCGGACCCGAGGAATCAAATCTCTGCATCGTAAATGCTGATGGAACAGGGCTAAGGCAACTTACAGATATGCCTGGCTTGGAATGGGTTCCAGTCTGGAGCCCAGATGGAAGAAAGATTGCTTTCACCAATCAGTTACGAGACTACGGGAATGTCACCCTCCACGTGTTGAGCCTAGACTCAGGCATGGAGACGACTATCCCTCTGAACTCAAGTGCCGCAAGAGAGAGTGGACTTAGTTGGAGTTCAGACAGTACAGTAATCGTGACTTCTGATGGAAGTGACGTTTGTGCTTTCACTACAGATGGCAGAATAGTTCGCAGAATAATCGCAAATGGATCGGCTCCACGAATAAGCTATGATGGAACAAAAATCCTGTACAACCGCTACTCCGAACCCAGAATAGCCACCTTCAACAAACCATTAAGTTCCGAGAATCTAGTTGAATATCCTTCCGTTCCATCAATACCATCTAAACCTCCGATGTTACCCGAAGAAGATGTCTTTGTCAACTACAAATTAGAACTAGACAGCCTTGAGTACACCTTTAACATGAGTTACAAGAATTACGGCCACAAAGGATACGATCCTGAAGCTAGAGCAAGAGGAGAGAGATTCCTATACATTGCGTACACTGAACTGAACAAAGGCAGCAAACTAGTAAACTCGTCTCTGGGAACCATTTACGGTCTGAAGCTTGTGCTCGATAATGGCTCGGAATCGGATTGGGGACTTGGCTACGGGCCACTTCAACCCGGAGAAACTTCTTCTTACGGCGGCATAACTACGATTTCCATGAATATGCGAGTAGTGGCGCTCCGCATCTATGACTTGACAACTGGTGCAACCATTGAGGAAATACCTGTACCAACATCAACTTCTAATGAATCAACTTTGGCACAATGACTATTTCCTTTTCCGGGAGATCCGTCTTGTTGATTGTGAAACTTGAACCGTCGAGTTTCTTAACCATATCATCCTTGCTTAGAAAGTCTTCAACTTTCTTTAGAACTTTGAACGTGATAGACATTCCGGGAGCGTTGTAGTGCATTGGGACAGTTATCTTTGGTTTAAGAGATTTCATGACGTTTCGAGCTTGTTGTGGTCCGATCGTGAAGAAGCCTCCAATCGGAATGAAAAGAACATCTACACTTCCAATTTCGTTTTGTTCTGATGGAGTCAATTCATGGCCCAAGTCGCCTAGATGACAGAACCTGACTCCCTCAAGTTCTACGACATATACAGAGTTCCGTCCTCTCTTGCCGCCTTCAGCGTCGTCGTGGAATGTAGCTATACCCTTCACGGATACGCCATCGATCTGTTTCGTTCCCGTGAACTTTTCAAGGACTGCACTCTTCTCATGTTTCACTGCAGCCACGTTGTTATGGTCCGAATGACTGTGCGAGCAAAGCACTATGTCAGCTTTGAGTTTCGGTTCAGGAAGACCTGTACCTTTGAATGGATCAAATATCAGACTCTTCGTGTCGCTTCTGAGCAGAAAGCAAGCATGCCCCAACCATATAACGTCAACCAAACGAATCCCCATTCCTCGACGATATTCCTCGTCTTCTCCGTCACATGTAACGTTTCTGGTCGTTTCGTCTGCTGACCAAGACCGAACAAAGTTGTGATACGATTCTCCAAATGCTGCAAAGACACGAATCCAGTCACATAGAAAATCATAAGAAGCCTTCTTTTTCATTCAATCAATTCCAAAGTGATCAGTTTTGAAGATAGCTGTGCTGGGGGGATATGGAGCGATGGCTCAAGTCATCGTTCGAGACCTCATTGAAAGCTCTGGAGTAGAACACGTTGCGATCTGCGGAAGAAGCTTGAAGAAGGCAAAGATGTTTTCTGATGAACTGAAAGACCCGAAGGCTTTGCCAGTTGAAGTTGACGTAACTAACAAAGATACGTTGAAAAAAGCAATTCAGGGTTTCGATGTTGTGATCAATGCCTCTTGGTACGAATACAACCTGGATGTGATGAAAGCTGCTATTGAGACTGGGGTATCATACGTCGATCTCGGTGGGCTTTATCACATGACTCTTAGGCAGCTAGAACTTGATCATGAGGCGCAAACAGCAGGGTTGACATGTGTTCTGGGAGCGGGGAGCACTCCAGGCACGATGAACGTCATGGCAGCCTATGCAGCTGAGAATCTTGAGCATATTGATAGGGTTAGACTGAGAAGTGGATACGCTGTTCTTAGTAAGAAAACAGAAAGACTGCAGATGCCCTACTCGCTTCGCACGGTTCTTGATGAGTTCACAAAGCCAGCTCCCATTTTGAAAGATGGCAAAATCACAGTGGTGCCCGCTCTATCCCTCAAGGAAAAGTTCACTCTCCCCGAACCGGTTGGCGAAGTCGAGGGGTTCATTACGATTCATTCCGAGCTTGCCACATTGCCGAAGAATCTTGGCAAGGGTGTTAAAGACATGGATTTTGTCGTCGCATACGAACCTGACTTCACTTCTGCCGTATCTACGATTGTGAAGCTGGGTCTAGCTGAGAAGAAAGAAATTGTCTCGGGAGGGATTCAGATTTCTCCATTCGCAGTAGTTTCAACACTGATTGAATCTCTTCCGAAAGAGACTGTGCTGGAAGTTGACATACAGCGAGTTGAGGTTGAAGGAAAGAAAGACAACGCAGATGTGGTCCTACGATACGATGCTGTCACTTTTCCCCACAAGCGATGGAATGTTGGAGGCGGAACAGTTGACACTGGCGTTCCACCATCGATAGTGGCACAATGGATAGCCAGTGGAAAGATAAAGAAGAGGGGGGTACTTCCACCCGAACTTTGCCTAGATCCGTTGCCATACTTTCGAGAGTTGAATCTTCGAGACCGCGGTATCCGAGTCTACGAGAAATATCAGGAACATAAGCCCCTATTCTAGATGAGGTGTAACCGCGATCGAAGCGCTTTTATTGATAGTTTCAGCCTTGTCGTCAGGAGTCGCTTTCAGCTAATGAGAAGCTCCTTGGGTAAGATCAGACGAAATACCCGTCTGAAGGTAGTGCTTCTCCTTTCTCCCATATTCTTGTTCTTGATGGCTTTCTTCGTTTTCCCCTTTGTGATAACGGTTGCCTATAGTCTGGGCGAAGTAGACAACTTCAATCGCTTGATCGCAGTTACATTCAATCTCAATTACTATGCCAAGGCATTGAGTACTACTCCACTTACCATCATTGCGAAATCGCTTTGGATCGCAACTGTAACGACCGTTTTGTGTCTTGTTATGGGATACCCCGTTGCCTACTGGATCGGGGTTAAGGCTGGAAAATGGAAGAGCTTGGCGGTGTTACTCCTAATAGTTCCTTTTTGGAGCAGTTTTCTGATAAGGACCTACGCAATGATGAGCCTTCTCACAAGGGGAGGAGTTATAAATACAGTACTCATCAATTTAGGTCTGATTTCCACTCCCCTGGACCTTCTGTACAACGAATTCTCGGTAATGCTGGGGATGGTTTACAACTATCTTCCGTACATGATACTGCCTCTTTATGCTTCAACAGAAAAAATGGATCTATCACTCGTCGAGGCAGCTCAAAGCCTCGGAGCGAACAGGTTGAGCAGTTTCCTTAGAGTAACGCTACCACTTACCATGCCGGGGATAATTGCAGGATCTATACTAGTATTCGTTCCAGCTGTCGGTGAGTTCGTAGTTCCGCAACTTCTTGGAGGAACCGGCGTGTTCCTAGTTGGGCAACTTATCTGGAATCAGTTTCAATCGTCGGTTGGAAGTTGGGCATTCGGCTCCAGTGTATCAGTAATTGTTGTTGCACTCGTACTTGCACTTGTTATGCTCTATGTGAAGCGCGCTGGGGGCGAGGGGATGACAATATGAAGAGAATTGCCGACAAATTCTTCTTGATCTATTCTTTCCTGATCTTTGCGTTTCTTTTCATTCCAATAATTGTCATGGTCCTCTTTTCTTTCAATGACTCAAAGCTCACAGCGGAGTGGCATGGATTCACGATGAAGTGGTATTCCGAGTTGTTTGGGGCGTCAGGTATTTGGACCGCATTCTACAACAGCGTCTTTGTAGCACTTGTGGTCACAGTTCTTTCTGCTCTGCTGGGAACAGCTACGGCAATGGCAATGAGTCGCTACAAGTTCAGAGGGAAATCGGCATTCGACGGTTACCTGTATGTTCCAATAATAATACCAGAGATAACCGAGGCGTTGTCTATTCTCTTGCTCTACAATTGGGTCGGCATACCGCTTGGTCTCCTCACAGTGGTTCTAGGCCATTTGACATTTACAATACCCTTTGCAGCAATCGTGATAAGGTCAAGACTCGCCGGATTCGATCGATCGTACGAGGAAGCTGCGCAGAGCTTGGGGGCCAGTGAACTTCATACGTTCTTTCGGGTGACGTTACCGCTGATAGCTCCTGGAGTAATTGCGGGGAGTCTGCTAGCCTTCACTCTTTCATATGATGATTTTGTGAAAACAGCTTTCACCAGGGGACCAGGAGTCGAGATGTTGCCGACTACCATCTACAATCTTGCTAGGAGAGGTGGAGTCACTCCTGAGCTGAACGCGCTTGCTACAGTTGCTCTACTAATATCGCTGGTTTTCGCGTTCATGTGGCAACACTTTGCGTCCAAGTGACGCCGCTGACTAGGCAGCTACGACAATGCTATTCTCCGTTCGCCAACCCACCTGGACTCGATCTCCAGCATTGAACCGGAGATCGTCTAGGTTCTGGACTTGGACGTTAATGAGTGGACCGCCGGTAATCTCTACGCGATATGCCATCGAGGAACCTTTGAACAAAGCTTCATGAATCTCTCCGTCAAAAACGTTCTCAGCCAAACCTTTCAGGTCCTTGCCAACAAGAATTCTCTCAGGCCTCACAGAAACCAGAACATATCTGCCCACAAAATCTTTCTCGCATTCTGCACGAATCTGCATTGTCTTGCAATCGACGAGGCCAGGCGAGGTACACAAGCCTTCCACAAGATTGGTTTCTCCAATGAAGTCGGCCACAAACTTGTTGTGGGGTTTCATGTAGATTTCCGCAGCTCCTCCAATCTGGACAATCCTTCCGGCGTGCATGACAGCGATTCTGTCGGACATCGTAAGTGCTTCTCCCTGATCATGCGTGACGAAGATGAACGTGGTTCCTACACGTTTCTGAATCTTCTTCAGTTCGACTTGAAGCTGCAGCCTTAACTTTAAGTCAAGAGCGCCCAGAGGCTCATCAAGAAGAAGGACTGCTGGGTCCGTAACCAGCGCTCTTGCTAGGGCGACTCTCTGCATTTGGCCACCACTTAGTTGACTTACCTTGCGTTTCTGAAAGCCTGACAGTCCAATGATGGAGAGAACGTTATCGATCTTGGGCCCCACCTCTTCTTTTGGAGTCTTCTTCATCTTGAGTCCGAAGGCGAGGTTGTCTTGCACGTTCATGTGTGGAAAGAGCGCAAGATGCTGAAATACCATGCCCACGTTGCGTTTGAAAGGGGGCAGGTCATTGACTACTTGACCCCGCAGCTTTATCGTTCCACTTGTCGGTTCAACAAACCCAGCTATCGAGCGTAGCACTGTTGATTTTCCGCATCCGCTGGGGCCAAGAAGTGAAAAAAACTCTCCTTGATCTACAGCAAATGACACATGATCTGCGGCAGCTGTTTCTCCATAGCTGACACATAGATCGTTTACTTCAACATCTGCTGGCATTATGATGTCACGTGGCTAGCCAGAGATAACCTCGGTGTAGACCTCGTCCCACTTGGCTTTCTCGTCTGCGGTGAAAGCTCGCATGGCCTCTAGTTTTTCCATAACCTCGGGAGACGGATAGATGCCCTCATCATCTCTTATTGCCGGCAAGACGAGCTCGGTAGCATCTTTGTTTCCATTCGCGTAGTTCCTGAAATTCGTGATCAGTGCAGTCACTTCGGGAGTCAGAATATAGTTTATGAAAGCTTCTCCAGCCGCCTTGTTTGGAGCACCTTTGGCAATTGTCATATTGTCAATCCACAACGTGCTTCCTTCCTTTGGAATCACGTAAGTGACGTCTGCGTTTTCATCTGCGGCAACGTAGACATCTCCGCTGTAGGCATGTGAAACCAGGAATTGTGAGCTTGCCAATCCTCCTATGTAGTCTGTTGCATCTGCGTACTTGGCCAAGTATCCTT
>CAYGZB010000057.1:0-6642 GCA_964354325.1 uncultured Candidatus Bathyarchaeia archaeon | reverse complement strand
TTGCTGCCTACTGGAAAGGAAGGCTGGGAAAAGACTTCGCTGAACTACGAACAACGTCGTTGAAGATCCTAGGCGAATCATCCGAGATAGAATCAATCGCGAGAATAATGGGAGAAAGCGCGTTACCCGACAACCAGAGACTTGTGCTACTTTCGGCAGAGTTGATCAAGGAAGCATTTCTAAGACAGTTCGCCTACCACGACGTTGACGCATTCTGCGACATGGAGAAACAACTAGCCCTACTTGAAATGTTAATAGACTTCCACGAGCGGTCCAGCATCCTAGTACGAAACGGCATTCCAGTCGAGAAGATCAAAGAAATGCCCCAGATAAAAAAAATGGAGAGAGCGAAAGAAGACAAGGGCGGCATAGACAGCATCATAAAACTGACGAGGGATAATCAGGAAGCGCTTGAGAAGATTGGACAAGAATACAATGTTAGTATCTAGGTGAAAGTTTCTTGGAAACATTACTTGGAAAAACACAGGGTCTGATAAATAGAGGCCTAACCGAAGTCAGAGGATCCATCATAATGATAGACAACGTCGAGAACGTTGGATATGATGAAATTGTCAAGGTCCGCGCTCCCGACGGCGTTGACAGAATGGGTAGGATTCTTGAAGTTGGAAGAGGAAAAGCGGTTGTCCAAATTTTCGGTGGGGAGATGGGCTTACAAACCGACTCCATCGTTAGTTTTTCGGGTTCAGCTTTCAAGATACCAGTCTCTGACGAAGTTCTTGGAAGGATGTTCAATGGTGTATTCGAGCCTATAGACGGCTTGGCTCCCATAGCCTCTGAGGAATCTCAAGACATCAACGGTTCTCCTATCAATCCAAAGGCTCGAGTGTATCCCAACAACTTCATCCAGACGGGGGTCTCAGCGATTGATGGGATGCTTTCACTTGTAAGAGGGCAGAAACTCCCAATATTCTCTGAAAGCGGTCTACCCCACAATAGACTAATCGCGCAAATCTCGAGACAGGCAACCATCTTGGGCGAGAAAGAAGAGTTCGCCTTGGTCTTCGCGGCGATGGGACTAAGACACGATGAGGCTCAATACTTCGTGGACGAATTCAGAACATCGGGAGCCTTGGAAAGATCTGTAGTCATACTGAACCTTGCAGATGATCCGGCCATTGAACGCCTTTTCACACCGCGAATAGCACTTACGACCGCTGAGCATGTGGCTTTCAGACTCGGGATGCACGTTCTGGTTATCCTCAGCGACATGACAAACTATGCCGAGGTACTCCGAGAACTGAGTGCCGCGCGGGAAGAAGTTCCAAGCCGAAAAGGATATCCGGGATACCTATACAGCGACTTGGCTTCCATCTATGAACGAGCGGGAATCATCCAAGGAGCTCGCGGTTCTCTAACTCAGATGCCAATCTTAACGATGCCGGGAGGAGACATACAGCACCCTATCCCAGACCTAAGCGGATACATCACGGAAGGTCAGGTGTTCCTTGACAGAGACCTATACATGAAGGGAATATACCCACCAATCAATGTGCTTCCTTGTCTGAGCAGGCTAATGAGAAAAGGGATTGGAAAAGGAAAGACAAGAGATGATCACGGAGACGTCGCAGACCAACTCTATGGTGCATATGCAAGAGGAAGACAAGCTCGTGACCTCGCAAGAATAGTCGGTGAAGTTGGCCTAAGTGAAGAGGAGAAACTATACCTGAGATTCTCCGATGAATTCGAGACAGGTTTCATCAGACAAGGCGAATACGAAAACAGAACCATAGAACAAACACTTGGTATAGCGTGGAACTTGCTAAGCATACTCCCAGAAGGAGCCTTGACCCGCATCCACGAAGAATACATTACAAAATATCGTCCTAAACGAACAGGAACTGGTGGACTAGCATCCTAGGTCTTTTTCCATGAGCGTTGGAAGAGTCGCCGTCACCAGAGGAGTGTTACTACGCCTACGCGAGCAGATTGAATTCATAAAACGAGGCAAAGAACTTCTACAGATGAAGAGAGATAATCTTGCAGCTGAGACAAACAGGCTTCTAGCCAAAGTTGGAAAGAGACACGAATTCGACAAACGTCTCATGGCCGCCTACGATGCGTTGAAAGTTGCATACATGACCCTTGGCTATTCACAGGTTCAGTCCGAGGCCTCTACGGTGGGCCTGCTGGAAACAAGAGTGAGACCTCGAAGTGTAATGGGAGTTCTAGTACCTGAAGTCGTTGCCGGAAAGAAACCGATAATTGCATCTATAACAAACGCATCAAGCTACGCAGCCGCGGACAAACTGAGCGCACTCATAGGAGAACTTCTGGAGATCGCTGAGGCTGAGGGCAGAATAGAAAGCATCGCACAAGAGCTAATGATGACCAATCGGAAAGTCAATGCGCTTGAAAGAGTTCTCATCCCCCAGACGATTGAATTGATCCGATACATAGAAGGTAGACTTGAGGAAGAAGCCCTCGAAGAATTCTTTAGAGCTAAAAGAGTGAAAGCAGTCATCAGAAGAGTGAAGTAGATGAAACCAGCAGCCATCACGTACATCGTCACGAGAACCCATGGGCTGCGAACACACCTTATCACTCCTCGTGACATTCAGTTTCTGGCAAAAACGAAAAGCTTGAGGGAAGTGTCCGATAACCTGCTCAAGACCGAGTACGGAACCGAAATAAGCAAACTGCCCACCAAAGAAGTTGATGCATCGACTCTTGAAGGAATATTCTTCAAGACTCTTGTGGATAGGTACTTTCTGATAGCTCGAGAAGCGCAGGGAAAAATGCAGGAACTCCTGAACGCGTACTGCACAAGATTCGAAGTTGAAAACATCAAGAGAATACTGAGAGCCAGACATGGCAACAAAATATCAGAAGAACCTAGCCTGATTCCCTTATCAAGAGAACATACTTTAGTGAACTTCCAAGCACTACTTAACGCAAAAGATGTTGACGAAGCTGTGGGACTACTACGTGAGACCGTTTATCGACCATTATCTGAGAAGCTTGAACTTTACAGACAAGCTGACGTGACTATGGTCCTCGAAGCAGGCCTGGACAATATGTATTTCGGCAGACTCTGGCAACTTGTTCAAGAGGTATCTGACGGAGCTGGTCTCAAGGACTTAATTGGCGGAGAGATAGACCTCCACAATCTACTGATAACATTTTCTCTGAAGGCGAGAGATCTCTCGGCAAATCTGATAGATGAAGTGCTACTTTCATCATCGCATAGGCTGCCGCTTAGACGGCTCCGGGCATTGACCAAGGGAAGGCTCGAAGACGCCCCAAATACTCTGACCACACCACCTTTCTCTAAATTGGCATCTGCAGCGCTGACCGCTGTCAGCGGAGGGTCGTCAATGCCGCTCGAACGAATAATCCTGAAACAACTTTACGAGGAAGCTTCTACAGCTCTAAGAACACGCTTCTTGGAAGCTGGATATGTCATAGCTTACCTTCTGCTTTGTGAGTGTGAAGCCAGAAACCTAGTTACTATAGCTACAGGCAAACAGCTCGCTGTGAGCGAAGAACAGATTTCCCAGAACCTACTTGGTATTTGAAAAAGTCATTGGCCGGAGGTCCACCGGCCGCAGAGTTATTTGTATTATCCTAGAGCTTGCCTAGGATCATTATGGCTACAACGAGCCCGTAGATAGCGATTCCTTCTCCCAGACCGGCGAACACCAGAACCCATGTCGTAAGCTCAGGTCTCTCCACGGCAGCTGCCATGCCGGCTGAAGTTGAACCGTAAATAGCTATGCCTGCGCCGATGCCTGACAATCCCACTGCTATGCTGGCCGCAATCAATCCGAATCCAGGTGCGGCTTGAGTTGTCGGAGTCTCTTGAGCAAAAGTCCCTACAACATGAAATGACAACAGGAATAGCGCCACGAGAAATGGCGCGAGAAGAAGGATCGTCTTCTTCGTCCATCTTACCTTTCTTAGATTTTCTTTCATCGCCCGCAACATCCCGAGATAGTGTCTAGGGAAAGGCTTTCACTATTTAATTTTTGCGTAGAGCTTTGGAAGCGAAAATGGACGGTAGGCAACTCCACTATTCAAGTAGAACTTCGTGAAAAACTCGTAGTAAGTGAGCCTCATACTCTGGATCAGAACTCCAAGTGCTTCTATTGTCAAGGCCAGTAGGTTCATTGCAAGATAGCTGGGGATGCCACCGATCGTCGGTGAGAGTATTGCTGCTGATAGACCCAGTGCGGAATGTGCGATTGCAAACGCGGCCAATCTGACATATGATATCGAGTTTGTTAGAAAAGAAAGGAACGTCTCAATGAACTCAGAAGCACCCATCATGATTCTTTCAACGAGCTTGAAGTCATGTTCCAGTATCCCTTCTATCGCTGGTGATAGGAAGATCAGAAGCAGAGATCCTATTGCAGCAATTGTCAGAAGCAGATTGTCAGTGAAGACTGTGAATGACATGTTCTGGATGTACTTTATTGCCAGTGCCACTCCAATCATATAGTAGAACAGTCTTAGGACTGCGAAAGACGCTAGAATCTTTGCCTTTTGTCGTAGCAGGTTCACAATCTTGAGGATGAGCCCTATCGTCAGTTGAGCAACGCCAAAGGCTAATGCCATGATTATCATGGTGGACAGATGTTCGAGAGGGCTGACGAAGAGTGGGTGAAACGCTTCGGTGAGGAATATCTCTCCGTACAGAGTTCCAAAAATGGTGGCGCATATGCCACATATCGCCAAGATTCCTCCAAGTTTCTTGATGCCGCCAGCAGGTATCTTTAGGAATCCTCGATTCATTCGATTGAAAACTAAACCCAAGACTATGAGTACTATTCCTTGTCCAACGTCTCCGAACATCATTCCATACATTATTGGAAAGAGAATACCGATAATTGGAGTCGGATCAATCTCGCGATACTGAGGAGTCCCCCTCAGTCTAGTTATTAGCTCAAAAGGTCTGAATACGGCCGGGTTTCGCAGCTTCGAAGGCGGTTTATCAGTCGGTCCCGGGTCGTCGAACTTCAGGAAAGCTTTATTGCTTGTTGAAGAATCCACAGCTTTCTTCATTGATTCTTGATTTTCTTGAGGAATCCACCCGTGAGCCAGACTTAGTGTCTCTGTCCGACTGAAGGTTGACCTAGCCTCTTCTGTTCTGAGCGCGTGAACAACAACTGGCTCAAAACTGACTGCTCTGCTCTGGAACTCTTGAGCAATGTCTCTAACGTCCTTCTCGATCTCGCTGGTCTTGTTTCGAACATCCTCAGCCAGGGACCTGTTCTCTTCCAGAGCCCTCTTTGGATCAGGGTTAATATCCTTAGGAAACGTGAGTTCTGCGAAATTGAGTAGGGTTGTCGCTTCCTCTATGTGTAGTTTATCGCTGTTGAGTCCCGCTATTACGAGAAAATCTTCTTCACGTTTTTCAGGCCATCTCTTGTATCGGATGCTCGTGCCTTCTATATACCGTTGAAGTTTTGCCGTAAGCGCCCTATTCATGAACCCTGCCTTGACAAAGACATACTCAAAATCGCCTATGCTGTCAACCCTGAGTCCGTATTTCTGGAGAACCTGAAGGTTCTCCTCAAGCGCCTTGAGCTTAGTATCCTCGGAACGAAGTTTCTCAAGTCTCTCCATCTTTTCGTCAAGTGCAGTCTCACCACTGGACACATACGATTCGATTTCCCCAAGACTAGGTGTAGTCGGCAGCTCTTTCGCCTTCCCCGGCGACTTGGTTGAACCTCTTTTCAGAAAACCAAAGATACCTTTCTTTTTGGTTTCCTCGGGAGGAAGAGTTGACAGAATGGAGCCTATTCTCTGCTGAAGTTTGATGTACTTTTCACATTTCTCAACATTCTCGAGTCTCTTGAAGCCCTTTATTGTGTAGTCGTTGATGAGTTGTGCAGATCCGAGTTCACCGAGGCTCTCGATTATTTGGTCCTCATACTTCGTCGGTGTGACCAAATAGAACCGTTTCATGGGTGTGGTTTTCAGCAAGCAAATAAGCCTCCCAGTTGAAACCTTGCCTATACGTGCCCTGCACCAACATTATAATACTTTGCGAAAAACTCGTATCCAGAGTCAACGCAGAAGATTTCCTTACCACATTACTTTTTCAAAGAGTATGCCCTTACATCGAAATGCGGTGGCGATGTGTTCATGGAAGGATGGGCCGTATGGATCACAGGTCTTCCAGGGTCAGGAAAATCCACAATTGCAGAAGCATTGGCAAAGAGACTAGAACAAAGTGGAATTCAGTTTCAGACGCTTTCTGTTGATATGCTCAGAAAGACTCTGACACCAAAGCCGACCTATAGTGAGGAAGAAAGAAGAATCGTGTACGATACCTTGGTCTTTGTGGCATGTCTGCTGACGAAGAACTCTGTCAACGTGCTGATTGATGCGACGGGCAATCGGAGAAGTTACAGGAATGCTGCGAGAAAGAAGATCAGCAGGTTCATGGAAGCATATGTTAGATGCCCGCTCAATGTATGCGTGACAAGAGAGATGAAGAGACAAATCACATTCAAGGCGCCACGTGGCATCTATGCGAAAGCAGCAAGAAAGGCGAGTCTAACAGTTCCAGGGATTGGAGTTCCCTACGAGAAACCCTTGAGACCCGAGGTGATAGTTGACTCTCAAAGATTGACTCCGAATCAATCAGCTGAGAAGATCTTCAGAAAGGTCGTGCGA
>CAYGZB010000056.1:4308-6754 GCA_964354325.1 uncultured Candidatus Bathyarchaeia archaeon | reverse complement strand
TCCGTTCAGCTGCAAATAGTAGATCCGGCTGCGAGTTTTTATCGAACAGACTAAATAGGCGTAGGATTTATTCCTAGAAGCATACGATTCAGACTCCGATGCCCCGGTGGCTCAGTGGTAGAGCGGCGGCTTTGTATCATGGTGAAAATAAGCCGCAGGTCCCGGGTTCGACCCCCGGTCGGGGCTCCATCACACCAAGAAATGCACTTTTCTATGGATTCATCTACAAGAGGAAACTAGGGACCTTGTTTCTTGTACTTCTCAGCTGATTGAACCAGCGCATCGATGCCTGGTAAGTTTTCGCCAGCAAGCATTGAGAGCATCGCTCCCCCGGCTGTGCTAATATGTGTGAACTTTTCTTCGATTCCAAGGATGTTTGCCAGTCCGGCCAAGTGTCCACCCCCGATCACGGTTGTTCCTTTACATGATGCTATCGCGTTGAGTATGGTCTTAGTACCAAGATCAAATCCTTCTTTCTCAAACACTCCCATTGGACCATTGGCTACAACAGTCTTGGACTTCATTATGATTTGGGCATACTCTTTGCATGTATCACTGCCAATATCGAGGGACGGTTCATCATAATCGAGGTTCTTCGCGGGTGCTTCAACCCTCTTTTTGGATCTAAGGGTTGCGAGATCGGTTGGAACTTTGATTCTCTCCGAGTATTTGTCCAAGATGGCTCTGGCTCTCTGCACGAATTCGATGAGTCCAGTAAGTTCCTCGTCGTCTCCTTTTGTGAGTTCAAATCCCATGGCCTTTAAGAAGACCTTCGCCATGAGGCCGCCGACGAGCACGGTATCGGCTTTTCCGCTCTTCAAGATATTCTCCACAACTGGAAGCTTGTCTTCCACCTTGGCACCGCCGAGAGCATATGTGCATGGATGTTCGGTCTCCCAAAGTACATCATTGAGCGCTCTGAGCTCCTTCTCCATGAGTCTTCCAGCCGCCGCTGGTATTACATATGCAAATCCTACAAGCGAGGCTTGAGCTCTGTGAGCTGCGGCGAATGCGTCGTTTACGTAGAGGTCACAGAGCGGCGCCAGCCTCCGGATGAACATAGTCTTCGCCAACTTCTGAGGCGAAGCTTCCAAAACTTCCTCTGAACATGTTCTAAGGTTGTCCAGCACAAGAATTTGGCCGCGCTTTAGCTGTTTGATCATGTTTCTAGCCGTTGGGCCCATGACATCCTCGACGAAGACGACTTCTTGAGAGCAGTATCGACTTAGTATGTCTGCGTGTTCCTCGAGTGTCGTGAAGTCTTCATTGCCTGGCCTACTCTGATGAGATCCAAGAACGACTTTTGCCTCCTTCAACGAGTCAAGCGTTTCCTTGGTGGCTTTGATCCTTGAATCGTCTAGAATCGTACTACTCGATGGATCTATTGGTGAGTTTATGTCGACTCTAAGAAAGACCGTTGATCCGTCAACGTTGAAATCGTCAATTGTCATGAACCTAAGAGCCATCCAAAGATCTCCATGTTGATCTCATTGATGAACAACATAAAACCTTCGTCAGTCACAGTATGATCTCAAAGTTTTGTGGAAAGCACAATCTGCAGTTCTTAATCTGAAAAATCTTTATAACGTGGAGAACTCGTCAAAACTGAGTTCGATGCCGAGGTGGCTCAGCTGTGGTTAGATGCCCCTAAAGGGCTAAGCTTTAGCGCTGGACTCATAAGGATTAGAGCCGGCCTGGAGAGATCCAGAGGCCACGGGTTCGACAGCACAAGTATCTGTGCCGAGTCTCCCGTCCTCGGCACCTGAAACATGCGAGACTAACGTTTGAGAATCTGAACTTCTCCACTTTTTCTGCCGACATGGACCACGTCTGCCAATCCCAAGAAAAGGCCTGTCTCAACGACACCCGCTATCAACCTCAAGTTCCTGTCTAGCTTGTTGGGAGAGCTAACCTTGCCAAATTCAGCGTCCACCAAATAGTTGCCGTTATCGGTGATTACCGGACCAAGTTTTCCACCACTTTCACGTAGAGCAGGCTTGCCGCCGAGCCGAGTGATCTCTTTTATCACATATCCTACGCCGAATGGGACTACTTCAACCGGGACTCTCCCGCAAAGGCCATTTGTCACAACTTTGTCCTGGTCCACAACTACCGCAAACTTCTTCGATGCACAAGCCACAATTTTCTCTCTCGTAAGAGCTCCTCCGGCTCCTTTGAGCAAGTTCAGGGTTTTCAGATCAACCTGATCGGCGCCGTCGATGGCCAAGTCAAGTCTAGGATGTTCGATCAGGTTCGTCAGTCTCAGACCGGACTCTACGCAGAGAATCTCAGTCTGAATTGATGTGGGAACTACTCTGATCTTGAGGCCTTCAGTTTTCATCTTCATCGCAAGTTCTTTGATGACAAAGGCAACGGTCTTTCCGCTTCCAAGTCCGATGACAGAGTCGTTCTTCACAAGTCTGGCAGAGGCAGATGCTGATGCTTG
>CAYGZB010000056.1:0-4208 GCA_964354325.1 uncultured Candidatus Bathyarchaeia archaeon | reverse complement strand
GTCCGATGACAGAGTCGTTCTTCACAAGTCTGGCAGAGGCAGATGCTGATGCTTGCCTTGCTCTCTCAATCCAACTCAACGCATCAGACCTCTCCTTCTATCTGTTCAAGTCTCTCTATGGCTTTGAGCACTTCTTCCCTCAAAGCCTCCATCTTCTCCTCACCCTTTGGTTTCATCTTCGTTGCTTTTTCCGTTGGTTCCTCGGCTGTCATGTTTCTTGTAGCATTCAATTCTTTATCCATATGTACCAAATTCTCCGGCAGCGACTTTTCTCTGTCGACTTTGTTGAGGTCAACCGGAGGCAACGATCCGATCAAAGACTTCAGTTGCTCAATCTTTTGTTCAATCTCTTGCATCTTCTGGGAGAAATGAGTCTTAAGCTCGGTTTTCTCTTTCTCCAGGTCTACGAGCTCAGCAACTTTTCTTCTTTCCTCAATCTCTCTCTCTAGAATTTGAAGTTCTTTCTTGTATCGTTCGGAAATTCTGTCTCTTTCTGAGACTTTTAGAATCCCCTTCACTTCAGCTTCGTAGATTGTTGTTAAAGCAGAGCTTAGAACTTCTTTCTCAAAAGAGTAGAGCCTTAGCTCTTCCATAGTCTTCTCAACGTCTGCAGTCAGCCCAGTCACTTGGTTGCTTTTCTCAGATGGAGAAGGATTGTCCTGGTTGTTTCCGTCCTGCTTCTTTTGCCAAAAACCGGTGAGCCATCCCGGTAATGTTATGCAGACCATGAGGAGAGAGAGCAGCCACGAACTTGGCACTTGATATCCTCTTCGAAACCGCTGTAAAGCAGAATACGAGATATAAATGAATATAGCGTGTTTACGTCACGTATACAATGTGTTTTGCTTTCGTTTGGGCTTGATTCTTGCGTTTTTTTTCTCAAGAGTTTCGATCGATCTGGACCTGTCGCTGAATCCTCACACGCTGACCCTATTTCTCGAGCGTATCTTAGGCATCAAAGGTTCGTGCAGGCGCCGCATTACCTGCTGCCGAGATCATCGTCGGCGCGTCGGCGGTGATAAGCCTCGAACATGAGGTAGTCACACCCTTGTGTATGCTCAGCAGTGATCGTGATCCCTGAGGTCTTTCCCCAGGTGTGGCATTGGCCCCGGTGCCCTCTTCTCGATCGGCGTCTACACGAGGCTCCATCACCCAACGCCGCATGTGCGGTAGTGGCTTCACCCTTGAACTTGCATTTCCACATGGGGCTGCAAGTCTCTCGAGATGCTGCCCATTGTCTCCGGGCAGAGACCCGTGAGTACGCGATGAAGAGTGTTACACCCCTGAGAGCAGAGACACCTCCCTCTGAAACGGTTTCTCTGCACGTTTCCCCTTGGGAAAGATAGGTCTGAGGCAGCCGTCCGGTGTACTGTAAGCGTGTTACGAGAAGCACCAACGAGAACGTGAGGATAGACCTATCTAACTCGAGTTGGTCATACCATAATGTTGAAGTATCGTAAGGCGAAAAGTCTGGCGAAACGAGAGAGAGTGGCGCCTATTCCGCACCAAATGCGGGCATGAATGGACTATCGAGCTCAAAATCTTAACGTGGCGAGATTATCCGTTACCTGAACCCTGTCCGAAATGTGGGGGCAAAGCGGTCCGAGTCCGTAAGAAACAAAAGCCACCTGACCTCATCACATTCGTGGAACGGAATACACCTTAGACAACGCATTTTCCATTTTACTGAGTGCCCACCTTTCCCATGACAATCTGGAATGGCAAATCGGGGCAGAAATTCGTAAAACGCATTTTACAGATGAAGCGAGCTAGGCTTTGGAGTGGATCCTAACCCTTTCAGAGACCAATCAAGAGCCCGGAGTTTATCAAGCCGGGGTTACAGCTAGATCTTCAACCAAGCTGACGATGCCTCATGATGCGGCGATTGCACGCTCGAGAATAAGCAAATTTTTATTCTTTCTGCCTTCGTCGGCGTATGATGTGTCCAAAACCGTTGACACTAGATGTAATATGGTTAAGGTGGCGTGGAGGGCATTGTCGATGGGGTCTGTGGAACCATAGGTGGCAGGATTCTATGTGAGCATTCAGGGCACAGCATTATTCCGATTCTCGGTACCGAACAGTTTCTGCATATCTGTCGTCCACATCTTGCGCATATATGAGTGGCTGGGAGACTATGATGGTAATAGCACATCCCCGGAGGGGTTATTGAGCGTAGAGGAATTGGTTTTATTTGAGGCGCCACAAGGAGCATGATATCACCTCCTTTTCATATTCATCGATCATAACCGAGAAATGTATGGTTCCCTTCATACCGAGCGGAACGAGGCCGGTTTTCTGTTCAGAATGTTTCGAGAAGCGCCAGCGACAAAAAGAACGCGATTTGACGAGCAACGAACTTTGGAGCTATCATAATGCTGAAGCCTAAGAAGCAAAGGCCGTGAAGATTCTAGTGAACATCTCTAGTCGTGTTTTTCTTGGCATCTCGCTATAAAGGCGAAGTATACGTCCTCCCACTCCTCCGTGAGTGATAGGTCCGTGATTGCGCGAACATCTCGAATATCGATGTCGGATCCGAGTCTGTGGGGGAGCACTCACTTTTTCCCTCCATTCCATCCACTCTCTCCAAGATCAAATGTAATTGGCATCTCGTAAAGTTTTCTCAACTGCGAAAAATATAGCCAATGCAAGGTACGATTTTCGGGCACGACGTACTAAAACATACTTTCAAAGATTCGGTGAAACAAACACTTTGGAGCTTCGCTAATCTGCACCCCGAGTTCGTCTACATACATAACATACAAGAGCTACGCTAGGTATTCTGCCTTAGCAGCCTCAGGTCGTCTTGATTGGCCGCACTTCTTGCAACCGCACTTCTTGTGCCTCGCAAGTGCTCAGGTACGAGGCTTCACTGCTCGTTTGGGGTTTGCATGCCGCGTCAAGAGATCCTTATTTCTCTTCTATCTCTCTTGAAATGCGAGCGTTTGCTCTCCGCGTTTCGGGGCTAGAGGTACATTTTGATGATGTTTCTCTTGACCAGAATGTACATGACGATAACGCTGAAAACGAGTTCCACAATCAGGTATGAACCATTGTAGATAGCCGAGTACACTATGGGATTCATTCCTTCAGGGGCATACATGCCGAAGAAAACAACTCCTGCGATGAAGTGGCACGCGAATCTTCCAGCGATTCCAGAAAACACGCCTGCTATCGGATGTGTCTGAAAGAAACCTGCCAGACCAAGAGCACCGAAGGCGAGCGGGTAATCAAGAAGGAATTGGACAGGATGCACAACAAACGGTTGCGGAAACATGTCCACAATGCCAAATATAATTCCCCCAATAACCCCCACTCGGACGCCTCTCCTCAGAGCTAGCCATAGAAGCGGGACCATACTCACCGCGGTCACAGAGCCACCTTGGGGCATTCTGAACATCACGATCATGTTCAAAGCATAAGCAAGAGCTACACTTACAACGACTTCAGCTACAATCTTTGTTTGGATCTTCATTCAACCCACATCACAAGGGGAGGGTTGAACTAACTGAGAACTCCCGTTCCCTTCGCCGGTATTATCCGGATCAGGTTCATAGGGTCGATGACTTGACGTCATCCTCTCAGCTGGGTTCACCCAGCTCCCCATTCAAATCTTGTTTCGGAAGTACCATAAAAGCCTTCCAACACGTCAAATCGAATTGTCTGATGTTCCTCGACAGATCACCCAATTTCTCTTTTGCTGGATTTTGCAATCTTTTCTAGATTACTATCCCAATTCAGTGTTCCCGTCACGAAAGAAAGTGACTTACCATTCCGCAACACCAAGTGCAGATCACCATCTCCAATTTTGATTTGCGCGATTTCTTCGAGCGCTCCAAGGATTCTCAACAATCTCAGTGACTGTGCGACGTGATTGTACCGTGAGTGATCGTAAGGGCCGATTGGCAGTTCCAAGTCACCTTTGTATCCAGTATCCTTCACGAATTCCTTAACTCGATCAGAACCGACTTCCGGTATATCACGTGTTGCGACGATCTCACCGTTCTTACAAACGAGCGTCATTTTAGTACACCCAAACTTGATTCTACTCGGTTGACAATCTATTTGAAACTCAAGCCTATATACGACTAGCGAGTGAGAAGACGATATTCAGGTACCTGCTTGAATTGGCTAAACAAGCTCCGAGTCCAAGTTCCAGGTTTCAGCTTTGTTGAACTTTAGAAATTCACCGACTCCCCAACCACAAG
>CAYGZB010000055.1:0-6783 GCA_964354325.1 uncultured Candidatus Bathyarchaeia archaeon | reverse complement strand
TTTCATCTTTATTATGTGGTTTTGCCGAACACCTTGCGCAAACGAATCTAATGAGGCGAGACTGCTTGGATAGCCAATCGAGCTTCACATATGAAAAAGAAGTACTCACCCGTTATGGCTTGACCATGGTCACTACTGACATGGGCGGTCGGGACTTGATCAAGATATTGGAAGGAAACGTAGAGCTCACACAATGGTTGCCCGCCTCATTCTTCACGGGATGGGTTCAAGGTTTCGCGTATGCAATGAAGCAGCAAACCCGCAAGGATCAAACTTGAATCTGAGTCCCAGAATCAAGTGGTTGCGTTAGACGCCGTATGCACGTGCAAATATGAATGATGTGCGCCGTAGACAAACCCCCGGATATCGCTTTCTTTCGAATTCTCAATACGCCGTTCTAGGCTATTCTGGGAACTCGACTGCAAACCTTGACACGAACTTCCAGATGTTTAGATTCGAGTAGATATCCGATAGAACTATCTTAGCTTTGGCTGGATTGATACTGCAAAATACTTTTACGACATGTGGACACAACTTCTTGTCTGAGATTGATTCAGACCATAGCGGACAACGATGAACGATAGCCCGTTCTTCAATATCAATGTCAACCGTGGTGTCTTCGACATATGCAGCTATTCTTACCTTGCTGTCTTCGCGCAGAGAGAATTCTCCATCAGGCATGGACCTGCCAGCATCCAGGATATCTTGACTTGAGAGTCCCAGCAGTTGCTGTTCCAGTTTCTTTTCGCCAAGAGGGCCCGTCCAAGCTTCAAGCGTTCCAGATTCAACTGACGTCTTTGTCCTGGACAGGCTCAGTCTGTGTCGTGCGGCATTTCCATGCGGGGTCACTATTCCCATTATCTGTAGCATCTGGAGACAGTTCTCTGGCGCATAGCCGTGAAAGTGATTGTTGAAGTAACCGAGGACCTTCGACGCCTTTCCAGATGCCTCTTTTACTTTTGGAACCCACTCCTGGAGCTCTTTTTCTGAATACTTGTAGTTGAACCAAGGCTTGCTTCCTCGTCCGTGCCAGCGTATATACGCGATGTTGGACGTGACATGAACCTCCGGGCTAAGGAGCGGTTCATCAACTATGGTGTAAGTATGCTGATACTTCTCCAAGAGTCGAAACGTGTCACTGTTCAACCATGATTTGTGTCTGAATTCAACTGCGAAGTTCGGAGATCTAGGTAGAATCGACAGAAACGACTCTAACCTGCCCGGGTTGGATTTCAGGAATGGAGGTAGTTGAACGAGTATGCAAACAAGCTTTCCAGCATCTGAAAGTGGCTTCATAATTTCAAGAAATTGCTTGATGTCGACTTCAATTCCTTTCGAAACGTCAAGCGCTTTCTTGTGTGTGATCGTCTGGGGTAGTTTAGCTGAGAATGCAAAATTCGGCGGAGTGTACCTTGTCCAACCAAGAACATTTTGTTCCTTCGGGAGTGCGTAGAATGTGGAATCGATCTCGACTGTGGAGAAGATGGAGGCATATTGCTTTAGTTTGGCTTGATTCTGAGGGTAGAAGATCCCCTCCCACTCCGCGTAGCTCCAACCACATGTTCCCAGCAGAATCTGAGACAAGACTATCTTCACTTCCTTCCAGAATGGTTGACTCCTTCATGGGTTGAGGGATGTTGGCATCAACTTGTCGCTAGCGGAACACAGGTTGAAATATGCGGTTTAGAAGTTCCAGCCTTTCCTGCTAACGTGTTCTTCAAGTATCTTCCTACAGAGGTCAGCCTCCTCGTTCCACCCTTCCGCCTGCTCTTGCTTTTCCAAGGGCACTGGAACCTCACCCAACACGGTGGCACATACTCCACATACAACCTCGCCGTCCAAAGCAATTATGATCCTGCCTTGGTCCTCGTTTCCACAGTCACACTTCCAGATCTTTCTAGCACGTTTCAACGCGCTTTCCTTCACTACACGTTTCGAGCTTTTTCACTTATTATGATAACGATTCCAAACCTCATTCATGTCCATTTTAGAAGGTGATTCATCCAGAGGTATGTTTAATTCCATTGTCAACTTCAATAAGGCGGGTTAATGGCGGAGGTGAACATTGAATGACAGAAATGCCACAGCAAGGACCTATTTCAGCAGATCGGGGCTCTTTTAGGCCCAGAACTCCAATCCCACCGGACACGATACTGATCGGAAAGAAGCCAGTGATGGCCTATGCAACAGCCGTAATGATGCACTTCAGCAGTGGAGCAAAGGTACTAACAATCAAGGCTCGAGGCAGAGCTATCAGCACAGCGGTCGACGTGATCGAAGTTGTTCGCAGGAGATTCTTTGAAGGCAAATTGACCGTAAGCAGCGTGATCATAGGAACAGAAGTGATCGGCGAGGGAGGAGACACAAGGAACGTTTCGACCATCGAGATAAAGGTCCAGAAACCATAGAACAGGCGCAGCAAGAAACGCGCGCCAAATCCCTTTTTCATAATCCCCCTTTTTTAGGGTCAGTTTGTCTCTGTGTAAGGCTCTCATAACCAGTCGCACATCAACACTGAGATGCATCGCTCATCTTCCTCAATCAGACTGCGAAAATCCCTGAGACTGTAAGAGAATAAGTATAAAGTGGGGGGCTCTAGTCGATGGTTGGCAGGAAGTACTTACCTACGGCAAACTCCAGTTTCAAACTCGTATCTGAATATGATCCAAAAGGCGATCAACCAAACGCTATTGAGAAACTGTCAAAGGGAGTACGAGATGGGCTGGAAAAGCAGGTTCTAAAAGGCGCCACTGGAACGGGCAAGACGTATGTCATAGCTCACGTCATAGAAAAAATAAACAAACCGACCCTCGTAATTTCACATAACAAAACCCTCGCAGCTCAGCTTTATGGCGAGTTCAAGACTTTTTTTCCGGAAAACGCTGTGGAATATTTCGTAAGCTATTATGACTACTATCAGCCGGAAGCGTATATTCCTCAGACCGACACCTACATCGCCAAAGATGTCTCAATAAATGAGGAGATAGATCGGCTGAGGCATTCAGCTACTCAATCGCTTCTAACCAGAGATGACATCGTAGTTGTTGCCAGCGTATCCTGCCTATACGGGATAGGCTCACCAATCGAATACTTGAAAGCAGCCTTCAAGCTGACTAAAGGTGAACGTGTATCAAGAAATGCAATACTAAGAAAACTGGTGGATATGCTCTATGAGAGGAATGATGTAGCTCTAGCAAGAGGGAAATTCAGAGCGCGAGGAAACATCATAGAAATCTGTCAGGTGAACCAGGATACTCCAGTGCGAATCGTTCTCCAGGGAGACAACATTGCAGATATAGTGAATCTTGATCCCGTCACAGGCCAGATAGTTGGCCACAAGGATTCTACTTTACTGTTTCCTGCAAGACATTTCGTGACCCCTCCAGAGAAGTTGAATGGAATTCTTGACGCCATAGACTCTGAGCTGGAGGATAGGCTGGATCAACTTAGAATCGAAGACAAGTTGCTTGAGGCACAGAGACTGGAGCAGAGATCAAGATACGATATGGAAATGATCCGGAATATCGGTTACTGCAGCGGAATCGAAAACTATTCTCGACATTTTGATGGGAGAAGACAGGGTGAACCCCCAAGCACTTTAATCGACTACTTCCCCGAGGGCTTCCTGACAATTATCGACGAGTCACATGTTACGATTCCGCAGATTCAGGGTATGTTCGGTGGTGATCTCTCAAGAAAGAATATGTTGATAGATTACGGTTTCAGACTCCCGTCAGCCCGAGACAATCGGCCATTGACTTTCGACGAATTCAGCAAGAAGACTGGGAAAACCATTTACATGTCGGCAACTCCGGGGCCCTATGAATTCACGCATAGCCAGCAAGTTGTGGAACAAATTATTAGGCCAACAGGACTTGTGGATCCGGAGATCGTCGTCAAGCCAGTCAAAGGTCAGATTAACGATCTCATGGTTGAAATCAAGAAACGTTCTGAACGAAATGAGAAGACACTCATAACCACGCTCACCAAGAAGATGGCTGAAAGCATATCAGAATACCTTCAGGATCAAGGACTCAAGGTTCACTACCTCCACTCTGAAATAGATACTTTGGACAGAGTTGGGATCCTCAGAGACTTGCGGGTAGGCGTATACGACGCTATTGTAGGGATCAATCTCCTAAGGGAAGGGCTCGATCTACCTGAGGTATCATTGGTAGCCATCTTGGATGCTGATAGTGAAGGCTTCTTGAGATCGGATACATCGTTGATCCAGACGATGGGTAGAGCAGCCAGGAACGTTTCGGGTCAGGTCATCATGTATGCTGACAGGTTTACCGATTCTATGGCAAGAGCGATAGATGAGACCAGCAGACGACGAAAGATTCAGCTAGAATACAACCGCGAGCACGGGATTGTTCCCGAAACGATTCGAAAAGAAGTACGCGAAATACTAGCCGAACTCAGGCCTCAACGAGCCGACGCCCTGAGGTCACGTGTGAGGATTGACGCCAAGAGAATGTCTAAGGTGGAACTTCATAGAGTAGTCGCAAGTCTGGAGGAAGAGATGCTTGATTTAGCCGCTAAGCTGGAATTCGAGAAGGCAGCTGAGATCAGAGACACGATAAAAACTCTGAAAGGAGCTCACAAGTGATGCCAGAGGAGCTGATCGTAAAAGGGGCAAGAGAAAACAACCTCAAGAACATCACAGTCAAGATCCCCAAACACAAACTGGTGGTCATAACAGGGCTAAGCGGATCGGGCAAATCTTCACTTGCATTTGACACTATCTATGCTGAGGGTCAGCGTCGCTACATAGAATCATTATCCGCCTACGCACGTCAATTCCTCGGTCAACTAAACAAACCAGACGTCGACTATATCGAAGGACTGTCCCCTGCAATAGCTATTGAACAGAGATCGGCAGCCTCAAACCCGCGGTCCACGATTGCCACAACAACTGAGACCCATGACTATCTTAGGCTCCTATTTGCCAGGATTGGTGTTCCCTACTGCTACAAATGTGGCAGAATAATCGAGAAACAGACGGTTGAACAAATCGTAGACGGAATTCTCGAACGTGAGAAAGGCTCGCAGATTAATATCCTCGCCCCTGTTGTTCGAGGAAAGAAAGGCGAATACAAGACAATTCTACCCAATTACCATCGAATGGGGTTCTTGTACGCGGTGGTTGACGGAAAGCGTGTGGAGACTGAAAGTGCAGTCTCTCTGGAGCGATACAAGAAACATACGATCGAGATTGTGATTGATGAACTTCAGGTCCTAGAACAGGAAACGGAGAGGATTGCGGAATCAACACAGACCGCATTGAATCTCGCTGAAGGAATTGTGAGAGTAGAATCTGGAAAGAAGAGCTATCTCTTCAGTGAGAAACTCTCATGTCCAGTTTGTGGAGTGAACATTGAAGAACTTGAGCCTCGAGATTTCTCGTTCAACAGTCCCTATGGCGCGTGCAAAGAATGCACGGGGCTTGGAGTGAAGATACTCATAGATCCGGACCTCGTCATCCCAGACAGAGACAAATCGATTCGAGAAGGCGCGATTGAACCATTCTTTGGGCCGATCGATGGTTGGGTGTTATCCAACTTCAAGCCTCTAGCGAAGAGGCATGACTTCGATTTTGACACCCCAATTAAGGATCTGAGTCGAGACCAGCTCGACTATCTTCTTAACGGAAGTCGAAATGAACCGTACGGTTACCATTGGGAAGGTATCATAAATATTATTGAAAGGAGGTATCGAGAAACCAAGTCCGAAAGCATGAAGGAGTACTACAGCAAGTTCACAAGCGAGATTATCTGTCCAAGCTGTCACGGCGACCGTTTGAAACCAGAATCCTTGTCCGTTAAGGTGCAAGACAAGAATATCGCGGATGTTTCGAAGATGTCGATCCTTGAAGCGCAACGATTCTTTGAATCATTAACGCTCTCAACCAAGGAAATGCAGATAGCGAGTCAACTACTGAGGGAAATCAGGGACCGACTAGGATTTCTTCTTCATGTAGGGCTAGGCTACTTGACTTTAGACAGAAGAACAAGCACATTATCTGGAGGAGAGACTCAACGGACGCAGCTCGCGACCCAGATTGGATCGAGACTAACAGGGGTTCTATACGTTCTAGATGAACCAAGTATCGGTCTACATCCAAGGGACAACAGAAAATTGCTGGAGATCCTTCACAGACTCAGAGACCTAGGAAACACGATTCTTGTGGTGGAACATGATGAGGAAACAATCAAACAATCCGACTACATCATCGACCTAGGTCCGGGGGCAGGCGTAGACGGTGGAAAACTGGTCGCCACCGGAACACCGGAAGAAATCATGAAGAATCCGAACTCGATCACTGGAAGATACCTTTCTCATCAACTGACCATTCCCATACCATCCACTAGAAGAAAGAACAATGGGAAATGGCTAGAGATCAAGGGAGCAAGCGAAAACAACCTAAAAGACATCGACATATCAATTCCACTGGGCACTTTCACCTGCATCACAGGAGTCTCGGGTTCCGGAAAGAGTACACTCCTCAACGACATACTATATCGAGCCTTGGCACAGGCATTCTATCATTCAAAACTGAAACCAGGCCGCTTCAAGAAGCTGGTGGGCCTAGAAAACATCGACAAAGTCGTCATAATAGACCAGTCACCCATTGGAAGAACCCCTCGAAGCAATCCAGCCACATATGTCGGGGCCTTCACTCATGTCAGAGACCTTTTCGCTAAGCTTCCTGAATCAAGGGTCCGGGGATACAAGATAGGAAGATTCAGCTTCAACGTGAAAGGGGGAAGATGCGAAGCC
>CAYGZB010000054.1:4458-6799 GCA_964354325.1 uncultured Candidatus Bathyarchaeia archaeon | reverse complement strand
AGACCAGTTTTTGGAGACACTTTTAGGTCGAGATCGCCCCGTGGCATAGTTGATGAGATGGAGGCCGTTTCCATTCTTGGATACGACGCCATTTGGTTCGCTGACGATTGCTTCACAATCTCCAAAGATCGAGTGTTGAGAATTTGCGATGAGATCGATCGTAGAGACTTAGATGTCAAATGGCAATGTCTTTCCCGTGTCGACACGCTCGACAAAGAACTAGCCTCTAGAATGAGAAATGCAGGATGCCGGAGAATATATTTCGGGATAGAATCTGGCGACGAAACTATCTTGAACATAATGCAGAAGCAGGTCAACCTTCAAACTGCAAGGAACGCTGTATCGAATGCAAATTCTGCAGGAATTGAAACCGGGGCTTTCTTCATAATAGGTTACCCGGGAGATAATGAAAGAACTGTTCTGAATACGCTGAGATTTGCGACGTCACTACCTCTCAACTATGTTTCATTCACACTCCCCTATCCCATTCCAGGAACCGGTCTATACGAAAAGGTCAAGCATTCCATAAGAAACCCGCCAAAAGGCAAGTTCAGACTAATCGACCAACATTTGACGTTCGGCTCTGAATTCTCTGAGTTCAAGCTGAAGTTTGCAATCGTCAAAGCTGCGATCCAGTTCAGGATCAGAAGATATCTTGGGGAGAAAGGATACAGGCTGGTTGGGAAACCTTTCGAAAAGATCACTGACAACATGTTCAAAATGATAAGATGAAACAACATCAGCTCGCCTGAGGACGATCAAACTGAAGATAGACAGGCACCGGGCGCTTCTCGTAGGAATCAGTATTGCAGTACAATGTGCCTTAGGTTTGTTTCTAGGAGACCAATATGACATTGGGGTCTTCTTCGGATCTGGATATGCGGTTTCAAGGGGTTTGGCACCATATGGCATGTTTCCGATAAGACTGATATTTGAAAATCCGAACCTTTTCGAAGAACTCCCTGGAATCGGATATCCGCCACCTTGGGGACTGTATCTGGGACTCGTGTATCTGGCAATATACAATCCCACAAAAAATCTCTTTGCGTATGATCTTGCAATCAAGCTCCCCAGCATAATAAGCAACATAGCTCTCGCCTTTTTGATTGAGAAGATGGCTGTCCAAGAAGGCGCTGACACAAAAACTGCTAACAAGATGTTCTATTTTCTGCTGTTCAACCCGTTAATGATCTACATCTCTGCTGTTTGGGGACAATTCGACGCTCTCGTAGCACTGATAACCATGGCATCTGCAAATGATCTGTCTCACGGAAAGATCAAAAGATCTGCTATTCTGTTGGCACTTTCAGCTTCACTAAAGATCATTCCTCTCGTTCTGGGGCCCTTGTTTCTTCTGTTCATAAAAAGAAATCATGATAGAATCAAAATCCTCGAATTTGTTTTCTTATCCTTCATTGCTTTAGCATTGTTTGCAGTCCTACCCTTCTGGATTTTCAATTGGGACCCGAATCTTATTCTAACAAATTCTGACTATCATTTTCTAAGAGCAGGATGCTTTTCACTTTTCAATCTCAATGAACTATTGTTCAACACGAACAGTCTCCCTGCGGGTTATGCATTTCTAGGATATGTTTGGATCCCATCCTTGGCACTCGGATACTATGCACTTACCAGAACTCGTCTGGAAACTAGAATGGATCTTGTTAGATGGGCATCATCATTGCTCTTCGTTCTCATGCTTACAAGAAGTTGGGTTTCAGAACAGAATATCGTTCTGTTCTTTCCTTTGCTGTTGATTTATTCTGTTGTAGACCTCAAGAACTGGATCTTTCCACAACTAACATGGATAAACACGCTTGTGTTCAGTTTCCTTCACGGCTCTCCGATGCAGATGTTCTTCTTGTTGTCTCCGGTACCATACAATCTGCTTGTGTCATTTGACCGGATCCATAGGACCGCTAGATTTGTTTTGAGATTTGTTGCTGTGATACCTTGGTATGTTCTAGGTCTCTCATACGTGAAAAGGACACTCCATAATCGGCGTCCTCAATGCAGAGCTTAGTGTCCGTTCTGATCAGCCGTAAACCCGTGCGGACCTAGGCGTGGAGAACATAGTAGTACATATAGAATATTATTCCAAGCATCAGTGCGAGAGTCCAAAGACCTGCAGTCAGGCGCATGGAGATCCTCAACTTTTTTGGATGCCTAATGAGGAAACTAATCCCCAGAACTTCTGCTAGCCCTCCAACAGTGGCGTGAAACCAAGTCACAGCAGGACCGAAGCTGTGAGCATTTTCGACAAGAATACCAAAGTTGGCAAAGAATGACCTGCCCATAATCAAGAAGATTGAGACCAAGTTTAGCACGATGGCTGCACCCA
>CAYGZB010000054.1:0-4358 GCA_964354325.1 uncultured Candidatus Bathyarchaeia archaeon | reverse complement strand
AGTTCGGCGGTTCATTGGACAGGGTTCTGAGTCAAGTTGTTTCTTGCCAGAACCGATCGTGACGAGAATTTCACCCATGCCTGCTTGAATACTACGGTCCCTACATAGATTAGGATGGCTGATACTGCGATGGCAGCTCCTCCGGCCAGATTCAAGTGGAATGAAACCAGTATCCCGATAAGAACGGAGATCACGGAGAATGCTTGTGCGACAAATATTGATTCTTTGAAGCTTCGAGCGACTGCGGCAGCGGCTAGATTCGGCATGACGATGAGTGCGGAAACTAGTAGGACGCCTACGGCCCTTATTGATCCCACTACGGCTGCTGATGCTAGCCCTATGAGCAAGTAGTCAAGTGCAGTCACTGGAACGCCGCTGGCCCTGGCGCCGTCTTCGTCGAAGATCATGTACACGAGTTCCTTGTAAAATGCACCAATTCCCAGTAGAACTGCAAGCAATATGACAACTGTTACCAAGAGATCATCGATCCCTACGAGTAGAATGCTTCCAAAGAGAAACCCGAAGACGTTCACCGTGAAACCTTTGCCCAAGCTTACCACGATCACGCCAAGGGCTAGACCGGACGAAAAAATGACTGCCGTCATGGCGTCTCCACTCAGTGTGGTTCTCCTTCTCAGCTCGCTTAGAGCAGTTGCTCCGAGAATTGATACAAAGAGCGCTGAGAGCAGCGGATTTACTCCTAAGAATAGACCTAGTGCTATCCCTCCAAAGGATGTGTGGGCCAGGCTGTCGGCGAGCAGCGATAGTCTACGTTGAACTAGGAATGCTCCCATCGTTCCAGAGATTATGGCTGACATGAGACCCGCGAGCAGGGCCCTTTGGGCAAATGTTGAACCCAGTATTCCTAGCTCCAATTTCCACATCTCGAATGAATCTAGGGATGAATTCCGGTGAATGCCTGGCATTCGGATGAGCTTTTGCAGGCTTCCCATCCGCAGTAGTGAACCAGTCTCTTGTTAAGAATCGCCACTTTCGCATTTTCTGGGGGTTTGATATCCGACTGGTGGGTCACAATGAGTATCGTCATCCCATCTTCCGTGTTGAGTTTCGAAAGCATCTCCCAGAACTTCTCTCTGAAATGAACGTCGGTGCTTGTGGTAGGCTCATCGAGTATCAGAAGGTCAGGTTGTCCGACCAGCGCTCTGGCCACGAGGACGCGTTGTTGCTCACCTCCTGACAATTCCGTTGCACGCTTGTCTTCAAAGCCACCCAACCCGACCTTTTGGAGTGTTTGGACTACCTTGCGTCTGTCATCAACGTTGATATGATGAAGCAGACCAGATCTTGCTACAAGACCGAGAGAAACTACCTCAGATACGTTGATTGGAAAATTTTTTTCGAAATATACTCTTTGTGGAACGTATCCGATTCTGTAGCGTTCCTTGAACTGTTCGATCTCTTTTCCGAAAAGCATGATCTTCCCGCTCGATGGAGGGATGAAACCAAGCACTGTTCTGATGAACGTCGTCTTTCCAGCGCCATTGGGGCCCATTAAAGCAACGAAGTCACCCTTGTGAATCTCCAAAGAAATGTCTTGAAGGACCATTGCACCGCCGAAGTTCACTGACAGATTTCTGGTTTCAACAATTGTTTCCACTTCAAAACACCTTGACCACAGTGCCTAGTCTAATGCCTCCTTCAAAACTGCAATATTGTGATAAAGACGACTTATGTACGTGTAATCTCCGGTCTGGGCTTGTTTTTCTGTGGGACCTTCCAGCGGGTCGAGAATGCTAACACGGCCTCCAATCTGGTCCGCCAGAACCTTACACCAATGTGGATCATCTAGGTTGCTTGCAAGAATCGTGGTAATTCGATAGGTCTTTGCGAGATCTACAAGTTCTTGAATGTGGGCCGCACTCGGCTCGCCCTCAGGATCGAAACCGTAGATGCCTACTTCAGTAATATTGTAGTCCCTTTTCCAGTATCCGAATGCTTCATGAAACGTTATGAAGGTTCTGATTCGCACAGAGGTCAAGTTCGCGGCAAAAGCTTCATGTACCGCTCTCAGACGAGCCAGGTACTCCTGAGTATTCTGTCTGTAGTAAGCTGAGTTCATTGGATCGACATGTGACATGCCAAGCTCAATATTCTCAATCGCCGTGATGACTGAGATTGGATCCAGCCAGATATGCGGATCGGGTTGACCTAACTCACTGTGCATGATGTCAACCCCCAAGCTTATATCCACAGCAAGTGTTCGAGATCGATCTATTGTTTGAAGGATTTTCTCAACCCACGGTTGAATGCCCGCTCCATTGTAAATGAACAATCGGGAAGACATTATCAGAGAAAGATCCTGAGGTTTCGGATCAAGTTCATGAGGATCCATTCCGGGCGGAGTGAGATTCACAACAGTCGCCTTGTCGCCTACGATATTCAAAGTCCAATCATAGATCGGAAAAAAAGTTGCGGCCACCGTCAACTTCTCACTGTTTGTGGTTTGGACTCCAGTTCCAGCAATCAAAGCCAGAAGAACTATGATTACCAGACCGCCGGAAACGGCAAAAGACTTTGCGACTCTACCCAAATCCATCATCGGACTTTTGTTAGGATAGCCTAACAATGTTCGGAAGCCCTAATATTTAAATCAAGTGCAAACCAATACAAGAACGGGGACCCAATTGATTGCAAGATCCGCTGAAGACCACTTCATAGGTGAATGTGACCGTGAAAGAATGGAGGAGTACCTAGAAGCGATATGGATCCTCCTGGAACAAGGTCGACCAATGGTCCGGGTGAGTCTAATTGCGAAAAGGCTCAGCCTATCTATGCCGAGTGTTGTCGAGATGCTCAAGAGCCTAGACGCCAGAGGATATGTAAGCTACACAATTGGCGAAGGGATCCTACTATCACCGAAAGGAAAAGCAGTCGCAAGGCGAATAGTCAGAAATCACAGACTGATGGAGCTACTCATGGAAAGATCGATTGGAGTTCCAATGGACGAGAAGTCGGCATGTGGATTCGAACATCATATGAGCGAGGGGATGGCTCAGGCGATCTGCAAGAAACTCGGGCACCCAACTGAATGTCTTCACGGGCAGAAGATTCCAACCGGAAAAGATTGTTGCAACAGATCTGAAAAGACCCAAAGAAACCAGAAAACGAGATGGACGTGACGATCAGAACAACTACCGTGGTGCATTTCGTTCTGGGTGCGATTCTTTTCAAATCCTGAATTCTATTCCAAAATCGCATAATTAATGCGCTTTTCAGACATGTTGAATCATTAGATTATAGTTTTCTTATGTATCTTTCCACTTCCCACGGGTTCACTTGCGTCCTGTACAGATCCCACTCTTTATGCTTCTCTTTCAGGTAGTTCTCGTATACCGTCTCACCCAAAGCCTCTTTGACGAATTCGCTGTTCTCCATCTCCTTCAAAGCTTCCGAAAGAGACTCGGGCAGAGAAATTATTCCACGCTGCTTCCGTTCTTCATACGTCAACTGGTAGACATTCAGTTCTGTGGGTTCCGGAGCTTCTACCTTCTTCAAAATACCGTCGAGTCCGCTTAGGCACAGCACTGTGAACTGCAGATATGGATTTCCAGCAGGATCCGGACAGCGGATCTCCATGCGAGCAGCATTCTTTCTCTTTCCAAAATCGGGTACACGTATCAGAGGGGATCGATTTCTATGCGCCCACGCGACATAGACAGGCGCTTCGAAACCTGGAATAAGCCTCTTGTACGAGTTGGGCCAAGACGATAGAACCCCGCAAATCTCTCGGCCGTGGCCAAGTTGACCTCCAATGAAATGAAGCGCAATCTCAGACAGGTATCCTGTCGCCTGGTTATCATCGTAGAACATGTTTCTTGAGCCGTCAGCCGTCCACATGCTCTCATGAACATGCATGCCGGACCCGTTTACGTTGGCAAAAGGTTTTGGCATGTATGTTGCAGTGTATCCATTTCTGGCAGCTACTGACTTTGTGACCATCTTCATCGTGACAGCACGGTCAGCGGTAACGAGGGCTTCGTCATATTCGAAGTCGATCTCGTTTTGTCCAAGCGCAGCCTCGTGATGAGCGATTTCAATCGCTATTCCGAAACTCTCAGCGGTATCCGCAATGTCTCTTCTTAGGTCTTCAGTAAGGTCTCCGGGAACGAGATCGAAGTATCCACCCAGATCCATCGGTGCAGGAATCGGGTTTGTCTGTTCCTTCACCAAGAAGAACTCTAGTTCAGGTGCGCATTTGAAGGTGAACCCTGCTTTGTTGCATTTTTCGATCGCTCTTTCCAAGACGTAACGCGGGTCTCCTTGAAACCGCTTGTTGTCAGGTGTGTAGATATCGCAGATAAGTCGGCACGTGGATTTTTCCTTGGATCTCCACGGAA